>JAXIPB010000236.1:0-4151 GCA_045403155.1 Micromonosporaceae bacterium
GGCGTGGACGCGGGCCGCGTGGCCCTGGAGCCGGTCCGCGCGGAGCCGACGCAGCGGGTGACCCACCTGACCTACGCAGTCCGGGAGCGGTAACTGTCTCGACCTCAGCGCTCCCCCGCCGAGGTCAGCAGCGCGGTGAGACCTCGACGCTCTGAGCGTCAGGAAGGGCGAGCGTTCGGGCCGCGAGCCCGGCCGCGCGCTCCTCCGGACCGCGCCGCAGATGGATGTCGCGTGCAGACCACGCTCGACGAACACCGAGTTGCGCAGCTCCTCGTCGTAGCCGGGCGCGGTATTCAAGAACGGCAAGCTCATCGAATGACCCGACGGCTTAGAAAGGGTGGTGATCAAGAAGTCGCGTGACATGCCGATCCACAGGTCTTGACTATTCCTCCACGCCCTCGCTACCGGCCCTCCAGCTGACCGAGCCATGACCGCATTGCACGCCAGAGGAATGCCACCCAGCGCGAGGCAACACGGACGACGGCAAGGACCCCATTGACGACCTGCGCGGCATCTGCCGCTCCGGCTTTCGGGGACACGAACCGAGCGGGACAATCCGCGTCAAGCGACAAAACTGAACCCTTGCCCACGCGGGCTCGTCGCTCGACAGACGCGAGCTACTACCGCCCGCCAGGTGGCAAGCGGTCGATCATGTCGCAGATGCGGCGGCTTGCCCGTGGTGATATAGAGCGATATCATGGCGATATGCCGAGCTCAACGTCCGAAAGCGACCGAGCGGCACGACTGATCGAGAAGGCGCTGAACGGACTCCCAGAGCGAGATCGGGCGCAGGTCGTGAGGTTCTTGCTTCGAGCATGGCTTGATCAACGGTTCGGTCAGATGCAGCCTCCCGGAGCGCTCGAGATGGCCGTCCTCGGCGCGGTCCCAGTAGGTGTGGGGATCACTCCTGCCACCATGCCGGTGCCGGTCGTCGCCTCCGGACCAGAGCATCAGACTCTCCTCGTCCGCCTTCCGGAGGAACAGCACACGGCGCTCAAGGCTTGGTGTACCGAGCACGGGTTCTCGATGGCTACCGTCGTGCGAGGGCTCGTCGAGAACTTCCTGCGAGCTCAGACGCCTGGCGGGACGGGCGCCCGACTGAAGCAGGAAGGCGGCTAGTCCTCGTTCTGGGGGACGTGGGAAGCCTCTAGACACATTCCTGCACACTGGCGCATCACAGCGTTCTAGGCTCTGTTCGTGGATGCAAGACCGGCTCCGGACGTCTACGACGACGAACCCTGGGAGCTGGCCGCCGCCTACCGCGTCACCCTCTGGGAGCAACCCGCTAGGCCGCCCAACGTCGACCAGCCCGCGCGTGGTACGCAGAGCCCAACCGTCCGACCACATCCGGTGCCCTTCCCGGGGGCGCCCATGGGGTGGGAGGAGATGACGTTCGAACTTGCTGGTGCTCAGGACGTTCGCGAAGTGATCCGGTGGGCGGAAACGACGCTCGCGTCGGGCGAGGGTCCGGCAAGCCGTCGCGGCGTTCCAGTACAGGATCGCGAATACGTGATCTACGCGAAGGCGCAGAGTGATGATCGTTGGCTGCACGTCGCGGGCTGGACCCCAGTGCTGCCGTCGGGTTCCCCGTTGAATCTGAGACGCCTCAGGTGACATTCGCGAACGCTGGCGCACCACGGACTGCTATCGCGTCTCGCCCCAGCCGAGGTCTGCAGAGACCAACGAGAAGACAACGCATCGACGCGCCGACGAACGATTTCCGCGTGCGACCGAAAAACGCCCTCCTTCACGGAGCCGCTCCGCCTTGCTACCCGTTGAAGATCTGCCCTCGGAGCTGGTCGATCCGCTCTGCCTTGTGTCCGCGATTGCGGACGTTCCAGTAGTCGACGAAGGGTGAGGCCCGGTTGTCCGCGACGGGCTGCTCGCCTACCCGATCACGCGGTAGTCGACGAGCAGATAGCCAGTCGGTGAGGTCGTGCTTCCGATCGACTCGAGCCGAATCGCCGGCAAGCCGTCGAGGAGCCTCCGCCCGCTGCCCGCGATCGTCGGTGCGATCACCAGCCTGAGCTCGTCGACGACTCCCGCGGCAAGCAGTGCCTGGGCGACCGAGATGCTTGCATGCACGCCGATATCGGCTCCGGGTTGGGTCCTCAGATCCCGCACGAACTCGACCAGGTCGCCGTCGACCACGGTCGTAGTGGCCCACTTCGGATCGAGCGGTGTGGAGGTGGCGACGTACTTCGCGACCCCGTTGATGAACCTCGCGAACGGCCCGATGTCGCTGCCCGGCCAGAACTCGGCCCACTCCTCATAGCTGCGCCGGCCGAGGATGACCGAGTCCTGCGCCGCGATGACGGCGCCGAGGTTGGCGTCCATCGCGTCGTCCCAGTCGGCGAAGAACCCATCGGGCTTCTCCGCGACGCCGTCGAGGGACACCAGCTCGTACGCGACGACCTTGCGCATGTTCGACACCTCCGATCGATGTGGACCCTGCTGCGTGGACGGCTCGCGCGACCGAAACTCATCGGTGCGCTCATCATGCGTCGCCTATCAGACAGCCTCGGGATTGCTCGCCATCGGGTGGTTGGCATGCCATCGGGTGGTTGGCACGCCGCCGTTGCTACTTCACGATTCGATACTCGAGATGGGTGACGCCCGGGGCGTCGACAACCCGGACGACCTCCAGCTCCAAGCGTCCGGGCTCCAAGTCATCCAGAAGGCGCACGCCCCGGCCTAGCACCACGGGGACCAGGCTGATGACCAGCTCGTCCATCAGACCGGCCCGGAGGCATTGCTGGACGATGCTCGCCCCTTGCAGGAACACGTCCTTGCCATCGGCCGCCGACCTCGCGAGCTCGACGGCGCGCTCGACGCCCTCGGTCACGAACGTGTACGGCGGATCGCCAGCGGGGACCTCCTCGGGGACCTGGTGGGTCACCACGAACAGGGGGATGCCGGGCATCGGACCGCTCCCACCCCACGCATCCGAGACGTCGTAGGTACGGCGGCCCGTGATGGCCGCGCCGACCCGGTCAACGCCCTCGTCGAAGAACTTCGCACTGACGGCCGACATGTTGAACCCCGGAGCGTGACGGCTTGGCGTGTCCCCGTCGAAGAGCCACTTGAAGAGTCGGTCCCCACCCACCCCCAGCGGCTGCTCCCGCGTGTCTCCGGCGCCCGCGATGAAGCCATCGAGGGATGTCGATAGTGCAGTCAGGACGTTCGTCATCGTCGTCTCCTCCCTCCTCGATCGGTCAGGCCGCCGGCCCGAGAGCGCGAGCAGGTCCGGCCGCGGCGGACGTCTCGGCCGCGACCGGGAGACCTCGCATCAGCCGCGTCGCCGTCGCCGCCACGAAGCCGAACAGGATCGCCGACGCGATCACAAGTCGCACGCTGACGCCGTCGGTGTCGGGCCACGACGCGAGCACGAGGACCGCCGCCGCCGTCGCGACGCAGGCTCCGACCCAACCCCGGCGTTCGAGGGCCGCGAAACGTCGCGCGAACACCAGACACCCGACGATCATCCCGAGTAACGCCAGCCCGGATCCGACCTCGTGCAGGATGCCGTGCCAGCTGATCTGCTCCGGCGCTCCTGTCGGTGCGCCAGGCGGGAAGCCGGCACCCGGGTCGGTGGCGAAGACCCCGGCCACGACCCCGAAGGCGCCGACCAGCCTGGGCGCCCATGTGCCGCTCCGGCCGGGAAGCAGCACCCGCCTCATCCCGATGGCGCAGACCACCAACAGCGCACCCGTCACGACGAAGTTGGCGATCTGGATCCACCCCAGGTCCCCGAGGCTGAGCAGGCTGAGCGGGTGGCGGCTGAGGTCGAAGCCTTCGCGCGTGAACGCCTGGATCATGAGGACCGCAAGGAACAGCGGCCCGGCCACGACACCGCACGCCAACAGTCGTGCGGTCTCCGTACTTGGCGCACCTGGAGACACGGTCTCGTGTGTCATCGCCCTCTCCTTTCCTCGGGCACCTCTCGGGCGCCGCTCACCAGAGACGTCGGGGCAACCGGCCCATCTCGGACATCCCCGGCAACGTTTCGCGGATCCGGGTGGAGCGCCTCAGCGGCACAGGGGGCGTCGCCAGCAAGGTGGGGACGCGTACACGACGGATCCGGTCAGGCTCTCTCAGCGGTCGCCGGTCAGGCGGGCAGCTCTGGTGTGGAGGTAGCGCTGATGCGGGAG
>JAXIPB010000141.1:0-7717 GCA_045403155.1 Micromonosporaceae bacterium
GCGTCCCGGAATGGCACCGCACAACTGGGTGCCTCCAGCGGCGAGCAGACACGCCACCGGCTCTCCCGCGCCGGCAACCGGCGCATCAACCGGGCCCTGCACATCATGGCCGTCGTGCAGATCCGCCACAACACCCCCGGCCGGGCCTACTTGCGCCGCCGCCTCCCCGCCGGCAAGACCCGATGGAGGCATTGCGGGCCCTCAAGCGACGACTCTCCGATGTGGTGTACCGGCAGCTGGTCGCCGACGCGAGTAAGGCGAGCCCGGGAGGACACGTGGGGGCGCCTTCGACATCCAGCGCGGCCGACCCAACCCCGACGGTCGGCTCTTCGGACCAGTCACAGCCCGGGCTTTGGCACCGAGCCTACGCCGCCCGACGACCACCTACGCAGGCCCCGGCACGAGCGACGCGACCGAATCGGCCCCGGCCGCCCGCCCGCGCCGACGTAGTCGAGACGCCCAGACCCAACGCAACACCGGGCAAACTAGACGCCGTCGGGCGACCGAAAATGTGACTTGACACAGAGGGGTGCCATGAGAGTGCACCCACGCGCTCAGCGGCATGACATTGCGGGGAGCTACGGCCCCAGACCCGAGTCACGGAGCCACGCGACCGCGGACGCCTGATCGTCCGCTGGGTCCGCATTCTCCGGCGAGAGTTGGGTAGCGCGTGCGGCAACGTCGAGGATGAACTGGGCGTCGATATCAGAGTGAGATTCGTTGATCCCGAATGCCGGCCACTCGCACACGAATGTCACCGGTCCGGATGGCGGCAGCGGCCACACCCAGCATGTCCTGTCGGCGCGCCTCCACCGCCGCCGTCGGCAAGGAGGAGCACGCCGGCCGGCTCGAACTCCGAGGACCAGATCGGAGGGCCCACGTTGGTGGCGGCCCGGCCGTCTGAAAATCGAAGTCCGAGCCGGAGAAACTCGTCCGGCAGCGGCTCGTCGCGGAACAGGTCAGGCAGGGGATGCATAACCCCCCAATCGGCCCCTCGCCGACGCCGATCCTCACGCAAGACGGCGCAGACGGAAAACTCGAAGCCGGTCGGGTATGTCGACAACCCGATCACGGCAACTGCTGCGTCAGGCGTGCGCGCCAACACAAACTCCGTGGCCACGACGCCCGGCAACGCTGCCTCCGGCTTGATCCACGCCGGCCTAGGCCTCCGATGCCGTTCTCGCTCGGGCTGTGCGACAGGTGGCGGCCGATCGAAGAACCCCATGGTTCATCCTGCCACGGCCGGCGGCAGACCCATCATCCCGACCGAGTGCGCCAACGCACTTATCTCGGTCTGACAGCGCGCATCGCTGCTATTTCTTAAATGCGGACGTTCGCCCGGCCGGGGGCGGCGTAAGCGGAACCGCTGGCAGCACGCCCACGTCAAAGTGCCGTGGAGGGTGAATCGGAGGCGACAGGGGCGGCGGCGAAACGAGTCGTCGTTGCTGCGATCTGCCTTTTTCTCACGTCGGCCGTTGGGGCGTGTGCAAGCACTCGGGAGGACTCCGGTCTGATGCCGGCCGGCGAACGGACTGGCGAAACCGCGCAAGTGTTGCCAGGCGAGCAGATCTCCCCCGACACCGATCTGGACAACCCGACGTCTCAGCTCACCGGGCCACTGCCGGACGGCGGAGCGACAAGTTGTGCCGAGCGGTACAGCCCCAGCGCGGTCGCCAAACGCGCCTTTGCGTTCGACGGTGTCGTCATCGAGATTGGCTCGGCACACTCCAACCGGCCAGACCGAGGTCACCTCGATCTCGCCGGCGTCACCTTCGCAGTTGGCGAGTGGTTCTCAGGTGGCAGCGCGTCGACGTTCACCCTCGACATGGACGCCCCGATGGTGGGGACGGGGGATCCCCCTATGGTGGTGGCGGGGGGACTTAACGAAGGCGTCCCCTCGTACGCGGTGGGATCCCGCCTGCTTGTGAGTGGCGAGCCGCGTTGGGGTGGATCACACCTCACTGACGCGATCGCCTGGGGATGTGAGTTCACCCGCTACTACGACTCGGCTACAGCGGCGTCGTGGCGCCAAGCGCTCCGGCGTCACTGATTGAAGTGCGCCGATCGCACCGCACTGGCGTGCCTGCCGCGGCTCGCCATACCGGGTATACCCGCGCGCCAGACGCCCTCTCATCGGCATGACAGCGACGCCGGCAGGGTCGGCTAGATTACGTTCCGGATGCCATGAACGCCGCGAGGATGTAGTTCGGATGGCGATCGAGGTTCTTGCGGGCGCGGTCGTAGCGCATGGTCGTTCTCGGGTCGGCGTGACGGGCAGCGATCTGCACGTCGCGGGGCTGACGCCAGCATCGAGCATGGTGGTCACGAAGGTGTGGCGCAGCATGTGCGGGTGCATTCTCGGCATCCGTACGCCCGCGGTTCGAGCCAGGTGTCTCAATCGCCGGGTCGCGGCGTGGCGGTCCATTCCACCGCCGGTGCGGTTAAGCAGGATCGGCCCGTCGAGGCGGTCGCCGACGGCTCGGTCGATCGCCCGGCCTACGGCTGGCCGTAGCGGAACTAGGACAAGCTTGCTGCCCTTGCCGCACACGCGCAGGACGCGATGGCCGTGTTCCTCGCCGAGGTCGTCGATGCTTGCCGCGCAGGCTTCGAAGATGCGCAACCCGAGCAGACCGAGCATGGCGACCAAGGCGAAGTCGAACGGGTTGATCGACGTTCTCGAGGCGACGATCATCGCCTCGAACTGCAGATGCGAAAGGCCAAGCGTTGGCGAATCGGGCGGCACCGAGGGCCGCCGTACGTAAGCCGCCGGCGAATAGTCCAGGACGGCATCGATGACGCAGGTGCGGTAGAAGCAGATCACGACCGACAAGCGCCGCGACACGGTGGACGGCTTGAACCTGCGGGCCTCCTGCAGCCAGCGCACGAACAGTTCCACATCCACTCGGCGGCGGCCAACGGATCGAGGTCTCGCTCACGGCACCAGCGCAGGAAGACCTGAAGGTCGGAATCGGTGTGTGCGCGGGACAATCCCTTGTACCGGGCCAGATACGCGGCTACCGCGACGCGAAGAAGATCATCAGAGGCACGCTGGAGGAGGACAGAGCTGGTCATACGCCAAACATGCCGCGCTGCCGCCCGAGCTACCCGACCGCGCCGAATGCGGCAAAAGAGGACGGTCGGTCAGAGCTAGGGCGGTGTGGCGATTGGTGGGTGCTGGCTCGGTGTTTGCCGGCGGGTGCGATCATTCGGCCGGAGGTGTCTTGTGGCAGATCCGGGAGCCGCGGGCCTCGGCCGACCGGGTCCTTCGGTGACGGATGCGGTCAGGTTCGAACTCGAGTTGGCTTACCGCGCGGCTCAGCGGCGGAAGATCTCCGTCGTTGGAACCGATCTCGTCCTTGGCCCAACGATTCGGACTCTGCCGCGACACTGGTTTGCAAAAGCTGGCATGCCAGGGGCGTATGACCCTGCGTGGAGTCAGCCAAAGGCCGGGTCCGTCGATGCCACCGATGGGGACGACACGGTGGCCCTCGGCGACGAGCTTCCGTTTGCCGTCGCCGCGCTCTTCCGGGAGGTCCAATGGGACACCCGAAGCCGCCGCCGAGCAGCGCGGCCACGGCCCTGGTTCAGTCGAGCCGTCGCGGTGGCCGTTGCCGAGGCGATCGCGCAGGCAGAGGCCCTCGGCGTCATCCGCGTTAACCCCACCCACTTGTTGCTCGGGTTGCTAGCCGGTCCGGACAACCGGGCCACCCAGCTCGTACGCGCTGCTGGCGGCGATATCACGGCGATCAGACAGGCGGTGCTGGAGCTTCCCCAAGCCCACACGCGGGTTGCGCTGAACAACTTCATGCTCAAACTGGTGGTGGGGATGGCCGGGGGCGACGTGTCCGGCGCAGGATCCTGGGTCGCGAAGCTGATGAGGTTCGATACTCGCCGCGCGCACCGGCGTTTCCTGCGGAGAGGCGAGGGCTACGGCGGCCCGCTGCTCGACTACATCGAAGCGCAAGTCCTGTTGTTGGCGGTGCGGTTCGGGCTGCCCCGTACCACCGCCGCGCATCTCATTCTAGCCGTACTTGTCGTGGCCGATCAGCTGGCGAAGATGGGTCTTGACCTGCCCCATGCGGTAGCCCGCTACAACACGGCCGCTGCGATCCTCGACGCCGCCGGTGTCACCGTCGCGACCGCGTTCGAAGGCACCGCTGAACTCGTGAGCACCGAACTCGACGACGAAACGGGCGCACCCGACCCGACCGAACCTCCATGGAAACGGACGCCTTCCGCAGACCCCGTGACCCACGGCCGGACCGCACTCAATGCCTTCCACCGCGCCGCCACGATGGCGTGCCAGTTCGGCCATTCCGAAACCGGCACCACCCACGTGCTCGCGTCGGCGCTCGACAACACGACCGGTCCGGCAGCGCGGCTGCTCATCGCCCTGGATATCGACCCGCTCGCCGTGCGATCAACAGCGTTGCACGAACTGGAGATGATTCGACCCGAGCAACGATAGGCGACCGACTCAAGACGACAAGATGTACACGTGTGACGTGCACAACCGGGAAGGTCCGCACAGACGCCCGAAGAACATGTTCGCGTGGCTGATCGTCGCGTCTGCCGATGAAGCGTCTTCTGCTGCTCTACTTGAGTCCAAAGAGGAACTCGAGCGCCGAGCCCGCGATCTGTTGAGTCAGCGAGGATTCCCGACCGAGGCGCTTGCCACCTTTCACCTTGGCTTCACATCGCTACCCGACATCGAGGCTGGTGGCGGCCGGTTCGCCTTCTTCCGCTGATCCATACCTAGAGACGTGGCGCCGGCGCGAACGGACGGCAAGTTGTCGGCCCCGACCGCAATCGTCTCGGCAGAGTCGGACCCTAAAGCTGCCGCCGACGAGACCCGAGCGCTTCGCGGCACGACAGGACGTTGGCGGTAGCGTGCTGTCGGCAGAGCCAGGTGGAGAGCCGACTGTGACCGTTCAATCCTTGATTGGCGTCGGTTCCGAACAGTGGGCGAAGGTCAGTTCACCTACGGCAGGGACCGGTCCAATGCAGGTTTGTCGTGAAATGATCCGGGCGCCGAAGCGGTCCTGCCTGGAGTCGGTGATGACATCGACTCGGCGCTGCGCATCCGCGCGATAGATGACGGTGATGGGGTCGCCCTCCATGGTAGGTCTGGTCTCCTTCAACTGGACAGGACGCCCTTCTGCTACGGCATCAACAAAACAGCGCATTGCGGAGTCAGGCATTCCCTGACGCTGGTCCAGGTCAAAGGTCCCGCAGTTCGTCACGATCGCAGGGCGGGTGTCGGCCGTGGCGGCAACGTCGCCGGAAGCATCCGTAACAGCGCACCCGGCCGACGCGACCGACATCAGAACCAGACCAAGCACTCGTTTGCCGACCATCGCGACCTCTCGTTCCGCTAAGGGTTCGACGCGACCGCGCGACGATCCGTTCCCGGCCGGCCCACCCGTGTCCACAAGGAGCTCCGAGTACGCCCTCAATTCGGCAGATCCGGTAGGTCTGCCCCACGGTGGCCGACGCGCGACTTGCGGCATGACAGGACGTTAGTCCAACACGTCTTGGTCCTGTGGCGCCCGGTTGAGCGGGCGGATGTCAGCCCTCGACCTCAAGGAGGTCGAGGGGGCGCCCAGCATTACGCCTTGTCGGAACAGTTCAGCGAGAAGCAGCAGGATCGCACCTAACACCAGCGGTAGGAACGAGAACGAGAAGTTGATGTCGACGATGCCGGCCGCAGCGGAACGGGCGAGGATGCTCTTGTGTGCTGCATAGCCCAGCAGCTGGACTGCGCTGCCGCCGATGGCCACAGCGAGGCCGACGCCGACCATCCGCCGGGCGTTTGCCGGAGTGAAGACCTCGGCGGCGGGCACCGTGCGGACGATGCGCCACAGCAGCCAGAGCACCAGCAGAATGACCGCCTGCGTCGCGAGCTTCGGCCCAGCGAAGCCAAGCCGGTCCGGCCATGTAGGTGCCCAGAACGTCAGCTCCATCGAGTGAAACTGTGCAAGCTCCACCGGTGGTAGTCCGGTTGCCCAGTCCCGGGTGCCGTCCGAAGTGTCCTTCCATGGGAAAAGAACCGTCGCGTCGGCAGCGTTCACGGCGAAGTCCCCCACAGTGGCGCCGGCCCACCGCTGGGCGAACCCTTCGTCAGCCTGCACCGTCAAATACGGCATCGACTGCGGCACGGGCATCGGCCCCAGATCCAGGCCGGCCGGGCCGAGCAGCGTGGGCCAAACTCCGAATTCCACGACGGCCACGGCAGCCGCGGCCAGCAGTGCGGTGAGCAGCCGCGTGCTCACCTTCACGGTCGTGCTCACCGATCATCACTCCATATCGTGGTTCGTTATGCCGTCGCAGCGTGGAACGCGAAAGTCGATATGTCAAGGATCAAGGAGTCTGGATATCGAACGCATCACCGATGATGGCCCCCGACGCCCTCAACTCGGCAGATGACCGCGCGCATCGCGGCAAATGAGGATCGTTTTCGCTAGGGCGTGCAACAAGCAAGCTAAGTCGTGTCGCACCCCGGATCAGTAGGAGTTGAGTCCACGATGGACGCCGGCTCCCGACGGCAGAGCGAAGCCCTCTACGACGGTCTGCCGCGTGGAGGATCGTGGCCAACGACGGCAGCGGCCCGATTCGTTCACGGCCTCATCCGCTGATGGTCACAGCCGCCGGCATGCCGGCGCTGCTGACCAGGACGCGATTCCCCAGCGGCGCGGCGAGCGTGACTGTGTATTGCTGCGTACGCCGCATCAGGTCGTATGCGCAGTCGTCCCGGTGCGATCCGGGCTCAATCGAGACGATCTCGCGGCGCACGCCGATCGCGACAACGGTGCTCTCCTCGAGGACCACCGGGTGGTGGCGGTATATCGGGTCGCCTGGGCAGGCGCCAGGGTGCGGGGCCGGCATGGTCGCGGTCAGCGTGACGGCGTCGTCGGCGAGCCGACCGTCACTGACATCCCCCGCGAACGGAAGGTCGCCCAGGCGCCAGAACGCATCCGGATGCGGCGCGGGCCAGGCCAGCGGCTCGAACGAGTCGGGGGCGTGGAACAGCCAGGCGGGCAGATCGAGCGCCCCGCGGTCGGTGTGAAACGACGCCGTACCAAGCTCGACTCTGGTGATGTGTAACGGGGCCGGGTTGGCATCTGGGGCGTTGGCGGGGTTGCCAGTGCCGCGCAGGCGCTCGTACGCCTGCGCCGCGGTGATGATTGGGAGCTGGAACGTGCCATCAGGCAGCGTTGCCGTGCTAGTGGCGGGGTGGGTCGACGGCAGCGTCGCGGCCAGTTCGTAGCGTCCGGTCGCGACAGCCAACTTGGCGTCGCCGGCGTGGTAGCCGGTCTCCCGCAGGGGCGCCCCCAGAAGCAGAATCGGCCTCGGCGTACGGGTGACCGGGAAGTTTCGCCAGGCGTCCAGCACGGCCGGGTCCACCCCGAAGGGGTCTGTGTTCGACTGGCCTCCGATTCCAACGTCGCCGCCGTTCGTCGCCCGGGCGCAGCCGGCGAGATACGCGGTCAACACGGCGCCTCCCGCAGCGAGCACCGAACGGTGAGATATCTCGGACATTACGGCGCCTCCGTTGGCTAATCGGATGTGACGCGCACAACTTAGCGCGTAGCGGCCGCCGTCGAAGGGCCGGCGAGCCTCATCTCGGCAGATTGGCGCGGTTGATCTCGACCGCCTGGCCGCTCCAATCGCGGCAGATCAATGCGCCGCTCGTGGCCGAACATTGTGCAGGCCACAG
>JAXIPB010000283.1:0-33041 GCA_045403155.1 Micromonosporaceae bacterium
GCTGGCGTTGGCGGTCAGGACGAGTCCGGCGACGAGGAGCAGGCCGGCGATTGCGAGCCCGCCCACGCTCATCAGCACGTCGAGGGTTCTGCGCTTCATGGGATCACTCCGTCTGGTGTGGAGCTTGCCCGGCGGGCTTAGCTCGCTGTTAAACGTTGACAGAGTGATGATGGCCGACCTTCGAGATCGAACGGCAGGGCGGGAAGTCCCCATTCGAGTAGGGACCTATGGCTCTACCTGAGGGGACCCTCGCCGCTTCCCGGCAGGAGGACTCACGCCGGGGTCTCGCGGCGGATCTTGACGCCGGCATCCCTTAACGGTGAGTCAGACAGGGTCCGTGGACCCGGTCGGATAGGCGCAACGCCTCTGCCTGTGTGGGTCACGGCGGCGGAAGCTGACGGTGAGGGATGAGGAGGTGCGCCATGGCGATCGAACCGATGGGACCCGTGGTCGTCGGGGTGGACGGGTCGGCGGCGAGCATGGCCGCGCTCGATCTGGCGGCAGAGGAGGCTATGGGACGGGTGGTGCCGCTACTGGTCGTCCACGCACGCGGTGAACACGCTGGTGCGAGCAACAAGGCCCGGCTGCTGGACGTCGCCATGTCGAGGGCTAACGCCGATCACCCTAGCCTCTCGGTGTCGGCGGCGATGGTCGCGGGTCAGCCTGCTGATGTCCTCTTGGATCAGTCACGTAACGGCAGCGTGCTGGTGGTTGGACATCGCATCCAGTGTGGGTCCCGCGAGCTACGTGACGGTTCTGTCGCTGAGCACGCGGTGAGTCGTGCGAGGCTGCCGGTCATCGTCTGCCGGGCGCTGGACACGTCGGTCAACATTCCGACCCAGCCGCGGCCGGTGCTGGTCGGAGTGTCGGGCAGGCCTAGCGATGACGAGGTGGTGGCGTTCGCCTTCGCCGAGGCGTCGCTGCGGGGTGCACCGCTGTGGGCACTGCACATCTGGCCAGGGTCGGCCGGCACCGAGACCCGGACAGGCGCGCTGGGCTTCGCGCAGGAGCGAGACGATGCCGATCGACTCCTGGTCAATGCGCTGATGGCCTGGGCGGAGAAGTACCCGGAGGTTGCCGTGCACCGCGTCGTCCGGCACGGCCTGGACGTTCCCGTGGCCCTCACGGCGGCGTCGAAGACCGCCCAACTGATCGTCGTTGGCTCCGATATGGGCGATGACCCGGCTCGGCAGCGATCATGGGTTTCCGGGACCCTGTTGCATCGGGCCGGCTGCGGCGTGGCCGTGGTGCCAACGGTTGTGTGACGGGGTCGTCAGGCCTCGATCGTCGACGAGCTCATTCTGAGTGTTGCTCGACCCACGCGCGGTACGCGGCGACCGCGGTCGGCAGAGTAGGAAAGATCCGGTTGGCGCCGACCTTCTCGGTCAGCCCGTATGCGTCCAGGCGAACGAGCAGATCCTGCTTCACGCGGGCGAGAGCGAAGACGATGCCCCGGTCGGTCAGCTCCGCCCGGACCGCATCCATCGCGTCGAGCCCGGTGATGTCGACCTCGACGTTTGCCTCGACGTTGAGCACGAACCAGGCAACGGCCCCGTCGCGCGGGGTGCCGGCCGCGAGGGCGCGGCGGCGGAAGTTCTCGGCGTTGGCGAAGAACAGCGGCGAGTCGTATCGGTATACGACGAGTCCCGGTATGAGCGTCGCCTGTGGATAGTCGTCGATATCGTGCATGCCGGCCAGGCCGGGCACGAGGCCCTGGATCGCATCGTGAGGCCGGGCCACCCGGGTCAACATCTCGGCGACGGATAGCCCGATGGCCAGCAGCACGCCGTACAGGATGTCGACCGCGAGCACGCCGACGCATGCGGCAAGCGCGAGGACGATTTCGGCGCGGCGAAACGCGGCTAGCCGGCGGAACTCGACAAGGTCAATGAGCCGGACCGCGGCATAGATGATGATGGCGCCGAGAGCTGCGGTGGGAAACTGGGCGAGCAGAGGGCTCGCGAACATCAGGACAGCGAGTACGCAGAGCAGTGTGACGAGAGAGTACAGCTGGGATCGCGCGCCCGCGGCCGACGCAAGAGCGGTTCGGCTCGCACTGCTACTCACCGGGAAGCCGCGGAGCACGCTGGCCCCGATGTTCGCCGCGCCAAGGGCGAGCATTTCCTGGTTTGTATTGATTTCGTGGCCGCGGCTGGCGAAGGATCGCGCCGTGAGCACCGTGTCCGTATAGCCGACGATGAGCAAGCCCACCGCCGGCAGAAGCAGGTCCGAGACGTTGCCGAGGTCTGGCAGAACGGGTTGGGGGAGACCGGCCGGGATCGGACCGATCACGGAGATGCCCTTGCGCTCCAGCCCGAACGCCGCCGTCGCGACGGTGGCGAGCAGGACGGCGAGCAGCGGCCCCGGAGCCCGGGGAACGCGCCACTGCACGACGAAAAGGAAGGCGAGTACGGCCGTGGCAAAGGCCAGCGTCGCGATGTCGATCTTGGCAACTCCACGGCCGAACGAGGCGACTTCAGCGAAGAAGCCACCGCCGTCCACCGGCACACCCGTGATCTTCTCCAACTGTCCTGCGATCATGATTAGAGCAACGCCCGCCATGTAGCCCGCGAGGATCGGCTTCGACAAGAGATTGGCCACGAAGCCGAGCCGGGCCACCCAGGCGACGAGACACAGCAGCCCGGTCACGATTGCGAGACTGGCGGCGAGGGCGGCGTACAGGGAGGGGTTGCCGCCCGCCAACGGCGCGATCACGGTCGCGGTCATGAGCGCGGTGGTGGATTCCGGGCCGACCGACAGCTTCCGCGACGAGCCGAGCAAGGCGTAGATCGCCAACGGCAGCAGGATTGCCCACAGCCCGGCGACGGGCGGCAGACCGGCGAGGCCGCTGTAGGCCATCACCTGCGGTACGAGATAGGCCGCGACGGTCACACCGGCGATGAGATCTCCCCGCAGCCATGAACGACGGTAGCTGGCCAGATCGGCCACGCCGGGCAGCAGTCGACTCACCTCCACCGGAGAAGAGTCTCAGCCCAGCCGGACCGCCGCGACCCGGGCCCGCCAGTCGGGAGATCCGCGCGGCCTACGCCGGGACCTTCGGCGCTGACATCGTGACCATTCGTCCTAACCGACGCCGCGGGTCGCACCTAATCTGAGCGTGGGCTCAGGATGATACGGAGGCCATGATGTCTGCAAATTCTCGCCGACCACCCGCAGCCGCGCGAAGGTTCGGTTACCTCGTCGCCGCCGCTGTCCTGGTGGCCATGCTCTACGCCATCAACGTGTGGCCGGGTTGGCAGGAGGTGCCTTTCCTCAGCGACGACACCGCGCAGGTGCTGTGGCTCGTCAACCTCTCGCTCGTTGCCGGTGTCGCCGCCAACATGGTCTACGTGGCGTACGACGGATTGTGGCTGAGGTCGCTTGGCGAGCTGGTCACCACGAGCATCGGCGTGGTCGTGCTTGCGCGCATGTGGCAGGTGTTTCCGTTCGACTTCAGCGGCAACTCGATCCGCTGGAATGTGCTCGTGCGATTCGTGCTCGTCGTCGCCATCGTAGGCAGCATCATCGGCATCATCGTTCAGTTCGTGTCCCTGATCCGCTTGGCGAGTGGAGGGGGCGCCGGCGCCGGACGCCCGAGCGAGGTCGGCCGGTGACGCCGGCGTGCTCGTCGAGGACCTGTGAAAGGCGTACGGTGCCACGCGCGCCGTCGACGCGTGCCGGGCTTTGGTCCCTGGCCGCCCGATTGTGAGCGACCGACACCGGCGGGAGCGGAGAATGACGAGACAGCGGGGCTATCAAGAGGCTGGCCTCCGAAGAGGAGCTGATTCGTATGACCGGGTCCACAGGGGACGAAACCGCCGTCCTTGAGACAATTCGCGAGGTGGTCGACAACACGACCGCGGGCAAGGTTTTTGGCAGCCCGATCAGCCACGATGGCGTGACTGTGCTGCCGGTCGCCAAGGTCAGCGGAGGCGGTGGCGGCGGAGGCGGAAGCGGGCCGGGCGAGGCCGGGCACGAGCAACGCGGCACAGGAGGCGGGCTCGGCGTCGCGGCGAAGCCGCTCGGGGTCTTCGTGATCAAGGACGGAAGTGTCGCGTGGCGGCCGGCCCTCGACGTCAACGCCATCGTCATCGGCGCTCAAATCGTCGCGGTAATGGCGCTTCTCGTCGTACGAGCCATTATCAAGGCCCGCAGCAAGGGGCGACACCGGTGAGCACGCCATCGATATCCGTCGCGCGGTGACACCCATGTCCGGCCCACCCGGGGACAGTCTGTCCACACGGGTGGGCCGGACCCTTTCTTAGGGCATTAGGTCCCGCCGAGTCGGGAGGGAAGGCCGTCCCGCCGAACCGGCCGCGCTACCACCATGAGAAGCGACAAGCGCGTGCGGGTCGGAAGGAGACGTGGTACGGATGCGACCGTTGATGGTGGGAGTCACCAAGGAAGCGGCCCCAGGAGAACATCGGGTGTCGCTCGCCCCCGGCCAGATCGCGGAGCTGGGAACGGCCGGCTGTGAGGTACTGGTCGAAGCGGGCGCCGGAGCGGACGCGTTCTTCTCTGACGAGGCCTACGCCACCGCCGGTGCGCGTGTCGTATCCACCGCGGAGTTGTATGCAGAGGCTGATCTGATCACGGCGGTCGGCCGCCCACCGACGGACGCGCTTGAACGTTTGCGGCCCGGCCAGATCGTGGTTGGAGTACTCGCACCCCTGGCCGACCCCGGCTACGCCCGGGACCTGGCCGCCCGAGGAGTCACGGCGATCAGTCTCGATGGCCTTCCGCGGACCTTGAGCCGCGCCCAGCCGATGGACGCTCTCACGTCGCAGGCGAGCGTCGCCGGCTACAAGGCGGTGCTCGTCGCGGCGAACACGTTCGGACGCTTCTTCCCGATGCTGGTCACCGCGGCCGGGACAAGCCGGCCGGCCCGGGTGCTCGTGCTGGGCACCGGCGTCGCCGGCCTGCAGGCCATCGGCACCGCCCGCCGCCTCGGCGCCGTCGTCACCGCGTACGACATCAGGCCCGAGGCGCGTTCGGAGGCGGAGTCGGTTGGCGCGACATTCCTCGACCTCGCCGGGCCGACGGACGGCAGCGGCGACGGCGGCTACGCCCGGGCCATCGACGCGGAGGGCCAGGAGCGGCAGCGCGAGGCGTTGGGCGAGCATCTCGCCCGCTACGACATCGTGATCACCACCGCCCAGGTGCCCGGCCATCGCCCGCCACTGCTGATCGGCGAGGAGCAGTTGAAGGGCATGGCACCGGGCTCGGTCGTCGTCGACCTCGCCGCCAGCGCGCTCGGTGGAAACGTCGCGCTGTCCCATCCCGGCGAGACCGTGGTCACCGACGAGGACGTGTTGATCGTCGGTGCGGAGAACCTGGCCGCCACGGTTCCTTCCGCCGCGTCGGCCGCCTTCTCCCGCAACGTCGCCGCGCTCCTGCGCCATCTGGTCCGCGACGGAACCCTGGCGCTCGACCTGGACGACGAGATCCAGGCCGGCGTTGTCATTACCCACGCCGGCGCCGTGGTGCACCCCGATGTGGCTCGGCTGTGCGAACCGGTACGACTCTGCGAAACCGAACGACTCGGCGAAGAGGAACGGCAGGCGTCATGACCACGGAACTGACCATCTTCGTCCTCAGCCTGCTGGTCGGGCTCGAGGTCATCAGCAGGGTCCCCGCCACCCTCCACACACCACTGATGTCCGCCGCCAATGCCATCCACGGCATCGTGCTCGCCGGCGCGATTCTGATCGTCGTGACCGCCCACAGTGGATGGGACTACGTGCTCGCGTTCGTCGCGATTGCGTTCGCGACCATGAACGTCGTCGGCGGCTACGTGGTCACCGACCGGATGCTCGCGATGTTCCGGAAGCCGGGTCAGCGGCGATGAGCGTCATCTATCTGGGCGCAGCGGTGTGCTTCGTAATCGGACTGCATCTGATGAATTCGCCGCCGACCGCCCGCCGCGGCAACCTGCTCTCCGCGATCGGCATGCTCGTCGCGATCGCGGCGACGCTCGTCTACGCGATCCAGACCGGCACGGTCACTGCCGGTGGCTGGTGGGCCCTCGCTGCGGGACTGGCCGTCGGTGCGGTTGCTGGCCTCGTCGGTGCCAGGCGGCCAGCCATGACCGACATGCCTCAGCTGGTCAGCCTCTTCAACGCCGTGGGCGGCGGCGCGGCCGCCTTGGTCGCGGTGCACGAGGTCGCCGCGCGCATGCCGGTCGCCGATGCCCTGCCCACATCCGTGGACGTGCTGATCGGTGCCGTGACCTTCTCCGGATCCCTGGTCGCGTCGGGGAAGCTGCAGGGGATCGTGCCCAGCCAACCCGTGCTGCTGCGGCGTGGGCGGGTGCTTTCCGGGGTGTTGGCTACGGTCATGGTGGTCGCCGGTGTGCTCCTCGCGACGGGCACCGGGGGTCCGATTGCGCTCGCGGTCCTCGCCGTCTCAGCGCTCGGCTTCGGCGTGACGATGGTGCTGCCGATCGGCGGCGCGGACATGCCGGTCGTCATCTCCCTTCTGAACGCCTGCACCGGTACGGCCGTGGCGATGGCCGGCCTGGTCATCGACAACGACGTCCTCATCATCGGCGGCGCACTGGTGGGTGCGTCGGGAGCCATCCTGACCAAGCTGATGGCCGACGCCATGAACCGGTCGCTGGCAAGCATTCTCGTCGGTGGTTTCGGCACCGGCGACAGTGGACCGGTCGTACCCGCGGGTGCCGGTGCCCCGGTTCGGGCAATCTCCGCCGATGACGCGGCCATCCAGCTTGCTTACGCCGCGAAGGTCGTGGTCGTGCCCGGTTATGGACTGGCCGCGGCTCAGGCCCAGCACGCCGTGCACGACCTGGCGACGCTGCTGGAGTCGCGGGGCATCGAGGTGACCTACGCGATCCACCCCGTCGCGGGTCGGATGCCGGGGCACATGAACGTGCTTCTGGCCGAGGCGGACATTCCGTACGAGCAGATGCGCGACCTTGACCAGGCCAACGCCGAGCTTCCGCACACCGACGTCGCGCTGGTCGTCGGAGCGAACGACGTGACCAACCCGGCCGCCCGGCGCCCGGGAAACGCGATATCGGGCATGCCGATCCTCGACGTCGACCGGGCCGCCCATGTGATCGTCATCAAGCGGTCGATGGGACACGGCTACGCCGGCATGGACAACGAACTGTACGCGGACCCGCGCACCGGGATGTTCTTCGCCGACGCCAAGGCCGGCCTGGCCAGCCTCGCGGCCGCCGTGCGCACGCTGGTCGGGTGAGGTCGTGTATCAGGTGCGTATCCACGGACGAGGTGGCCAGGGCGTCGTGACCGCCGCCGAACTGCTGTCGGTGGCGGCATTCGCCGCCGGCCGGCACGCGCAGGCATTCCCGAGCTTCGGCTCGGAGCGCACCGGCGCACCGGTGGCGGCATTCTGCCGGATCGACGACCGGCCCATCCGGCTGCGCGAGCCGGTGCTGTGCCCCGACGCCCTGATCGTGCAGGATTCGACCCTGCTGCACGCGGTCGATGTCTTCGCCGGCCTCGCCGAGGATGGGCTCGTTCTGCTGAACACGCAGCTGCCGTGGGAGCGGCTTGGCATCAAGGCAGTCGCCCGTGACCGCGTCGTCCTGGTGCCGGCGACCCAGGTGGCGCTGGAGAACATCGGACGACCGGTCCCGAACGCCGCGTTGCTGGGCGGATTCGCCGCGCTCAGCTTCGGGATGGTCACGCTCGACGCGGTGGTGACGGGCATCCGGATGCGATTCCACGGCGGCATCGCCGAGGGCAACGCGAGAGCGGCCAGGCAGGCGTACGACATGGTCTCATCCGCGATGAGGGAGTCAGCCCGTGCTTAGGCAGATCGAAGGATCCCGGGCGGTGGCGGAGACCGTGGCGCGGTGCCGGCCGGAGGTGGTGTGCGCGTACCCGATCTCGCCGCAGACGCACATCGTGGAGGGTCTGGGCAAGATCGTGAAGTCGGGCGCCCTGCGGCCCTGCGAGTTCATCAACGTGGAGAGCGAATTCGCAGCGATGTCGGTCGCGATTGGCGCGTCGTCCACCGGCGCCCGGGTGTATACGGCGACCGCGAGTCAAGGGCTGCTCTACATGGTCGAGGCGCTCTACAACGCGTCCGGCCTTGGCCTACCGATCGTGATGACAGTGGCGAACCGCGCGATCGGCGCGCCGATCAACATCTGGAACGACCATAGCGATGCCATGTCGCAGCGCGATTCGGGCTGGATCCAGCTCTACGCCGAGTCCAATCAGGACGCCGCGGATCTCCACGTGCTCGCGTTCCGGCTCGCCGAAGAGCTGTCCGTGCCGGTGATTGTGTGCATGGACGGATTCGTGCTGACCCATGCGTTCGAGCAGGTTGACGTGCCGGATCAGGAGCGGGTCGACGCGTTCCTGCCTCGATTCCAACCGCGGCAGGTGCTCGACCCCGCCGAGCCGGTCACGATCGGCGCGATGGTGGGGCCGGAGGCCTTCACCGAGGTGCGATATCTGGCCCATCGCACCCAGCTCGCGGCACTCGAACGGCTGCCGGTGCTGGAGCGCGAGTTCGCGCAGACCTTCGGTCGCCCGGTGAGCCGGCCGGTCAACCCGTACCGGATGGAGGACGTGGACACGGTCGTCGTCGCGCTCGGTTCGGTGCTTGGGACGCTGAAGGACACTGTTGACGAGCTGCGTTCCGAGGGCGTTCGTGTTGGGGCGCTTGGTCTGACGTTGTTCCGCCCGTTCCCGCGCGAGGCGATGGCGGCCGCGCTCCGCGGCGCACGTCGGATAGTGGTGCTCGAGCGGGCCCTCGCCGTCGGCGCCGGCGGCATCGTGGCGGCCGACCTCGCGCCCACGCTCGGGGCGGAACAGCGGTGCTACGTCGCGGTTGCCGGGCTCGGCGGGCGGCCCATAACCCGGCGGTCGCTGCGTCAACTCATCACGGACGCGGTCGCCGATGCTCTGGAGCCGCTGACCTTCGTGGACCTCGACCGCGAACTGATCGAAGCAGGGTGAGGGCGAGATGTCCACGACCAGGGTGAAGTTCTACCAGACCGGCAGCCTCGCGGTCGGCAATCGGCTGCTTCCGCTCGAGGCCCGCGCCGTGCAAGCGGACTCCGCGCGTACCAACGCCCTCACCAGCGGCCACCGAGCCTGCCAGGGTTGCGGCGAGGCGTTGGGCGCAAGGTACGTCCTCGACGCGGCGGCCCGCGCCACCGGTGGACAGATGATCGTCGTCAACGCGACCGGCTGCCTGGAGGTCTTCACCACGCCGTACCCGGAGAGCTCCTGGCGCGTGCCGTGGCTGCACTCGCTCTTCGGCAACGCACCGGCCGTCGCGTCCGGGGTGGCCGCCGCGCTGCGGGCCAAGGGTCGCACCGACATTCGCGTCGTCGGTCAGGGCGGGGACGGTGGCACGGTCGACATCGGCTTCGGCTGCCTGTCCGGGATGTTCGAGCGCAACGACGATGTGCTGTTCGTCTGCTACGACAACCAGGCGTACATGAACACCGGGGTGCAGCGCTCGGGTGCCACGCCACCCGCGGCGCGGACGACGACCACCGAGGCCGTGGGTCCCGAGCCGGGCAACGCCTTCGGGCAGGGCAAGAACGCCCCGCTCATCGCGATGGCACACGAAATTCCGTATGTGGCCACGGCCACCGTGGCCGACCCGCGTGACCTGGAGGCCAAGGTCTTCCGGGCGATGCGGTTCCGGGGTGCCCGCTACCTGCACGTGCTGGTGCCGTGTCCGCTCGGTTGGGGCAGCCCCGCCCGCGACACCGTCCGGTACGCCCGGCTGGCGACCGAGAGCGGGCTCTTCCCGGTCTTCGAGGCCGAACGCGGCGAGCTCGGTGTTGCTACGCCGATCCGGCGCCGAGTTCCGGTGGAGGAGTACCTGCGCGGACAGAGGCGGTACGCGCACCTGTTCGACCCGGTTGTTCGTACCGATGTCATCGCCCGCATCCAGGCCGGCGCGGACCGGAACATCGCCCGATTCGGGCTGCTGGGCACCGAGGAGGGATGATGGACACGCCGTTCGCGATCACACTGCCGGTGGGATCCAGCCTGACCAATCGCACCGGCGTCTGGCGCACCGAGCGTCCGGTGTACGTCGATCGCCTTCCGCCCTGCAACGATGCCTGTCCGGCCGGGGAGAACGTGCAGCGCTGGCTCTACTCGGCCGAGGAGGGGGACTACGAGGCGGCGTGGCGGCAGATCATGGAAGACAACCCCTTCCCGGCCATCATGGGTCGGGTCTGCTATCACCCGTGCCAGACGGCGTGTAACCGCGCGCGGCTCGACGAGGCGGTCGGCATCAACTCGGTCGAGCGGTTTCTCGGTGACGAGGCGATCCGTCGCGGATGGACGGTCAGCCGGCCCGAAAAGCGATCGGGGAAGCGCGTTCTGGTCGTGGGCGCCGGGCCCTGTGGGCTGGCCGCCGCGTACCATCTCGTCCGGCTCGGACACGACGTGACCGTTCGGGACGCGTGCGAGCAGCCGGGTGGCATGATGCGCTACGGCATTCCCGCCTACCGGTTGCCCCGTGACATCGTCGACATCGAGATCGCCCGGATCGTGGACATGGGCGTGACGCTGGAGCTCGGCCGGGAGGTCCGCGATGTGGACGCCGCGCTGGCGGAGGGCTTCGACGCCGTCATGCTGGCCGTCGGCGCGCAGCTGTCGAAGCGGGCGTACATTCCGGCCGGCGACTCGGCCCGCATCCTCGACGCATTGGGACTGCTGCGTGGCATCGCCGAGGGCGAGCGGCCGCAACTGGGTCGGCGGGTGGTCGTGTACGGGGGCGGCAACACCGCCATGGACGTCGCCCGCAGCGCTCGGCGGCTCGGCGCCACCGACGCGCTGGTCGTCTACCGGCGCACGAGGGCCCAGATGCCCGCGCATCCCGTCGAGGTCGATGAGGCCGAGGAAGAGGGCGTGCGCATGCGGTGGCTGTCCACGATCGCCGGCGCCGACGAGGGCGACAGCATCACCGTCGAACGTATGGAACTCGATGAGAGTGGCTTCCCGCGGCCCACGGGCGAGACCGAGCAGTTCGCCGTCGACACGGTGGTGCTGGCGATCGGTCAGGACGTCGACCGGTCCATCGTGGACGGTATGTCCGGCATCGAGATCCGCGACGGCGTCGTCCAGGTCGGACCGGACCTGATGACCGGGCGCCCCGGTGTCTTCGCCGGCGGCGACATGACCGCGGCCGAGCGAACCGTCACGACCGCGATCGGGCAGGGCAAGCGGGCCGCCCGCTGCATCGACGCCTGGCTGGGACAGACCGTCTACAGCAAGGGGGCGCGTGCCGCGCTCGCGGCGTACGAGAACCTGAACACGTGGTACTACTCCGACGCTCCGGCCAGCGTCGCACCACACCTGGCCGTGGCCCGCCGAGTGTCCACATTCGACGAGGTCGTCGGCGGCCTCGACGAGCGCACCGCGCTGTTCGAGGCACGACGATGCCTGTCCTGCGGCAACTGCTTCGAGTGCGACAACTGCTACGGCCTGTGCCCCGACAACGCGATTATCAAGCTAGGGCCGGGCCAGCGTTTCGCGATCAACTACGACTACTGCAAGGGCTGCGGAATCTGCGTGGCCGAGTGTCCGGCGGGCGCCATCGAGATGAGGCCTGAAGAGACCTGAACCAAGATCCACCGCAACTGTTCAACACTCGCCCGATCCCAGGCGCTCGGACCGGGCAAGTCCTGAACACTTGGCGCGATTTTAGGGACTGTTGGCCCGTGCCGACGGCGGTCGGGGGATGCACTGTAAAGGTGACAACTGTAGCCCGCTCCACAATCCGAGGAGGGACGGCCATGGTTATCACCTATGAAATAACGGATCGAATCCTGCTCGACCAGTACACGGCGGTCGTACGCGGCGAGATGCCGGCCGAGGACCTGCCAGCCTGGTTCGCGGAGACGTACCGCTCGGTCTACGAGTACCTGGGCCGGGCGCATGTCCTCCCAACCGGCCCTCCGTTCGCGAGATACTCCTTCCTCGAAGGTGTCGTGGCCGTGGAGGCCGGCTTCCCCGTGCCCTGGGAGGTCGCCGGCGAGGGTCCGATCGAGCCATCCACTCTGCCCGACGGTCACGCGGCCGTCACGATCCACATGGGGCGGTACGAGGATCTCCCGATGGCGTACGAGGCGGTCCACCATTGGCTGCGCGAGCACGGCCGTGCTCCGGCCGGACCGCACTGGGAGGTTTACTACACCGACCCGAACGCCGAGCCGGACCCGACTCAGTGGCGCACCGAGCTCGTCGTGCCGTATCGGACAGCATAGGCGCCTTGCGCGCGCCTCTAGTCGGGCAGCACTCGTTGAACGGTTCGCAGCAGCCAGATCAGTCCGAATCCGGTGACGGCGGCGACGGTGGAGGCCATCAGTAGTCCGGCGAACGCGCCGATCGCCACGATCAGGGCTATCGGCTGCCCCTCCCGCCACAACGGGGGAGCGACGAGCATGAAAACGGTCAAACCCGCCAGCCAGGCGAGCGCGGTCACGGCGATCCACCGCCATGCGCCGTCGACATGGTGGCGCAGCACCGTCCACTGTGCTGTGCCGATGGACAGTAACAGCAGAGCGCCGAGTATGGTGGCCGAAGCCACAACGAGGGCAATGGGCCAGTCATCGATTGATCCGGCGAAAGCCACCGGCGCCATGCCGATCAGCCACGCCAACACCGCGGCGCCGCTCGTCGCCGCGACCCAGGTCCGCACGGGAAACCCGGGAAGGACCCTGTGCAGGACGATTGCCTGAGCGCCGCCAAGAATCGCGCCCTCGACCGCTCCCGCCAGCAGTAGCGCCGGAAGAGATGCGGCGGTGGGGTAATCAACCGTGAGCACACCGATGAGCGCTGGCACGAGGAATCCAAGTGTCTCACCGACGGTCACCCACGCGACCCACGTGCGCCACAGACACCAGTCCGGCGACCGCCGCGGGCTCGGCACATCCATGTTCTCCTCGTCCTCAGCAGCGGTGCGGTGGCGGGGCACCAACGACGCCCGTAGGCCCGCGGTGATGGCGATCCCTTCCCTCTACCCTCTCATCCGACGTCGAGCACGGGGGCGCGCACAGGGCCTATGGGTACGGTCAGCGCCAGGACTTTGGTCACCTTCGAGGGCGAGCACGGGGACGTTCCAGCGGATGGCGCCGAGAACCGACGTTGGACCCCTACATTCGGGTCCATCGCCTCCACCCAACTCCCCCAAGCCGGACGAGGCTTCTTCCTGGGGAGGTGGGAATCATGAGCGAGAGGGAGAACTACGACGCCGGTGTTGAAGCACGTCGCGACATAACGCGTCCGGATCGGCCGTGGCACCATGAGGACGCAGTGCGCGTCTACCTTGCCGGACTCGCGTATGCGGAAGCGCATCGGCGTCAGGACAGGGCCGAAGCCACACCAGACGAACCGACGCCCCCGGTTCGGGACGAGGGCTAAGGTCGCCGTTCTGGTGAAGACGCTGTGCAGCAGGTGAACCATCTTGGCGATGGTGGATCTTGCGGATCGATGCCGCGAATCCCGTCTCGCTGGTGCCCAGTCCTCCATCTCCTTGTCGGCGGGTGCCCTATTAAGACTCCCGCTCGGCCCGCCGACCACGCAGGGCCGAAACTCCCGTCCCGGTGGGCCAGGATGCCACGAGGCCGGCGCAACGCGCCATTGTGGATTCGGGTCTTGTCATAGGTCGGCTGTCATGGAACACGATTTCCCTGGGCGTCCAGGGTGATCGTTCCGGTGATACCGTGATAGCCGGATGTAGCGCGCAGAGCTTGGCCGAGCTGCGTCGTTATGATCGCAAATGTGCCATCGGGTCGAATGACAGATGCGCGCTCGATCGCGCCAAACAAGATCGCCGCAGCGTCATAGGTGTACGCAGTAAACGGCCGATAGGCGGGCGCCGGAAGCGAGCCGAACCTATCGGAGTATCGCGAGTAGAAGTCCTGTACAGAAGCGAGGGCGTTCACGTAATCGGGGTTGCGGCCGCTTAGCTGTCCGTCGTCGAGAACCGTCCGGTTGAATGTGTTCCGGGCCAGCGAGGGCAGATCGGTCCCCGTGGCGGCGCCAGAGATGATGGCAATGTCCGCTGCCTCGAACAACGGGAGGGCGGGCCGGGCGGCCTTCGTGCAGACCGGACCGACGACAGCCATGAGGCTTGCATCCGCCGTGATCGCTTTCGCGGCGTTATCGCCTCCCGCGGCCTCGCACCGGTCGTCGAAGGCAACCATCTCGATCGGGAAGCCTTTGATGGTACGGATGTCCGCCACCGCGAATTCGACCGCGTTCCTCAGGGCCAGACCCAATGCCGCTTGCTCACCCGACTCGGGAGTCATCACGCCGAAGCGAAGGGTCTTGCCGGGACGGACGAGTATGGTCCCCGCCGGCTCGAACCCGGTACCCGTAACGCTGGGTGTGCGGGACGGGCCAGGTGCGGTGGCATTCGCGTTGTCCCCGTCCGGAGTCGGCCGCAAGCTGAAAACCGCGACAAGGGTAGCGGCGACGAGGACAGCGGTGGCGGCGGCGGCGACGATCCACACGAGCCCACGCCGCCGTGGTCGTCGCGTCGGGGCAGGTTGAGGACTCGTAGGCGAGAGCCCAGGCGTGATCGAGGCCCGCCTGGGCGGCGGGGCCGAGCCGACCGCGAAGGTCGGCGCCGGCGGCCGTTCGCTAGCGGTCGCGACCGCAGTCTTGGCGACGGCCGAAGGGCCGGCGAGCGAAACTTCCCCCGGCAACGGGGATGTAGCCTCGGGCGTCGCATTGACAGAAGTCGCGAGGATCCTTTTCAACGCGGCACGGGTTTGTTCGATGGTCCAGCGCTTGCCCGGATCCTTGGTGAGCAGCCCGTCCAGGACCGGTTCGAGCGGCCCGGCCAGAGCCGGTCGGGGGTGCGGTTGGGTGGCGGCGGCGAAGAGCGCGGCGACGCTGTCGTCCCGGTGAAAAGGGCCGGTGCCTTCGACCGCGTAATAGAGCGTGGCGCCCAGCCCGAACAAGTCCGCTGGAGGGCCGGATCGGCCGGTGTTGACGCGTTCGGGCGAGACGTAGCCGGGCGACCCGACCAGAATGCCGGTCTTGGTGAGTCCCGCGACGTCGAGAGCTTGGGCGATGGAGAAGTCACTGAGCAGGATGGTGCCGTCGGCGCCGATGAGCACATTAGACGGCTTGACGTCGCGGTGGACGACGCTGGCCGCGTGGGCGCACTCGAGGGCGTCGAGGAGCGCGAGGCCGACCTCCGCCGTGCGGGTCGGGGAGAGTGGACCGTGTGCCTCGACGGCGCCATCGAGCGTGTGGCCCTCAACGAGTTGCATCACGATGCAGGGGAGGCCATCGTCGCCGGATATGACGTCGTGGACGGCGACGATGTTCGGATGGTGCAGCCGGGCGGCGTTTCGGGCCTCACTAAGCGCGCGGGCGGAGAGTCCGGCGCGTTCGTCCGCGGTGATCGCGGGCGGGAAGCGTAGCTCCTTGACGGCAACGGTGCGTTCGAGCACTTCGTCGAGGGCGCGCCAAACGATACCCATGCCACCGGACCCAAGCTTCGATATGACCCGGTACCGGTTGGCGATCCGTCGGGGCTCCTGATCCATCAGCCTCTCCCACCCGTATCGGCCAGCTCCGGATATCGACCAGCGTCTCCACGCGCATCATGCGATACGTTCGCCCTGACGCTAGTCTGCTCTAGCCGAGCGGACCACCTTGAGACGCCTTGCCGACCGTGGAACAAATCCGACAACGCGACGCGGTGAATATCACCGTCCTGAGCGCGGCAACGGCAACCGGCGGGCTTCCGACGGGCGCTGGCCTCGGCCGGACGCGTTTGCATGGCGCCATCTCTGCCAGCGACTCGAGCGCGAAGACCAGGTGGCCCACGCTGCTCGAAGGGCCGCAGGCCGCCAGGTGACGCCGGCTCGGCGGCGCAGCGTTTCAGTTGCCGCATGGCGCGACGTTGCGCCACGCCTCGACCATGTCGTTGACCGTCTGGGTGCCCGTTGCGCCGTACGCCAGCGCCGGTGCCGCCGGCCGCTCCCCCGCGGCCGGGGTTCTACCAGCACACCCGTTCTACCCGCAGAGCCGGGGCGGCTCTGTTCCAAGATTTCGAGCGCGGTGATCACCATGCAACGCAGTAAATGACACCCGTCGGCCGGTGGTGAAGACGCTGTGCAGCAGGTGAACCATCTTGGCGATGGTGGGTCTTGCGGATCGATGCCGCGAATCCCGTCTCGCTGCTGCCCCAGTCCTCCATCTCCTTGTCGGCGGGTGCCGTATTAAGACTCCCGCTCGGCCCGCCGACCACGCAGGGCCGAAACTCCCGTCCCGGTGGGCCAAAGGTCCCGAGGATAGGCCCGGATAGATCGGGCTGTTCGACCCTCCTTCAAGGTGTCTCGACCGGTCAGCCTCGAGAGTAGAGGAGTGGCTTCGCGGCATCGGAGGTCGTGATGAGACGGTCTGTTGTCCTGGCTGTAATGGCGGTTGGCGCGGTGGCGCTTGGCGCCTGTGCCGCGGGCGACGGTGGTGCTAACGGTGGTGCGACGCCCTCTGCGTCGGCGACGCTCGCCTCACCGAGTGGCTCGCCCACCTCAAACGGTCTGCCCACATCCGAACCGACCGGCGGCCCGCCGTGGACATCCGGCTCGGTGACGGTGACCCACATCAATCCGGTGCCGCCGGTGCCGTTGATGGTCGGGATCCGCGCCGCGGCACACCCGGGCTACGACCGGATCGTCTTCGACTTCACCGGCCCGCTGCCGGGCTATACGATTCGCTACGTCGACGAGGTCCGCGAGGATCCGTCGGATCGGCTGGTCGTCATGCCCGGCCGGCGGTATCTGCTGTTGGTCTTCAACGTGGCGCAGGCGCACTCGGAGGCCGGCGTGGCCACGGTCTCTCCGAAGAGCATGACCTTCGACTACCCGATGCTGCGCGGCTACGTGGTGGTTGGGGATTTCGAAGGTTATGTATCGGTCGCGCTTGGTCTTGACGACGTGGTCGGCTTCCGAGTCGGCGAACTCGCGAGCCCCAACCGCATCTATGTCGATGTCGCGGCTTGATGGACACTGATGGAGGAGTCATGACCAGACTGCAGGAGCGCCCGGAACACGCTGACGTCGCGCTGCGCGGTCTGGTGGATCGCGGGGTGCTCACGGCGGCGCAGGTCGCCGAGGTGCGCGCTACGCTATCCCGCGCCGATGCGGAGCACGGGCCGACCCGGTGGTGGGCCGAGTTGGCCGGATACATCGGCGGCGTCCTCATGCTCGGCGGAGGCGCACTATTGCTCGCAACCGAGTGGCAGCGCCTCACGGAGGCGCTCCGCGTTGCCATCCTGGTGCTCGTCGCGTTAGCCCTCATCGCCGCCGGGCTCATCATCGGACGCGGGCCACACCAGGTGCGGGGTCTCCAGAAATCCGGTTCACCGACCCGCCGACGCGTGGTCGGCGTCCTGTTCGCGCTGTCATCCGTGGCGGCGGCGGCCGCGGCAGCCGTGCTCGGCGACCAACACGCCGGCATCGCCGCTGGCGCCGCCGGTCTGATTGTCGCCGGTGGCGGGTACGCGCTGCTGCGCACGACGCCCGGGCTGCTGGCCTCGGCGGTCGCGAGCGTCGTGCTCGTGGGCAGCGCGATGGAGGAGCTCAACACGACGACGCCCTTCGCCGTAGGCCTGGCGTACCTCGGCCTGGGCTCGGTCTGGGTCATACTCGCGGCCGTCGGCGTGGTCCTACCCCGACCGGTCGGTCTAGCCGTCGGCGCCGTGCTCGCATTGGTGGGGGCGCAGCAGCCGCTCGGCGCTCCCGACACCCGGGCCTGGGCATACGCGCTGACCCTCGCCGTCGCGTTCGGTTGCTTCATCCTGTACCGGTGGCAACGGGAGATCGTCATGCTGGTCGCGGGCGTTGTCGGCGTCGCGACCGTCGCGCCGGAGGCGGTCTGGGATTGGACCGACGGCGCCGCCGGCGGCGCGGCTATTCTGTTGTTCACCGGCGGCTCGCTGGTTGCGGCGAGCAGCATTGGGTTCGGCGTGTGGCGCGTCCGTATCGGCCGCCCCCGGCGACCCGCCAAATGACCGACTGAGCAACACCGGAGCAAGGAGGAGCGCGGTGACGGCCGCAGTGTCGTTCGAGGTCGTGCCGGTGGACAAGCCGGACGATGTCAACGTGATCATTGGCCAAGCACACTTCATCAAGACGGTCGAGGATCTGCACGAGGCGCTGATCGGAGTGGGTGGGCAGCTACGCTTCGGCGTCGCGTTCTGCGAGGCGTCGGGTGCTCGCCTGGTCCGATGCACCGGTAACGAAGAAGGCCTTGTCGCCTTGGCGGCCCGCGCCGCCGAGGCGATCGGGGCGGGGCACAGCTTCGTGGTGATGCTGAGTGGAGGCTTCCCGGTCAGCGTGCTCAATCCGATCAAGTCGGTGCCCGAGGTATGTACGATTTTCTGCGCGACGGCGAACCCGGTTGAGGTGGTCATCGCGGCCACGAAACAGGGCAGGGGCGTCGTCGGCGTCATCGATGGCGCACCGCCTGTCGGCGTGGAGACCAGTGCCGATGTTGATTGGCGCCGCGCAGTGCTGCGTGATCTCGGATACAAGCTGTAACCAGGCGGCACGCGTCGGCCCATGACCGCCAATCCGAGTCTTCTGGGCCAGCATTCGGGGACCTTCGGCTCTGGCGGGTGCAACCTGGGCGGCTGATTCTTGTTTTGGTGGCACGGCACCCTGTGTTCCCCACACAAAGGACAGTCGGCAATGGTTACGGCGACGGTGCGCGAGGTCATGACTGGGACGGCGGTCGCCGTTCGCGACGATGCAGGGCACCGAGAACTCGTTGATGCGGTGCTCAAGCATGACGTCGGCACATTGGTGGTCGTAGACGCGCTCGGGAGGGTCCTGGGCGTCCTGGCGGAGGCGGATCTGCTGTCCACACTGGCGCGCGACGGATGTCGGACAGATCCCCCCCGGGCGGACGATCAGACGGCGGGGGATCTACTCTCGGTCGCCGGTGTGACTATCGGACCGGACGCATCGATAGCGACGGCGGCGAGGCTGATGGTCGCCACTGATGTCGAGAGACTGCCGGTCGTCGACATAGACGCGAGACTGGTCGGCACGGTCTCCAGGCGCGACCTCTTACGGGCGTTTCGGCGTCTGGACCGTGCGGTCTGCGACGAGCTTGCTGGGCCGGTCCTGCGCCGCGTGCTCGCGCTGCGGGCCCCAGATGTGCACGTCGATGTGGCCGATGGCGTTGTCACGCTGACCGGGTCGACCGATCGGCGAAGCACGGCGCAGGTGGTGGTGGACGTGGCCCGGACCGTCCCTGGAGTAGTGGAGGTGAAGGATCACTTGTCCCATGACTGCGATAGTCGCGACTAAGGCCCCTAGCCGGCAGGACGAAAGACCCGGCCCGAGCCTCCACACCAGTCATAGGTTTATTTGTAGATCATCTTGCGAAGGTACGACCGGCTGGCCGGTGGTCACGCCCCCCGCATCATGCATCGTCGCGACCTGGGGGCCAGGTGCGAAGTTCCTCTCGGTTAGGAGCTTGGAAATGTCCACGCAGGACACGGCCGTGGGCGCGGTCAGGCGCCGCGGCCTCGGTATGTGGCTGGCCACCGCGCTGGTGGTCGGCAACATGATCGGCTCGGGCATCTTCCTGCTGCCCAGTGCACTCGCCGGCTACGGTGGCATCTCCATCGTCGGCTGGTTGATCACGGCAACAGGCGCGATGCTCCTGGCCATGGTGTTCGCCCGCCTCGGGCGGGCATTCCCCCGTACCGGCGGGCCGTACGCGTACACACGGCGCGCCTTCGGCGACTTCGTCGGCTTCCTCACGGCGTGGGGATACTGGATCGCGGCCTGGGTGGGTAACGCCGCCATCGCCATCGCGTTCGTCAGCTACCTTGGGTACTTCGACGCGTTTGACGCCCTGAACTCCAACCGTGTGCTGGCGGCCGCAGTGGCAATATCCGCGGTCTGGCTGCTCACCTTCGTCAACGTCATGGGGGTCCGGCAGGGCGGCATCATGCAGCTCGTCACGACGGTGCTGAAGTTCGTTCCCCTGCTGGGGCTGGCGCTGATCGGCCTGTTCTTCATCAACGTCGACAACTTCGGCGGGTTCAACACGAGCGGGCAGAGCTCCTATGGCGCACTGGCCGCGATCGCCGCGCTGACGCTGTGGTCGTTCATCGGCGTCGAGTCGGCGACCGTCCCGGCCGAGGATGTGCAGAACCCGAAGCGGACCATCCCCCGCGCAACCCTCATCGGCACCGCGGTCACCGCGCTCGTCTACATCCTCGGCACGACCGCAGTGATGGGAATACTGCCGGCGAGCACGCTGGCCGGGTCCGGAGCACCGTTCGCCGACGCGGCCGAGTCCGCCTTCGGCGGCTGGGCCGGCCCCGTCATCGCCGCCGCGGCAGTCGTGAGCGCGTTCGGCTGCCTCAACGGGTGGATCCTCCTGCAGGGCCAGGTGCCCATGGCCGCTGCCCGCGACGACCTGTTCCCGAAGTTCTTCGCCAAGACCACCCGGTCCGGGACGCCGGTCGTCGGCCTCATCGTCTCCAGCGCGCTGATCACTGGGCTGACGGTGCTGAACTACAACGCGAGCCTCGTGGAGCAGTTCACCTTCGTCATCCTGCTGGCGACACTCACCACATTGATCCCGTACGTCTTCTCGGCGGCGGCGCAGCTGCTGCTGCTCGTGACCGATCGGGCCCGGTTCGAGATCAAACGGCTGGCAGGGCACGCGACGATCGCGCTGCTTGCCTTGGCGTACGCGATCTGGACCGTGGCCGGCTCCGGCTATGAGGTGGTGTACAAGGGATTCATGCTACTGCTACTCGGCATTCCGGTCTTCCTGTGGATGAAGTACGCGGCATACCGCCACGGCACCCACGTGGTCGCGACCGGCGTGGCCGAATCCGTTGCCGTCCACGGCGACGAGCTGCACCTGCCGGCCGACCTGGACGCCGCGCTTGCAGCCGTCATCGAGGACGAGCACCGCAAGCTCGGCGCTGGAAAGGAATGACATGCGCAAGATTGTGATCATGGGGGCCGGTGGACGCGACTTCCACGACTTCAACACCGCGTTCCGCGGCGATGAGTCGGTTCGGGTCGTCGCGTTCACCGCGGCGCAGATCCCCGGTATCGCCGACCGGGTGTATCCACCGTCGTTGGCCGGGCCGCTCTACCCGGATGGCATCCCGATCCTCGCCGAGGAGGCGCTTCCCGCGCTGATCGCCAAGGAGGGAGTCGACGAGGTTATCCTCGCCTACTCCGATCTGTCCCACCTCGAGGTCATGCACAAGGCATCGCTCGTGCTGAGCGCCGGGGCCGACTTCCGGCTGATGGGGCCCAAGACGACGATGCTGCGCAGCTCGAAGCCGGTGGTCGCGGTGTGTGCGGTCCGGACCGGTTGCGGCAAGAGCCAGACCAGCCGCCGGGTCGGGCAGATCCTGCTCGACTCGGGCCTGCGGGTGGCTCTGGTACGCCACCCGATGCCGTACGGAGACCTCGAACGCATGCGGGTGCAGCGCTTCGCCACGGTCGCCGACATCGACGCCTCGCACCCCACGATCGAGGAGCGGGAGGAGTATGAGGCGCCGGTACGCTTGGGCATGGTGATGTATGCCGGCGTCGACTACCTCGACATTCTCCGCCGCGCGGAGGAGGAGGCGGACGTCATCGTCTGGGACGGGGGGAACAACGACTTCCCGTTCTATGTACCGGATCTGCTGATCACGGTGGCGGATCCGCTGCGGCCTGGTCACGAGGTGTCCTATCACCCCGGGGAGACCAACCTGCGGATGGCCGACGTCGTTGTCATCAACAAGACCGACACGGCGGACGCGGCGGCGGTTGAGCAGGTTGCGGCGAGGATCCGCGAGGTCAACCCACGGGCAGGCATCGTTATGGCCGAGTCTCCGGTGACCCTCGAACCGGGTCCGCCTCTGGTCGGCCGGCGGGTGCTCGTCGTGGAGGATGGTCCAACCATCACCCACGGCGGGATGCCGTTCGGCGCCGGCACCGTCGCCGCCCGTCAGGCCGGCGCCAGTGAGTTCGTGGACCCGCGGCCGTTCGCGGTCGGGTCGATCGCCGAAACCTACGCCAGGTACCCGGCGATTGGCGCCGTGCTGCCCGCAATGGGCTACGGCGATGCCCAACTGGCCGAGCTCGCCGTCACCATCCGCACCGCGGACTGCGACGCGGTGGTCGTCGGCACACCGATAGACCTCGGCCGACTGATTGACGTCGGACACGCGGTCCGCCGGGTGACCTACGAACTAAAGGAAATCGGCACGCCGACGCTGGTCGACATCCTGGCGCCGTTTGTCGCCAAGTGGCGGAGAGCCGAGGATCAGCACTGACGAATAGTGACCAACCACGACGCCGCGGACCGGATCTGACCGGCCCGCGGCGCGTCGTCTGGCGCTAAAGCCTCGGGTCATATTTCCCGCCAGGCGGTGCCGTTTGGCCCTGTGCCGCGCGGGCGGCCGGCGCGACGGTAGGCATATGACCACATTTGAATGGGCTGTCGACGAGCACGGGCCGCGCCTGGTCGCCGTGCTGCGCCTCCCGGCCGACTGCACCGGCTACGTCGTCGTTGACGACGTCAGCCTTGGCCCCGCGATCGGGGGGGTACGACTGGGTCCGTCGGTCACGCCGGCCGAGGTGGCGCGGCTTGCCCGCGCCATGACACTGAAGAACGCCGCCGCGCTGCTGCCGCACGGCGGCGGGAAGGCCGGCATCCGTACGCCCGGTCCCCTCGACGCGGCCACCCGGCAAAGGGTGATCCGCGCCTTCGCCCAAGGCATACGGCACCTCGACGAGTACATCCCCGGACCCGACATGGGCACCGACGAGACCGCGATGGCCTGGATCCAGGACGAGATCGGACGGGCGGTCGGGCTACCCTCGCTACTCGGCGGCATCCCGCTCGACGAGATCGGTGCGACCGGCTACGGCCTGGCGGCCTGTGCCGATGCGTTGGCCGACGCCGGTCGGATCACGCTGTCCGGCGCCCGGGTGGCGATCCAAGGCTTCGGCGCGGTAGGCCGGCACACGGCGGTCTTCCTGGCCGAACGCGGCGCCCACATCGTGGCGGTCAGCGACACCAGCGCCACGGCGTACGACCCCAACGGCCTGGACGTAGCCGCGGTCGTGCCGTTCAAGCGTGACCACCACCTCGCCGAGTACCCGAGTGCCAAGACTCTGGACCGGGACGCTCTGCTGAGCCTCGAATGCGACGTGCTGGTTCCGGCGGCCCAGCCCGACGTCATCACCGAGGAGAACGCCGATCAGGTGCACGCCTCGGTGATCCTGCCTGGCGCGAACATCGCGGTTACGGACGGCGCCGAGTCGTCGCTGCACGCCCGGGGCGTGCTCTGCCTGCCGGACTTCATCGCCAACGCCGGCGGCGTGATCTGCGCCGCGGTCGAGTATCGGGGTGGAAGCCGCATCCAGGCCTTTGCCGAGATCGCCGAGCGCATCCGGGCCAACACGGTCGAACTCTTGGAGCGGATCGCGGCGAGCGGCGACCTCCCACGCACCGAGGCCGAACGCATGGCCCGCACGCGGATCGACATCGCTCGCGGCTACCGGCGCGGGTACTAGCACACGTCCACGACGTCCCAAGGGGAACTGATGAAGGCGTTGGTCAAGAGCAAGGCCGAGCCCGGTCTCTGGATGCATGAGGTGCCGCGGCCGGTTCCCGGGGACGCGGAGGTGCTGATCCGGGTGCTGCGTACCGGAATCTGCGGCACAGACCTGCACATCTACGGCTGGGACGAGTGGGCAAGCCGGCACGTGCCCGTGCCGCTGACGGTCGGGCACGAATTCGTCGGCGAGGTCGTCGCGGTCGGCGCGGACGTGTCCGAGCCGGCCGTGGGCGACCTGGTCAGCGGGGAAGGGCATGTCGTCTGTGGCACCTGCCGCAACTGCCGAGCCGGTCGGCGGCATCTGTGCGCGCACACCGACAGCGTCGGGCTTACCAGACCCGGCGCCTTCGCCGAGTATCTTGCGCTCCCGGCCGGGAACGTATGGCGACACGGGCCGGGCATCGACCTGGACGTGGCGGCGGTCTTTGACCCGTTCGGCAACGCGGTGCACACCGCGTCGGCCTTCCCGGTGCTCGGCGAGGACGTGTTGATTACCGGCGCCGGGCCGATCGGATTGATGGCCGCGGCGGTGGTACGGCATGCGGGCGCCCGGACTGTGGTCGTCACCGACCCAAACGAGTACCGGCTCGACCTGGCGCTCAAGATGGGCGCGACCCTCGTCGTCGATCCGAGGGTCACCTCCATCGCCCATGCCCAACACGGGCTCGGTTTGAACGAGGGCTTCGGCATCGGGCTGGAGATGTCCGGCAGCGAGACCGCGTTGCAGGGGATGATCGACAACATGACCCACGGCGGCCACATAGCCCTGCTCGGCCTGCCTAGCGGAGCCGTCTCGATCGATCTCAGCACGGTCGTGCTGAACTCGTTGACCATCAATGGCATCTACGGTCGCGAGATGTTCGAGACCTGGTATGCCATGTCCGTGCTCGTGTCCCAGGGCTTGGACATCACTCCGACGATCACGCATCGATTCGAAGCGGACGAGTTCGAGGAGGCGTTCGCCGTCGCCCGCGGCGGTCAATGCGGCAAGGTACTGCTCTACTGGGAACGCTGATCCACTGGGAGCGCTGACTTCCCGGCGTTGGAGGAGCTCGATGTACACCAGCATGCGCACGCATCTTCAGACGACGCTCGACGACATCCGAGGTGCCGGTCTCTACAAGGGAGAGCGCGTCATTACCAGCCCGCAGGGCGCTCGGATCGACGTGGCCGGCGCGGGACGGGTGCTCAACCTCTGTGCCAACAATTACCTCGGGCTCGCCGACCACCCGGCGATCGTGGCGGCGGCGCGGGCGGCGCTTGACGAGTGGGGCTACGGCATGGCCTCGGTCCGCTTCATCTGCGGCACCCAGCTGCCGCACAAGCGACTGGAGGAGCGCCTCTCCGAGTTTCTCGGCACCGCCGACACGATCCTGTACAGCTCGTGTTTCGACGCCAACGCGGGGCTGTTCGAGGCGCTGCTCGGACCCGAGGACGTGGTGATCTCCGACGAGCTCAACCACGCCAGCATCATCGACGGCGTTCGAATGTGCAAGGCCCGCCGCCGGCGGTATCGCAACCGGGACATGGCCAACCTCGAGGAGCAGCTGCGGCAGGAGTCGGGTGCGCGGTTCCGCATGATCGCCACCGACGGCGTGTTCTCAATGGACGGTTACTACGCACCGTTGGCCGACATCTGCCGCCTCGCCGACACGTACGACGCCATGGTGATGGTCGACGATTCGCATGCGGTCGGCTTCGTCGGTCCGACCGGCCGTGGCACGCCGGAGCTGTTCGGCGTGGCCGATAGAGTCGATGTCCTCACCGGCACGCTGGGCAAGGCGCTCGGCGGAGCCAGCGGCGGGTACGTCAGCGGCCGAGCTGAGATCGTGGAGCTACTACGCCAGCGGTCGCGTCCCTATCTGTTCTCCAACTCCGTCGCGCCGGCGGTGGTGGCCGCGTCGTTGGCCGTCTTGGACCTTCTGTCCGGCACCGAGGAGCTGCGCCGGCAACTGTTCGACAACGCGGCGTACTTCCGCTCGGCGATGACCGACCAGGGTTTCGATGTGGTGCCGGGCGAGCACCCCATCATCCCGGTGATGCTCGGCGACGCCGCGGTGGCGGGTCGGCTCGCCGACCGGCTGCTCACCAAGGGCGTCTTCGTCACCGCGTTCTCATACCCTGTCGTCCCGCAGGGCAGCGCGCGCATCCGTACCCAGATGTCTGCCGCGCACAGCCGAGCCGACCTCGAACAGGCCGTCGCGGCCTTCGTCGAGGCGCGCGCCGAACTCGGCTAGCCGACGGCTAGCCGGGATCATCCCGCGCGCACCAGGCATCGGTCGAGTCACAGCTGTCGTACGAGGGGGACCACGTGTTCGCCCAGGCCGTTGATGAAGCCAACCGGGTCGTCCCCGAACGGCATGACGTGTACCTCGTCGATGCCGACCTCGGAGTACCCGGCGAGCTGGTCGGCGAGGACCTTGCCGCCTTCAGCGGAGGGCTCGAGCGGTGCGGCCCATAGCACGCTCTTACGGATCCGGCCGTAATCGGTGCCCTCCCGCTCGCAGTGTCCAGCCAGGATGTCGAGCTTCCGCTTGACCTCCGCCGGATCCGAACGCGGTCCGGCGAACAGGTTGCCGGCGTCGCCGTACCGGGCTAGAAGGCGCAGCGTCTTCTTCTCACCCCCGCCGCCAATCATGATCGGCGGATGCGGAACCGCCATCGGCCGCGGCGAGCAGATCGTCTCGGCCAGCCGGTAGTGCCTCCCCTCGAACGGGCCGTCGTCGTCGCCCCACATCTGACGGACGATGCGCAGCGTCTCCTCCAGCCGCTCGAACCTCTCGGCCAACGGCGGGAATGGTACGCCGTAGGCGGCGTGTTCGCGTTCGTACCAGGCCGCACCGAGGCCCAGCGCCGCTCGGCCGCCCGATAGTACGTCCAGAGTGGACACGATCTTCGCGAGGAGCCCGGGGTGCCGGTACGTGACGCCGGTGACGAGCAGCTGCAACTCGACCGTGCTGGTGTGGCCGGCGAGGTAACCGAGCGTGGTGTAGCCCTCGAGCATCGGAGCCTCGGCGCCGCCGACCCCCATACCCGCTATCTGCAGGTAGTGGTCCATGGCCGAGAGGTTATCCACGCGGGCCGCCTCGGCCGCGGCGCCGACACGGGCGAGCGTCGGTCCGATTGCCGCCGGACCACCGGGATAGTCGAACGTAACCAGGTGCACGCCGATCTTCACGGGATCTCCTCGGGCTACACCGGTGCGGTCAGGCCGACCAGGTCGGAACTGACCTGCCACAGCCTGGCCGCGGCGTCGACATCGTACGAGGACCGGTTCGACTTTTTCGGCTTCTTGTTGGCGAAGTAGCGGCCGGTGACGCCAGCGACCTCGGGAGAGGAGGCGAGGTAGACCGGTGTGGCCGCGCCCCGGGCAAGCGACTTCATAAACGGGCGCACGACACGCGTCATGACCGCGTACGCCGTCGATTGGTCCTCGGCGCCGAAGTTGGTGCGCACGACGCCTGGGTGAAGCACGGTGGCGGTGACTCCGGTGCCCTTCAGCCGGCGGGACAGCTCGTAGGTGAACATGACGTTGGCCAGCTTCGACTGGTTGTAGGCGCGCTGCCCGGAGTACTTCCGGGCACCCATGAGGTCGTCGAAGTCGATGCGGCCCAAGGCCTGAGCACCCGAGGAGACGGTGACGACGCGAGCGGGGGAGCTCGCCTTCAGCCGGTCGAGCAGGAGATCGGTCAGCAGGAACGGCGCGAGGTGGTTGAGGGCGAAGGTGTGCTCGAGGCCGTCCGCGGTGACGTGCCGGTGGGCCCAGGTTCCACCAGCATTGTTGATCAACACATCCAGACGAGGGTACGCGTCGAGCACCTCGCCGGCGAGGCGTCGAACCTCGGTTTGGGCCGACAAATCGGCGACGAACACATCTACAACGGCACCGCCGGACGCGGCCCGGATGTCGTCGGCCGCCGCCTCGGCGCGGCCGCGATCGCGGCCAGTTATGCCGACCCGCGCACCGAGGGCGGCGAGTCCGGTCGCTGTGGCCTTGCCGATTCCGCCGGTACCACCGGTGATCAGAACCGCCTTGCCGGCCATGATTGGATCGTTGGCCATGGCTGACTCCTTGTCGGTCGTCGAGATCGTCAGCGGACGACCTTGAAGTTGAAGACTGGCGTGTTCAGGGCGCCCATCAGCCGTACCCAGATCGGGAGGACCATCTCGGCGCCGCGGGCCGTGCTGATATCGCCGAGATCGACGACGTCGGTGTGGCCGAAGCTCTCCAGCACGCTGACGACGAGCTTCTTCGCGCCGGCGTCATTGCCGGATACGAAGACCGTGTGGTCGCCGTCGGCGAGCATCCGCGGGTTCACCATCAGGTTGGCGTTCATGGTGTTGAGCGCCTTCACGACCTTCGTCTCGGGGAACGCCGCCTGGATCTGCTCGCCGAGCGAGTCGGTGTCCTTGACGAAGAGGGTGGGCGGGAAGCCCCTTGAGAAGTCGAGGGGGTTGGATATGTCGAGAAGGACCTTGCCGGCCAGGTGGTCACGGCCGGCGGACTCCAGGACCGCGATCGACGCGCTGCCGTTCGTGGCGTTCACGACTAGCTCCGCCTCTTCGGCGGCGTCGGCGAAGGGAGCCAGCTTCACGGCGGGGTGAGCCGGCGCCCAGGCGCCGTACGGAGCGATCCCCATACCGTCGGGCTCGGTACGGGCCATCGTCGCGGCGACGTCGCGTGTGCCCACAGTCACGTCGTGGCCGAGCTCGCTCAGCCGACCGGCGACCGCCTGTCCGACCATCCCGGTGCCCAATACTGCGATCTTCATCCTTGGATCATTCCCAATCTCGTGCGGTGTGGCGCTCACCTTACAGACAGGTCTGTCTACGCGCAAGCCTTCACGAAATCCGGCTTCTGGCGGGCAAGGGATTGTCAGCGCGTACAGACATGTCTGTATCATCGAGACGCGGGAGCAGCCACTGCGGAGGTGGAATCGATGACAACGACCGAGGCGCAACCGGCGCGCGAGCGCATCCTCGACACCGCGTTCCGGTTGTTCTATGCGCGCGGCCCCAGGGGCGTGGGCGTCGACACGGTCATTGCCGAGTCCGGCGTGGCCAAGGCCACCCTCTACAAGCATTTTCCGCGCAAGGACGACCTCGTTCTGGCGTACTTGGACAAGGTCGATCAGGCCTGGTTCGGCGCCCTGCGGGCGGCGGCCAGAGACGCCGGATCCGATCCCCGCGCCCAGATGGTCGGCATGTTCGACGCGCTGAGCTCCGCCTGCCGCCGTGAGGGATACCACGGCTGCGCCTTCATCAACACCGCCGCCGAGTCGGAGACCGGCAGCGAGGTGCACGCCCGCACGGTTGAGCACAAGAGTGTCGTCCGCGCCTGGGTGACCGATCTGGCTCGGCGCGCCGGCGCCGCCGATCCCGACCTGCTCGCGCGCCAGCTCACGCTGCTGCTCGACGGCGGGCTGGCCGCGGGAGTCCTCGACGCGAGCCCCGATAGTCCCTACGCGGCCAAGGCCTCGGCAAAGGCGCTGGTCGATGCGGCCTGCTCGGCACGATAACCGGCATTGCGTCGCGTCGATCACAGACGACTGACAGAATCTGTAATCTGTCATCGCGACGTAGTACGTTGAGCCGGAATGACTGGACGGACTGCGAAGGAAGATGATGGACACACGTAGCCTGGGCGCGACCGGGCCCACCGTCTCCACCGTCGGTCTCGGGCTGATGGGCATGTCGGACCTGTACGGCCCGGCGAACGAGACCGAGAGCGTCGCCACCATCCACGCCGCCCTCGAAGCCGGCGTGATGCTGCTGGACGCCGGAGATTTCTACGGCGCCGGCCACAACGAGCTGCTGGTGCGCGATTCGCTGCGCGGCCGCAACCGCGACGACGTGGTAATCAGCGTCAAGTTTGGCGTGCTACGCGACCCGGCCGGCGGCTGGCACGGCGTCGACGTCCGGCCTAACTCGATCAAGAACTTTCTCGCGTACACGCTGCGGCGGCTGGGCACCGACCACGTCGACATCTACCGCCCCGCGCGGGTGTCGCCCGAGGTACCGATCGAGGACGTCGTGGGCACGATGGCCGAGATGGTCCAGGCCGGCTTCATCCGACACATTGGCCTCTCCGAGGTCGGCGCGGACACCCTGCGCCGCGCCAGCGCCGTACACCCCATCGCCGACGTCCAGGTCGAGTACTCGTTGATCTCCCGCGGCATCGAGACCACGCTGCTGCCCACTGCGCGCGAACTCGGCGTGGGTGTCACGGCATACGGCGTGCTGTCGCGAGGCCTCATCAGCGGCCACTGGTCCAAGGAGCGGGCTGCGCAGCCGGACTTCCGCTCGCATCTGCCGCGCTTCACTGGCGAGAACCTGGACCAGAACCTTGCCCTGGTCGAGGCGCTGCGCAAGATCGCCGAGTCGAAGGGCGTCTCGGTGGCGCAGCTGGCGATCGCCTGGGTGCTCTCCCGCGGCGCCGACATCGTTCCGCTGATCGGGGCCCGCCGTCGCGACCGCCTCAGCGAGGCTCTGGGCGCGCTCGACGCCATACCGACCGCGCCGGAGTTGGCCTCGATCGAGGCCGCCGTCCCGGCCGATGCGGTCGCCGGCACCAGGTATGACGCGTTCCAAATATCCATTCTGGACAGCGAGAGGACAGCATGAACGATGACGTCCTCAGCGCAACCCGCATCCTCGACATCGCCGAGGAGGTATTGCGCCGCTACGGCCCGGCCAAGGCCACCGTAATCGACGTCGCCCGGGCGCTCGGTGTAAGTCACGGCAGCGTCTATCGCCACTATCCCAGCAAGGCCGCGCTGCGGGACGCCGTCGCCGAACGCTGGCTCGCGCGGGTCTCCGAACCCCTGGGCCAGATCGCCACAGGGTCCGGTTCCGCCGAAGTGCGCCTGCGCGAGCTGGTCCAGCAGCTCAGCGCCGCCAAACGTCGGATGGCACGCGACGATCCCGAGCTCTTCGCCACGTTCCATCGGATCGCCAGCGAGTCGCGCCAGGTCGTGGGGGATCACCTCACCGTCCTCGCGAGGCACCTGGCCACGATCATCGACAGCGGCATCGCCAGCGGGGAGTTCGCCACCACCGACGCGGCAACCGCGGGTCGAGCGGTCCTTCAGGCCACCGCCCGATTCCACCATCCTGCCCACGCTCCAGAGTGGACCGATCCGGCGATCGACGCGGATCTCGACGCCGTCCTCTCCCTGCTGGTGCACGGGCTGCGGTCGGACTCGCCCGCCCGATGAGCACACACGTCGCCGACCACGCGGGCGGGACTCCGCGGGTCCTCACGGCCCGGTCGGTGCATATCGCGGCCATGTGTTCTAGCCCGCCGTCGGGACCGGGTTGCCTTGGCAGTTGTGTTGGCGGTCGGTGTGCAGGACCAGCGGCATTGCGGAAAGAAACCGCCGAGCCCGCGCCTCCCGATCGGGGTCATCGACGGCCATCGCGGGGTGACAAGACGTACTCCATCACTATCCAGGCCCGTCCTCGGGACCTTGGACCCTGCCGCATCGGCTCGCCGCGCGGTCTTCTGACGGGGTGATTGGCGTCGACCCGAGCGGAGGTGCGCATGCGAATCGGATTGATCGCGCCACCTTGGATTCCGGTGCCACCCACCGCGTACGGGGGCACAGAGTCGGTGGTGGATAACCTGGCTCGGGGCTTGGCCGCCCTGGGGCACGACGTGGCGCTATTTACGGTGGGCGAGTCGACCTGCCCGGTGACTCGGTCATACCGGTACCCGACCGCGGTGGAGCCGATGGGCAACGTCGCCTACGAGCTGGCTCATGCCTTGGCCGCCTATGAGGCGCTGGCCGGCGTGGAGGTCATCCACGACCACACTCTCGCCGGCCCGCTGCTCGGGATGGCCCAGACGGCTGGCACACCTGTGGTGGTGACCCACCACGGTCCGTTCACCGCGGACATGCGCTACATCCTCGGCAAGGCGGCGCGGTACGCCGCCGTCGTCGCCATTTCCCGCGATCAGGCCCGTACCGCCGACGGTGTCCCGATCACGGCGGTCATTCACCACGGCATCGACACATCCGTGTATCTTCTCGGCCCGGGTGATGGCGGGTATCTGCTGTTCCTGGGCCGGATGTGCGCGGACAAGGGGGTGCACCACGCGGTGCGGGTCGCTCACCGCGCAGGGCGCCGCCTGGTACTCGTGGCGAAGATGCGCGAGCCGGAGGAGGTGGACTATTTCCACCGCGAGGTGCGGCCGCTGCTCGGCCCCCTCGACGAACTGATCATCGAGGCCGGCCTGCCAGAGCGGCTGGATCTGCTGCGCCACGCCGAGGCCTTGGTCAACCCGATCTGCTGGCCCGAACCGTTCGGGCTGGTGATGGCCGAGGCTTTGGCCTGCGGTACCCCGGTGCTGGCATTCCCCAACGGTGCGGCGCCGGAGATCGTCGAGCACGGTCGCACCGGATACCTGTGCGCCGACGAGGACGCCATGCTCACCGCCCTGCACGGTGTACCGGCATTGGACCGCGACCGTTGCCGTACCGCGGCCGAGCATCGGTTCTCCATGCAGCGCATGGCCCGCGACCACGAACACCTCTACCGCCGCATCATCACCACCACGACCACCACCGTCCTGGACCGTCAGCACCGCCTGGTCAACCGGTCACGGCGAAGCATGGCGGGGATACCGGTCAACCGCGCACTGTGACCAGACCGCCTGCGGCGTGCGCCGCCCGCGCGAGATGGAGCCCAAGCCATCTGCGCTCGCCGCTCCATGTCTGTTCGTGGACTCCGCCGAAGGCGGCTGCGAGAGCCACGAAGAGAGCAAACGCACCGACAGCCAAGAGGGTTACAGTCCGACACTGCCGGCGCAGCCAATCCGGGACGGCGATGATCGCAGCGATCAGGATGACCTTGAGTTTCTCCAAACAGCTGACGCTCTAAGGCCCACCGTTCAAGTATGGCCACCTGCGTGCGACCTCGCTTCAGACGTTTACCGTGCACCGATGCGATTAGGCCGCAAGGGCCGGGCGGCCGGAGAGCGGCTGGATTTTCCGCACCGGTCGCAGCGTGCCGGCCCGGCGTCACCGTCGCGTTGTTTCAGCGTCGTATCCAGCAGGTCGCGTGGATGCGGGATGGCGGTCTGCAACATTCCCGCTGGTCAGTTTCACCCGGACTCGACATCAGCAGGCGGTGCCACGCCAGGGTGACGAGCGGGGGACCTTTTGCCCTGTGGCATAGGCCAGTCGGCCATTGCCGACGGTGGGGCCTGGGCTGACGCTGAGGCTAGGTCGACGGGCGTGGGACCCTCGTCTGGGTAGCGCATACCGAGAGCCGACCCGTGTTGGATGGAAGGGGCTCGACGTGATCACGCTAAGCATCATCAAGGCCGATACCGGCGGGTACGTCGGTCACTCCGCTGTGCATCCGGCAATGATCGTCGAGGCCGGAGCCGCCATTCGCGCGGCGGTCGGGTCGGACCTGCTCATCGACGGCCAGGTGGCCAGTTGCGGAGA
>JAXIPB010000197.1:0-18489 GCA_045403155.1 Micromonosporaceae bacterium
GTCATGCGGTGCCAGGCGGATGCAAGTCATCGGGCATGGCTGAGCGCGCCGAAGGGTGCTCGACGAGGGCCAGTACGCGGTTGGCCATGAAGCGAGCGGTACGCACAACACTCCCGCCGCGAGTTACCTCGGATACGGTGACCACGTTACGCACGATCGCAACTTCAACTCGACGCCCGGCCCGGGTCGCACTCACCTCGTACGTGCGTGGTTCGCCACCGGTGTCCACCACGATCTCGACCCAGTCGCCCTTCATCGTTTCTCCCCATCTTGCGGCCCGGCCGGCCAAGCCAAAAGTCCTCGGCGGTGGGCACCTTGCCCCGCGCTCAGAACCGATTCTCGGCATACGCGGCGATGGCCGGAGCACGGATATCCGCTACCAGTGCGGCGAGCGCGGTCGTGATCGGAACGGCCGCCACGAGGCCAATGGTGCCGACGGCACTACGCACGATTTCTTGTGCCAGGAATTGACTTGTGAGCAGGTCGCTAACATCGCGACCGCCCGCAGCTACGAGCAGCAACAGCGGCAGGGACGCGCCCGCGTACGCCAGCACGATTGTGTTCACAGCCGAGGCCACGTGAGCACGGCCCACCCGCGTTGCCGCCCGGTAGAGCTCCAAGCGCGAGGTGTGTCCGCGGGACAGCTCCGCAACTGTCGATGCTTGTGTGACGGTGACGTCATCCAGGACACCGAGTGCGCCAATGATGATTCCCGCCAGTAGCAGCCCTCGCAAGTCCACATTGCCCTGCTGAATCGACAGGTAGAAGCTCTCTTCGGTTCCGAAGCCCGTCAGCTGAGTTGTCGCCGTGAAGACCGCGCCGAGCACCCCGGTAAGGACGAGGCTCGCGAGCGTGCCGAGTATGGCCACGGACGTGTGCACGTTCACGCCGTGCGTTAGGTACAAGACGGCAAACATGATCGCTGAAGCCCCCACGATGGCGACCAACAGTGGTGGCTCCCCACCGAGAATCGCCGGTATCACGAAGACGAGGAGCACCGCAAAGCTCACGGCCAATCCCAGAATGGCCGTCAATCCACGCCACCGGCCGAAGGCGACGATCACGGCGGCCGCCAAGGCCAACATCCAGACCATGGGCTGGCCGCGCTGATGATCCATAATTGCGTACTGGTCAGATCCTTGTGGTGCGTCGGGGATATGGAACAGTACGACCTTGTCTCCGCCGTGGACCTCCGGTGCGCCTGGGCCCTGTGGCAACTCCACCGTTACCGTCTGGCTGCGGCCCGGTCCGTCGCTGATGTGGACAGTGGCCGATCCGCAGGGTCGCGGCTGGGCGCCCGGTGTCGGACTCTGCCCCGGCCGGCACGGCCGTTCGGCGATCTGGAGCACCTCGCCGTACGCCCGCTGCTCGCTCTCGCCAGCAGCGGGGGTCTCGACTCGGCTTGGCCAAAGAAGAATGAGCGCCACCGCTGTGACGACCATCGCGGGAATGAGACTGGCCATGACAATTCGGGTGGTGTGGACCGATGCGGCCGGGGCGGCGCCATGGCGGTGACCGTGAATCTCACGACGGTCCTCTTGACCTCTCCGAACTGCGCCGTGATCGTGATTGTCACCTTGACCTCGGTCGAGACCGCGACCCTGATCGTGGTAGTGGCCGTCGCTCGTGGGCTCGGGCCTGCGTCCCTGTCTCTGCCAATGCGGCTCCTCGTCGTCGGAACCCCACGATGGCGTGTTTCGCAAGGACATCTGAGGCCAATCTGATTCGGAGCCAATGCTGCTCGGTCGGACGAAGTGTGATCGATGTATACCGTGTCGCGGCGGGCGGCACGGCCCCCCCGTGTCTCGCCGCCATGATCTCACTCGTTCATGATCCGCGGAGCGGGGACGTCGGCATGCCGCCTCAAGATCGCGGTGACCATGATGCCACCGTCGCAGAACCGTGCCGATCATAACTTCTAGGTCATGATCGGCGGCGAAAGGTCAGGCGGCGACGTCTACGATGACGCCGCGGCCACGCGCCCGCAGGACGGCACGCGGCGGCGCCCCCAAGATTCGCTCGATCATGACCTCACTGTCGCTAAAGGGCGCTGATCATGACCTCCAGGTCATGATCGGCGGTAATGGGGGTCACGTGTCGGGGTAGCCGTCGAGGACTGGGCCACTGGAGTCGAGATACACGTCGAACCAGTTCCGGGCGTACTCAGCGACCCGCTCGAGTGTGCCGGGTTCGCTGAACAGATGCGTGGCGCCAGGCACGATCACCAGTTGGCTCGGCTCACCGAGCACCGACAGCGCCTGCTCGTTGAGCGCGATGACCTGTGGGTCCTCGCCGCCGACGATGAGGAGAGACGGCGCGCGTACGCGGCGCAGCGCGTCACCGGCCAGATCGGGCCTGCCGCCCCGCGAAACGATGGCCTGCACCGAGTCGGGGCGGCGCGCGGCCGCGACTAGGGCCGCCGCGGCTCCGGTGCTCGCCCCGAAGAGTCCGACGGGCAGGCCGGTGCTATCGGGCTGTGACTCCAGCCAGTCCAGGGAGCCGGTGAGGCGTTCGGCGAGCAGGTCGATGTCGAAACGGTATTCCGTCGAGATCGCGTCGACGCGATCTTCGCCGGCGGTGAGCAGATCCATGAGAAGGGTGCCGTATCCGCCCGCGTTGAGGTGGTCGGCGACCATCCGGTTGCGCGGGCTGTGCCGGGAGCTGCCGCTGCCGTGCGCGAACACCACAACGCCGCGGCTGGGACGTGGCAGCCTCAACGTAGCGCCGAGTTCGGCCGCTCCAACCGGGATCCGGATCTCCATCGCGGCTTGCGTCATTATCGGTCTCACCCTCGACGGCCACGCTACTCGCCGACGGGGTGAGTCAGACCCGCGGCCCCAACACCCAGTTCGTGTGCCCACGGTGGGTTCGCGCCAGGGCGCTGGCAGGTCAAGGCCGCCACCGCCGTGGCAAAGCTCATCGCCCCGGCGAGGGCGACGGTGGTCAGCGTCTCCATCCGCCCGCCGAGGGCATCGTTCGCACGCAGCCAGTGGAGCAGTCCGGCGTTGAAAGAGTCACCGGCGCCGACCGTGTCGACAGGTGTGATGTCGTGCGCGGACACGGAGAATGCTTCGCCTCGCAGCGAGGAGTAGGCACCGTTGGGACCCTGGGTGACAACGACAAGCGGTGTGCCCGCCTCGTGCAGCCGCGCGCAAGCCTCCTCGGGCGACGTTCCCGGCATCATTACCTCGAGGTCGTCCTGGCTCAGCCGGAGGATGTCCGCCAACTCCGCCCAGCGCAACACGGCGTCCCGGTAGAACTGGGCCGGCACGACGCTCGTGCGTACATTCGGATCGATGGACACCGTGGCATGCTGGCGCATCCGCCGAAGGCCGCTCTCGATCACCGCCGCTCCCGGCGGCCGGGCCAGCGCCAGCGATGCGGCGTGCACGGCGACCAATCCGGGAGACTCCCATGTGGACAGTTCCGCCTCGGTCCACTGCCAGTCCGCCGTGCCTTCGACATAGAAGTCGTACTCGGCCCGGCCAGCGCCGTCCACGGACGCGATAGCCAGCGTCGGCATTTCGAGCGCGTGGACGCTGGCGGACAGGTCCACCTGAGACTCGGCGAGGTGCCGCCACAGCAACTGCCCAATCGATCCGGCTGCGAGCCGCCCGAGGAATTGGGTTCGCGTGCCCAGGCGGCTCAACGCGACCGCCGTGTTGACCGGGCCGCCACCGGGCAGTACCCGCAGCAGCAGCTCGCCGTTGCCGGAGCCGCCCCGCTGGACCGCCGCGTCTTGGACGATGGCATCCGCGACGGCCTCGCCGATGACCGCGATGGTGCTCATTCCACTCCTGTCCCTCCTCGGTGGGCGTACGCGCCGGCCTTGCGCCGACGTGCTCGTCGGCCGTCGGGTGGGCAGCCACACGACTCGCGCACCATCATTGTCGGGTCGAGCCGGACCGATCGAGGCGGCCCCGCCCATCGGTCGCGGGTGTACGACACTCGCCCGATCAGCCGCGGTGTTCCCCGGCAGGTGTTGAACAGTCGCGTTGAAGGTCCGCGCGCGTCGGTCCATGATGGGCCTATGTGGGAAACCGGAGCCGAACTCGACGAGATGCAGGCCTTGCTTGACGAATCGCTGGACCGATCGACCGAACACCTACGCGCGATTATCAGACCCGGGGAGAGGACGCTGACCGCGCGCCAACTGGTTGGCGTCATCACCGGCATGTGCACGCTGGCGATCGCCACGGTCACGGCCCAGGGCGAGCCGCGTATCAGCGGGATCGACGGCCATTTTCTCAACGGCCGGTGGGTCTTCGGGACCGACCGGACAGCGGCGAAGGCACGGCATCTGGCCGCCCGGCCGGTGGTAAGCGTCGCCCACATGCGCGGCGAGGAGCTCGGCGTATTCACGCACGGCACGGTGGAAACGCTCAACCCCGCCAAGGGCAGCCCCGATCCACAATGGCCGGCAATTTTGGAGTACTTGACCAAGCATTACGACAGCTCACCGTTGACCTGGGGGGATGTCGTCTACTATCGCCTCCGTCCCAAGTGGATGGTCGCGTACGCGTTCGAGCCCGCCAAGCTGCTCGCGAGCTCATAGCGGATGGGTTCACCCGTCCAGGCGCGGCCCGGGGCGATGGGCCTCGAGGGTGGGTTGAAACAGGCGGGCGGCGTTGTGCCACAGGATCGCGCGAAGCCACTCCTCGCCGAGTTCAAGCCGGGTGAGCACCTCGAGCTGATGCGCGTAGGGGTAAGGGATATTCGGGTAGTCGCTGCCGAACAGGATCCTGCCCGCCAGGCCGAGTTCGCGTACACGCGGGAGCAGCGTCGGCGGGTACGGCGCGATCCTCTCGACGAAGTCGGTGAACGCCATGGTTGTGTCGAGGTGCACGCGATGGTACCGCTCGGCGATCTCAAGGAACTCGCTGTACTCGGGAGTGCCCATGTGGGCCACCACAGCGGTCAGCGTTGGATGCCGGGCAAGCACCGCCTCCAGGAACTGCGGCCCAGTAAAGGTACCGGGCAGCGGGCCCGAACCGATGTGAGTCACGACGGGCGTTCCAGCCTCGGCCAGCAAGCCCCACACCGGAGCCAGCGCCTCGTCCCGCGGGTCGAAATCACCCACCTGAACGTGCACCTTGAAGATCGACGCCCCGGCGGCCAGCGCTCGCTCGACGTAGGTGAGAACGCCGGGCTCGGGATAGAACGTCGCCGATGGAAGGCAGCCGGGCGTGACGGAGGCGAAATCCAACGCCCACGCGTTGAGGTCGGCGGCCATTCCGGGATGGTGAGCGTAGGTGAGCGCCGGAAAGGCTCGCACGCCCATGCGGTTGAGGCGCGCGACCCGCTCCTCGTCCGACCCGCGATACGTGATGTTCCAGAACACTGTGTCGAAGTAGGCTCGGACCTTGCGCAGCATCCGGTCCGGATAGAAATGGACGTGCACGTCGATCATGCCGGGTAGGCCAAGGTCGCGCCAGAATCCGGGGACCTCCTCGTCGCTCATCACGACGGATGATGATACGAGGTACGCCGGGCTCGATTGGGACAAGATCTGAGCAAAGCCTAGGAGAAGACGACCGTCGTCAATCCCGTGGTGGAGTTCCACAGGATTGACCCGTGTTGGAAGTCGTTGCGCCGCCCGGTGGGGATGACGTAGGCGTCGGTTACGGGCAGCCCGAGCCGGCCGCCAGAACCTCCGAGGCTGATGTAGCGCGCCAGAATCGCACCGTGCACCTCGTGTGTCCCGGTGCTCGTGGACCAGTAGATGTTGCCACCCTGGAATTGAGAAGCTCGGCCGCCCGTCACGGCGACCGCGTCGCTGACCGGATAGCGCAGGAAGCCGCGTTCCCAGCCGAGAGACGCCCACTTGGTGCGGATGTCGCCATGCACCTCGTGCGCGGCCGTGGACGGTGACCAGAAGATTGATCCGCCCCGGAAGTGGTTGAACACGCCCACTCCGTCGGTGCTGGCCCGCTGGTCGGTCGTGGGGAAGCCGAGGAACGAACTCGCCGTGCCCATTGCCCGGTATTTAGTCAGTATGGCGCCGTGGACCTCGTTGGCCCCCACGTCGGCACGCCAGTAGATACGCCCACGCTCGAACCACTGCACGGCGGTGCCGCCGATCGTCGCGATCATTGCAGCGGTACGCGGTGCGCCGAGCACTGAGTTCCGCTCACCTAGGGCCACGTACTTGCTGCGGATGGCGCCGGATGTGAGCGCGCGGTGAGGAGCCGTGAAGCCGTACCCCATGCCACGAAGCGTCGAAATTATCGAGGGCAGCGCCTGCGGATCGGTCGACCCGGTGCCGACGTGCATCAAGATGATCGCTCCCGGCACGGTGAAGCTCCGAACACGGTCGAGAATCGCGGCGGTGCTGATCCCGCGCCAGCCCGTCGTGTCGTAGGTCCAGTCGAGCTGAATGTAGTAGCCGCGCAGCGCGAGGTCACGGTTGATGCCCGGGTCCACGTATCCGTCCCGGTACGGGATCCGGAACCAGCCGGCCGTCGTGAGGCCAAGGTTGTTAAACGCGGTCTCCGTCCGGGCAAGCTCGGAGAAGCGTTGAGCCTGCGTCAGCGTCGGGAAATGTGGATGGGAGTAGCTGTGGTTGATCAGCTTGTGGCCGGCGGCGGCAATGGCTCTGGTCTCGTTTGGATTCGCCTCAACCCACTCTCCGGTCAAGGCGAACGCCGCGGTGATTCCGTTGTCGCGCAAGACCTGTAGGACGCCGGGAACGCTCGCGGCACCAAACGCAGAATCGAAGGTCAGCGTGACGACCTTGCTCGTGTCATAGCCGCGGGTAAACACGGTCGCCCGGTACGGGGCGGTGTCGGCGGCTTGGGCCGGCGGGGCCAGGACCACCCCGAGCGTCGCCACCACGGCGACCACGAACAACGACCGCACCATCGTGCGCCACGCCCCGCCTCTGCGCGCCTGCATCCCCTTCATCTGTTTCACCCTCCCGCGACGCTGAGCGCAACGCACCACTCCGCTGCCAGATTGACGCGCGACCCCTTCGCGCGGTTTACACATGAGATCTTTGATCTCACCCTTCGGCTGCTCCGGGTGTTGACATCGGGTGGCTATGGATGATAGCCTTACAGCTATGCAACGTAGCCAGCAGGGTGTCGGACGAGATGCCTAGAGCTGGATTGTCGACCTCGGGCGTCGTCGACGCGGCGCTCGCCATCGTCGATGAGGCAGGTCCGAATGCGCTGACGTTGGCTGCGGTCGCTGCTCGTTCCGGTGTCGCCGCACCCTCGCTGTACAAGCACATCGGCAGCCTCGCTGAGCTTCGGGCACTGGTCGGTGTGCGGGTGATGGAGGAGATGACCGAACGGTTCTCCTCGGCCGTCGTGGGTCGGGCCGGCGACGATGCCGTCGCGGTTCTGATGCGCAGCTACCGCGAGTACGTTGTGCAGCACCCTGCCCGCTATGCCACGATGCCGCAGGAACCCCTGCACGACCTGGCCTTCGCCGCCGCCGGGACCCGGCTCCTTGGCATCTTCTTCGCGGTACTGCGGGGATACGGTCTCGAGAATTCCGCGACAATACATACCACCCGCTGTCTTCGGGCGACCGTGCACGGTTTCGCCTCCATCGAGGCGAGCGGCGGTTTCGGCCTGCCCGAGGACGTAGACGAGACGTACGAGCAACTCATCCAGATGGTTCTCGCGAGCCTGCCCCGCAGGCAATCCAACGAACCGTGATTGCAGGAGGCCGCCATGTCCACGACTCAATCGCGCTCCCGCCTAGGGGCCATTGCCCTCGCCGCCGGCGGCGTGTTGTTCCTTCTCTATCCAGCCATTCGCCCGTATGCCGATGAGTCCACGGTGGAGGGTGCCACCGAGGCAATGAGTTCGGACCGGTGGGTGTCCTCGCACCTGTTCGCGATGATTGGCTTCATCCTGGTTGCGCTCGGCCTGCTCGCGTTGCTCGGCGCGGTCAGTCACACGAGGGCCGAGCGACTCGCCCTCGTCGCGGTCGTGACTGGATGGGTCGGTGTCGGCCTGACCCTGCCGTACTACGGCGCCGAGGACTTCGGCCTCCACGAAATCGCCAGTGCCGCCGTCGAGGGCCAGCCACTGGACGTGCTCGGCTTGGTCGACGCGATCCGCTACAACCCGGTCGCGGTCACCATGTTCGGAACCGGCCTGGTCCTGCTCGCCATCGGCGCCGTGCTCGCCGCAATTGCGGTCTGGCGCTCAAGCGTGCTGCAGCGCTACAGCGGAATCCTCTTCGCCGTCGGCTTCGCCCTCTTCATTCCCCAGTTCTTTGCGCTGCCAGCGGTCCGGATCGGCCACGGGGTGCTCGTCGCGGTTGGCTCGATCTGGCTGGCCACGGCGTTGTGGACGGCCCGGGCCCCCGCCCCTGGGGCGAGTGGAGGGCGGGGGCGCGAAAGCTAAGAAGCTAAATGGTCAGTCGTGGTCGTGCAGTTGCGCCCTGATCTCGCCCCCCTGGTAGAGCTGACTGTGCACGTTGACGTAGGTCACTCCAGCGCGGATCGCCTGGACGAGTTCGGCGAACTGCCCGGCGGTGATTCCCTGTCCGGCGGGGCCGATGACGTCGATCGGCCGGATCGTGCCCGAGATTGTCGCGGGAGCTGCCGGGCAGGCCTGCGTACCGGCTGGTCCGTTTCCGAGGTTCGAGCAGAGGAAGACACTGATCCCGCCGCTCTGCGCCGCCCCGCCGAGGTGAATGTGTGCCTGGGTCACAGCGCCTTCGAGCTGTTCGTAGTTGAGCCGGTACGTGATCTCCTGCTTCTGATCATTGATCTGGGCCCGGAACTCGCCCGAGCCGGTGGTTGAGAAGACAAGCGGGTCCTCCTGGTAGCCGCTGAGTTTCACCCGCAGGCTGTCGAAGTCGCCTGAATTGTCAGCGAATGCGGCGCTTCCAGCAGCGGTGGTCGCGACAGCGACGCAGACCGAGATGGCTGCGGTGAGCATGCGCGTACGCCCTGTCATCGTACGTCTCCTCTCCGACGACGAACGTCTCCAACTCAGCGGCACGCGAAGAGGCGCGATCCGGTTCAATCGACGCCCGTCCTTATTGACACGCGTTGTTGGTCGACGGGGTTGGTCGACGGGGTTGGTCGACGAGGATTCCTACGTCAGCTGTCGATGGTGCGCGCGAGGCGACGGTCGAAGGCGTGCTCCGACTCCGTCACGTAGACACCGCCGATGCCGAATACGTCGTGTGATTTCGCCGCCCTGATGACGACTTCGCAGACGTCGAGGAGCCAGCGCCGGTACGCGGGCGTGTCGCCCGGTGCCTTGCTGTTCATGACCGCTATGGCGATCTGCGCGCGATCGAGGACGCCAGCCAGCCCGGTTTCGAGATCGTTGAAGGAGATCCCGGCCGCCTCGGGCAGATGGCTCGGGTCGTCGAACTTGCGTAGCGTCTGTTCGGCGATCTCCCTGACCAGCTCACTGTCGTTCTCGCGACCCTCCGCCACCGAGAGGAATCCCGCCTCGACCTCGATCGCGGTTCGCCGTGCGCTGTCAGGCTGTGAGGCGCTCGCCGCGCGGACAACCCAGCGCGGCAGTTTGACGAGGAGATCCCACTCCTCGCCGGAGAATAGAGTTCTGCCCGTCACGTCCCATCCATCCTTCGCGACATCCAAAGGTGGTCCCATCCCCCCGGTTGGGCTGAGGGTAGCGGAACAGATGGACGTCGGCAGGTCATGCGCGCGAGTCTTGCGGGTCAAGTCTCAGACTGGCCCTTGGGCGAGACGCGGCGCGTGGACCCTACCCCGAGCAGGAACGACCGCTGAGCGTGAGCGGTTAGCTCCTGTCATACTGCCGTCGTGTCCGAAGCCGGTCAGCCCGAGTTGGGTGTTGTCTTCCCGGAGACCGGGTCCGGCCGAAGTACGTCCGCGCTCGGCCGGGCGGTGGTGGCCGACGCGCTGCGCAAGATCGATCCGCTGGGATCGCGGGCGGCCGAGGCGGAGACGTCGTGGCGGCGCCAGTACGCCACGCACTTCCGCCGTCTCGTCGAGGCCGGACTGCTCTCCCGTGAGGCGGCGGTGACGATCGCCCGCAATGGCCTGGCGTCCGTGAACGAGCGGATGAAATTCTCCACGGCGGATGGCGAGCTAGGGCTGGCCGAAGCGGTCGCGCGGCCGGTGGCGGCTCCGCTCGCGACCCGCACCATCACCGGCACCGGCACGGCCGAGGAGGAGTTCGTGCTGCCGTATCGCGGAGAGAGGCTGCGCGGTGCCGCACTGCTGCGTCGCCTCGACGCCTGGGTCGAGGCCGGCATCATGGAGCCGTCCTGCGCGGATGCGGTGCGCCTGGTCATCGACAATCCACAGTGGCTCTCCGCGACCGGTCGCCGGTTCGTCGTGTTGGGCGCGGGCGCGGAGATGAGCCCGCTGACCGCGTTGTTGCGGTGGGGGGCCGACGTCGTGGCCGTCGACCTGCCCCGGCCGGCGATATGGCAGCGGCTTGTCGGGACGGCTCGACGGTACGCGGGTCGCCTTCACGTGCCGGTGGCGCCGGCCGGGCATGACCTCGACGCGGGCGCGGGCCTCGGTGCGGACCTGCTCCACGACCTGAACCGGATCGCGGAGTGGTTGGGTGGCCTGGATAGGCCGTTGGTGCTCGGCAACTACGCGTACGCGGACGGCGCGCTGCATGTACGGGTGACGGCCGCGGTGGACGCGCTGACCAAGCACCTGCTGGCGCGGCGGTCCAACATCGCGCTGGCGTACCTGGCCACGCCGACCGACGTTTTCGCGGTGCCGACGGAGGCGGTGGACGAGGCGACTCGCCGATGGTCCGAGCGCGAGGGTATCGGCCGGATCCGGCGCCCGCTCCAGGTGGCCACCGGCGGGCGACTGCTAACGCGCAACTACCCGCCCGGCGCTGACCCGGGCATCAACGACGCCCTCGTCATGCAGCAAGGACCCAACTACGCGCTCGCCAAACGGTTGCAGCGCTGGCGGGCCACGCAGGCGCGTGCGGACGGCGTACCGGTATCGCTTCGGGTCGCGCCCGCAACCCGTACCCGCAGCGTGGTCAAGAACCGGCTCCTGGCCGCGGCATTCGCCGGCGCCCACCGCTTCGGGATCGAAGTGTTCGAGCCGGCGACGAGCAACACGCTGATGGCCGCGCTGTTGCTGCATGACCTGTACGCCCGCCGGCGGCCGGAGAGTCATCCGTGGCGGGAGGAGGCGTTCGCCGCCGCCCACGGGGGCCTGTGGCGACAGCCGTACGCGCCGCGAAGCGTCCTCGGCATCGCGGTCCTCTTCGGTGCCGGCACGGCCCGAGGCTGACCGGTTCGTCACCGCTCATGGCCAAGCTGGCGCCGAGGAGTCAGGATGATCGCTATGGCGTACATCTTCGACCCCGACATCGTCCACGAGTGCTCGCTGGCCAGTCTCGATAAGCCGAAGCCGGCCATGTTCGACGCGTTCGCCGAGGCGATGGAGAACAAGTACCCGGGCCGACTCGACCTGGACCAACCCTGGATCTTCAGCAACGCCGGCGGCGCGATGATCCAGATGAAGCTCTACTACGCATCGATCTTTGAGTACATCATGATCTGGGGTACGCCGATCGGATCGGAGGGCCACTCGGGCCGGCACGCGGTCGGCTTCTGGGACACGGTCATCGACGGCGAGATGTGGTACTACGGCGAAGGCCAGTTCGCTAAGCGGGTCTACGGCCCCGGCGACCGGGTCTATGTGGGTCCCAACCAGGCCCGAGCGATGAGGTTCGGCGGCATCGATCCGGCCGTCAGCTCCGGTGTATGGGCCGTCGAGTACGCCCGCGGCCCGTTGCCTCTGTCTATCCCGTTCGGCCTGGCCGACGAGCTGGTCAGCACATTGGACTTCGCCACCGCCGCACAGACGCTGAGCATCTACGCCTCGCTGATCGGGCACCACTGGCGCCTGCCGCACGCCGGCGGCGCCAAGCCCTCCTTCCTTCGCCGGGCGTTGGGCACAGTCCTCGCGTCGACGGCGCCGACCGTCACCCGTCTGATCCGTCCGCCCGAGCCGGACGACGAGATTCCGTCGGATACATCGCCCTCGTCTGCTTGGACGCCTGCGCCACCAACGCGCGCCTCGGCATCAGCCGGGCCGCAAGCGAAGCGACGAACCGGTTCCGCCGGCCGGGAATGACCACTGGTTGACGACCCAGGGCCGCCAGCGTCTCGCGTACCACATCGTCGGCGTTCATCGGCGGGGGCACCAACCTGCCCAACGGCGCGGGATTGGTGCGCGCGAAGGTCGGTGTCATGACCAGGCCGGGGCAGCACGCAAGCACATCGACGCCGCTGGGCCGCCACTCCGCCCAGAGACCTTCGGCCAGGACCCGAAGGTACGCCTTGGTCGCCGCGTAGTGCGCGATCTGAGCCGCACCCTGGTTGCCGGCCATCGAGCTGAGCAGGATCACCCCGCCACGCCCTCGCGTCACCAGGCGCGCGCCGATCGCATGCGCGATGTGCGCGGCCGCCCGGCAGTTGAGGTCGAGCATCGCGTCCAGTTGGTCCAGAGTCAGTTCCAGGTACGGCGAAACGGGCCCCAGCGCGGCATTGCACACCAACATGCCGATGTCTTCCTTCGTGCGAGCGACCGCGTCGACGCCGTCGGGCGTGCCCACGTCCGTCACCATGACCCGGGTCTCGACGCCGCGGGTGGTGCGGAGCCGCGTCGCCAGTTCTTCCAATTGTGGCCGCCGCCGTGCGACGAGCACGAGGTTGAGCCCTCGCTTCGCCAGCGCGGTCGCGAACGCCGCCCCGATGCCATCGGAGGCGCCGACCACGAGCGCCCACGGACCGTACCGTTCCTCGAGTTGCCGTCCCTTCACGCCGGCCGCCGGCCGTAATACGGCGACAGGCGGAGGATGGCCGCGCGGGCGAGCGGGCTGGCGACTGAGGCGAGTCGCCGTTTCCAGCCGAGGCTGGCCGCGATGGCCTCGGCGATGTCTTCAAAAGTATGGCGTTGATACTTCAGCAGCGCCTGGCTCTCCTTGGTGTCGATCCAGTCGGTGGCGTAGACCGCATCGCTGAACGCCTCCTCCGGCAGCGGATCAACGCCCATCGCGGCGAGTAGGCGGGTCAGATACTCGCGGTATGTGAGCTGGCATGACGCACCTCCGCCGATGAAGAGCACCCGGCCCCATACCGCCGGCGTGTCGAGGGCGTTGGCGATGGCGAGGCCGGCGTCGTCGGCGTGCAGCGACTCGATCCGGTTGTCCAGGCCGATCTCGAACATGATCGGGTGTGGGTCGCGAACGCCGAGGATGGGGACGTCGGCCAAGCGCAGGATCGACCAATCTAGCCCGGAGCCGCGCACCATCGCCTCACATTCGATCTTGTGCTCGGTGTACGGGTTGGTCGCGATCAGCGGATCGTCGACGTGCCGCGGCGGCGGGCGGTGAAGCGTGAACCCATGGACGTCGAATGTGGACGTGAACAGCAGCCGCGGTGGATCCGATTGAGCCTGACACGCGGCGATGACGTTGGCCGTACCATCCACATTGGTCGCTCGTGCCGGGTCCGGCTGCTCGTCCGCCGCGGGCGGGATCATCGCCGCCAGATGGATGACGGTGTCCACTCCTTCGGTCGCGCGGGCGACGGCGGCGGCGTCGGTGATGTCCCCCCAGACCATCTCCACCTTGTGCTGAGCCGCCGTTCGTCGGTTGGCCGTCGTCAGCCGGGAGAGGCAGCGCACGTGGTGGCCGCGACGGAGCAGCTCGGGCAGGGTGTGCGAGCCGACGTTGCCGAAGGCGCCGGTCAGCAGGATCGTCATCGGTGCTCCTTAGGGGACACACGGCTCCTTAGAGGACACGGCTCCTTAGAGGACGTACGGGATGAGGGCCCGCCGTCCGGCCGGGTAGTCGGGAAAGCGATCCCGGTACCAACTGTGATTGGCGATGGCGCGGGGCGCGAGATTGGCGATCGTGTAGAGCGCGAACGCGGCGCCGGCCAGCGACCAGGTGGCGAGCGCCCAACCGATCCACTCGATAATCTCGCCGAGGTAATTGGGACACGACACCCAGCGGTAGGCACCCCCATGGGGAATCCGGTACCCGGTCTCGCCCGGACCGCGCAGACCGCGAAGCGTCCGGTCGGCGCCGAGGTTGAGGGCGAGCCCGCCGGCGAAGAGTGCCGCGCCGCCGAGGAAGCGCGGGTCGTAGAGCCAGTTGGGGGAGTAGCTGCCCAGTTCGGAGACCCACCACGCGTTGACATACGCGTTGAGGACATTGAATGCGATCGCCAACAGCATGATGGTGACGGGCATCCTGGCGCCGCCGCGCATCCGAAACGGGTAGACGAAGGTTCGTTGGATGTAGTGCGTTTGCCACATCGCCAGGAAGAGCAAGGGTACGAGCTCGGCGCGGTGGGTTCCGGCCAGGAAGACTCCGGCGAAGAGCAGTGGAGCCGGGCTCTCCATGATCAGCCAGCCCAGGCGGGCCGGGACCGTCGGGCCCCAGCCACCGCGCCCGTGGCGCCCGTACGGGGCGGTGACGAAGCGCAGCCCAACGAAGGTGAGAGCGGCCAACGCCAGTTCCAGCAGCACGAGGGCGCGATACGGGCCGGGGGCGGGCACCGTCGGAGTCTATCGGCGGTGGCTCATGATCCCCACGATCATGACCTGACCGCCCCCCACACGCGCCGATCATGACCTGCAGGACATGATCGGCGCATGGGGGGGGCGCTGGGTCATGATCGGCGCAATGATCGGCGCGATGATCGGCGCACTGTTCGGGCGCTCAATGTGTGTCGCGGAACTCGCCGGGTGGGTGGGCGTCGGGGTCGGTGTACTTGGTGCCTTCGTTGTCGCGGAGCTCCACTCGTCGGATCTTGCCGGAGATCGTCTTGGGCAGCTCAGCGAACTCCAATCGCCGTACCCGTTGGAATGGCGCCAGACGTGCCCGGCAGTGGGCAAAGATAGTCTCCGCCGTCTCCGCCGTCGGCTCCCAGCCCGGGGCGAGCGCGATGAACGCCTTCGGCACCGCCAAACGCAGCGGATCCGGCGACGGGACGACGGCCGCCTCGGCGATCGCCTCGTGTTCGATGAGGACGCTCTCCAGTTCGAACGGCGAGATCCGGTAGTCCGACGCCTTGAATACGTCGTCGGTCCGTCCGACGTACGTGATGTAGCCGTCGGCGTCGCTGGAGCCGATGTCGCCGGTGTGGTAGTAACCGCCCGCCATCGCCTCGGCGGTGCGCTCGGGGTCGCCGTGATATCCCACCATGAGCCCGAGCGGGCGGTGGGCCAGATCCAGGCAGATCTCACCCTCGTCGGCCGGCTCGCCGGTGGTGGGGTCAACGAGCACGACCCGGTAGCCGGGCGTCGGGCGCCCCATCGAACCCGGCTTGACGACCTGGCCCGGCGTGTTCGCCACCTGCACCGTGGTCTCGGTCTGCCCGAAACCGTCCCGGATCGTCACGGCCCACGCGCGGCGGACCTGCTCGATGACCTCCGGGTTGAGCGGCTCTCCGGCGCCCACGACGTTGCGCGGCGGGGTCCGCAGCCTTCCGAGGTCGGCGTGGATCAGCATCCGCCACACCGTTGGCGGCGCACAGAAGCTGGTCACGCCGCAGCGCTCCATCTCGCTCAACAGCCGGTCCGGGTCGAACCGGGTGTAGTTGTAGATGAACACACACGCCTGCGCGTTCCAGGGCGCGAATACGTTGCTCCAGGCGTGCTTCGCCCAGCCGGGGGAGGAGATGTTGAGGTGTATGTCGCCGGGCCGCAGGCCGATCCAGTACATGGTGGACAGATGGCCGACCGGGTACGACACATGCGTGTGCTCAACCAGCTTTGGGCGAGCCGTGGTGCCGGAGGTGAAGTAGAGCAGCAGCGGGTCCTCAGCCCGTGTCGCCCCGTCTGGCGCAAACGTCGCCTCGGCGGCTGACGCATCCGCATAGTCCAGCCAGCCCTCGACGGGTGGTCCGACCGCGATGCGGGTGTAATCACCGGGAACGTCGTCGAACTTGGCCGCGTCGCCCGATCCGACGATCACGTGCCGCGCGTTGCCGCGGGCGATCCGGTCGCGCAGATCGGCCGGTCCAAGCAGCGGGGTCGCCGGAATCACGATCGCGCCCAGCTTCATGGCGGCCAGTAGGCTCTCCCACAACTCCACTTGATTGCCGAGCATCAGCACCACACGATCGCCACGGCGTACGCGGTGACCGCGAAGCCAGTTCGCGATCTGGTTGGAGCGACGAGACATATCCGTGAACGACCAGCGCCGCTCGGACCCGTCCTCCTCGACGATCCACAATGCTGGGTTGTCGTCGGCGATGACGTCGAACCAGTCCAGTGCCCAGTTGAACTCGGCGAGCGCCGGCCACTCGAACTGCTCGTAGATCTTGGCGTAGTCGTCCGGGTGCGCCAAGAGAAGGTCGCGGGCGGCCCGGAACATCGCCGTACCATCGGAAGCCATTCGCCCTCCCTAGGCCGGCGCGGGGACGTTGGGCAGCGCCGCCACGTACTCCTGGATCTCCTCTGTGGACAGTTCGTGGTCGGTGAGGCTGCCGGCCAGGAAGGCACCGTAGGCGGCCAGGTCGAGATGACCATGCCCGCAGAGCGCGGTGAGAATCACCTTGGACTCGCCGCTCTCCTTGCAACGCAGCGCCTCCTCGATGCAGGCGGCCAGGGCGTGGGTTGGCTCCGGCGCCGGGACGATGCCCTCGGTGCGAGCGAACTGGACGCCCGCCTCGAAGCACTCCCGCTGCGTCTTCGACACCGCTTCCATCAGCCCGAGCTCGTAGATGTGCGAGATCAGCGGCGACATGCCGTGGTAGCGCAGCCCGCCTGCGTGAATCGGATCCGGGATGAACTCATGGCCCAGCGTGTACATCTTCATCAGCGGGGTCATGCCCGCTGTGTCGCCAAAGTCGTACGCGTAAACGCCCTTCGTCAGCGACGGACAGCTTGCCGGCTCAACGGCGCGGATGGTGGGGTTGATGCGCCCGGCGAGCTTGTCGCGCAGGAACGGGAACATCAGTCCGGCGAAGTTCGAACCACCGCCGGTACAACCGACGATGAGGTCCGGCGTCATGCCAACCTTGGCGAACTGTGCGACGGCCTCCTCGCCGATGACGGTCTGGTGGAGCAGTACGTGGTTGAGGACGCTGCCCAGTGCGTAGTTGGTCTGTGGGTCCTGTGCGGCCACCTCGACTGCCTCGGAGATCGCGATGCCGAGGCTGCCGGTCGAGTCCGGATGCTCGGCGAGGATGGCCCGCCCGGCGTTGGTCAGGTCCGATGGCGACGGGTGAACGACGCCGCCGAACGTCTCCATCATGATCTTGCGGTACGGCTTCTGGTCGTACGAGGCGCGTACCATCCAGATCTCGCAGTCGAGGCCGAACTGAGCGCACCCGAAGGCGAGAGCCGTGCCCCACTGGCCGGCTCCGGTCTCGGTGGTCAACCGCCGGACGCCGGCCTGCGCGTTGTAGAAGGCCTGGGCGACGGCGGTGTTCGGCTTGTGCGATCCGGCCGGTGACACGCCCTCGTACTTGTAGAAGATCTTTGCCGGGGTGCCGAGCGCCTTCTCCAACCGGTGCGCCCGGTAAAGCGGAGACGGCCGCCACAACCGGTAGACGTCGAGCACCTCCTCGGGGATGTCGATGTAGGAGTCCTGGGTGACCTCCTGGCCGATGAGCGCCATCGGGAACAGCGGCGCCAGGTCGTCGGGCCCGACCGGCTCGTGGGTGGCCGGATGCAGGACAGGCGGTGGCGGCGACGGCAGGTCGGGGATCAGGTTGTACCACTGGCGTGGGATCTCCGACTCGTTCAGCATGATCTTCGTGGGTTCGCCCATCACGCGGCTCCTTCGTCCTCGGCCAGTACCGACCAGCACCGACCGGTGCCGGCAGTATCGTCGCCGCAGATCGTTTGCGCGAGACCAAGAGGACGCTGCGACAGGAAGAAGCCGGCTCGAGTGCCCCACGGGCGGGGTCGTCCTGTTTTGACCCCCTGGTGGCCCGCCCGGTACCCTGTTGAGTCGTTGTGCGTGCCGGCCGTTGCCTGTCGACCGGCCAGGGCGCGCCAGCCGCAGTCCGAATCATCCTCTCGACCCAGCGAAGGCCCACGCCCGTGCGCACGTTCAGCCCGAAGCCCGGCGACGTCCAGCGTCAGTGGCACGTCATCGACGCCACCGACGTGGTGCTCGGCCGTCTGGCGGTCCAGACCGCCAACCTCCTGCGCGGCAAGCACAAGGCGATGTTCGCCCCCCACGTCGACACCGGTGACTTCGTGATCATCGTCAACGCGGAGAAGGTCGCCCTCTCGGGCACCAAGAAGACCACCAAGATGGCCTACCGCCACTCCGGCTACCCGGGTGGTCTGAGCGCCACGCCCATCGGCGAGCTGCTCGAGAAGGACGCCCGCAAGGCCGTCGAGAAGGCTGTCTGGGGCATGCTCCCCAAGAACCGCCTCGGCCGCCAGATGCTGAAGAAGCTCAAGGTCTACTCCGGCCCTGACCACCCCCACGCGGCCCAGAAGGCCAAACCGTTCGAGATCACCCAGGTCTCCCAGTGACGCAGATACAAGGATCAGAGGAAATCGTGACCGAA
>JAXIPB010000183.1:0-4859 GCA_045403155.1 Micromonosporaceae bacterium
CTCGTCGGTGAGCGTGTCGGCCGACTTGAAGGTGATGTGCTGGGCGCTGAGCTGATCGGTGACGTAGTTATTGGCGAAGCTGGCGTTGGCGGTCAGGACGAGTCCGGCGATGAGGAGCAGGCCGGCGATTGCGAGCCCGCCTACGCTCATGAGCACGTCGAGGGTTCTGCGCTTCATGGGATCACTCCGTCTGGTGTGGCTTGCCCGGCGGGCTCAGCTCGTGAACTTGACATCGTTGATGGTGGTTGTTTCCGGACCCTACGGGCCAGGGCGGGAAGTCCCGATCCCGATCGGGACCTATGGCACCACCTGACGGGACCCCTACCGCCTCGTGGACGACGCAGCAGCCAGCCAAGTGACCTTGGCGATGGCATCGTACGCTCAGACGCGATTGTCGGGAAGCACGGTCGCCGCGTGGTCAGGCACGTAGGTCCGCGTCCGCAACGGCGGCCGCCGGTAGCCACGAGTGGTCGGCTTGGGAGGCAGTTGCAGCGGGGGACGCTGGACCTCGTAGTACGGCACGGTCGAGAGCAGGTGCGCGATCATGTTGATTCGCGACCGGCGCTTGTCGTCGCTGTCCACGTCGTACCACGGCGTCTTCGGCCGGTCTGTGGCGGCGAACATCTCATCCTTGGCCCGCGAGTAATCCTCCCAGCGGCTGATGGACTCAAGATCCATCTCGGAGAGCTTCCACCGGCGTAAAGGATCGTCCAGGCGGGACTGGAACCGCCGCTCCTGCTCGGCGTCGCTGACGGAGAACCAGTACTTGCGCAGCAGGATGCCGTCCTCCACGAGCAACCGTTCGAAGATCGGACACTGACGCAGGAACAACTGGTACTCGGTCTCCGTGCAGAAACCCATGACGCGCTCGACACCAGCTCGGTTGTACCAGCTGCGGTCGAACAAGACGATCTCACCGGCGGCGGGCAGGTGCTCGACGTAGCGCTGGAAGTACCACTGCGAGCGCTCTCGGTCCGTCGGGGCGGGCAACGCGGCGATTCGGGCGACCCGTGGGTTGAGGTACTGCGTGACCCGCTTTATCGCGCTTCCCTTGCCGGCCGCATCGCGCCCCTCGAACACCACGATGAGGCGCGCACCCTCCGCCCGTACCCATTCCTGGAGCTTGACCAACTCCGCCTGCAGCCGGAACAGTTCCCGCTCGTAGCGTTGACGCGGCATGCGCCGCGGCCGTTCGTGCGAAGCATCGCGCTGCTTCCGGTCCTTCGTTGCTTTGGTATTGGCGCCCTTCACGGCGCCGTCCTTGCCGGCCACCGTCAACGTCCTCTCTGTCGCCCGCCAACCGCGGGCACCGTACGATCTCGGCGATCCGTACCAGTCTCGCCGGCCAGTCGCGTACCTGCGTTAAAGATACGTGCCCGGGGTCATGTGGTATGTCTCGACCAGCATCCATGTCTGGCCGTCGATGGACATCTCGTTGCGCCAGATGATGTCGGCCGGATCGGTGGCGTCCCAGGTCAGGCGCAACCGAACCGGTGCGTCGGAGGCGTTCTCGAAGGTGAGTTGGTCGCGGTCGATTCGCCCGTGCATAACATCGGCATGGCCGTAGCAGTCGGCGAGGGTGGCCCGGTACTCACCCAGGGCGGGATCCCAGCCGACCACCCAGTGCAACTGCCAGGTCAGCACATGTGTGCCGTCGGGCAGGAACTGCTCTTGCGAGTACGTGCCGACGATCCACCGCCCGTCCTGAATGAGCTCGTGGGTGCCGCGACCGCTCGCGGTCATCTGCGGGGTGCCAGGTCCCATCCCTCCCGCCGCGATGGTGCCGGTCCAGGTGACGTCCGGGTAGAAGCGAGCCAGCGCGGCCATCTGCGGGGCGGATGTTATCGGTCGCGGGACCGTGGCCGAGGGGTCAGTCGTGGTGGGGTCAGTCGCGGTGGGGTCAGTGGTGGTGGGGTGGGTGGCGGTGGTCATGGCGTGGCCCTTCCCGATCTGACGTGCGCTGCGATGTGGAACAGGGTCATCGTCGGTCCGGCGCCGCGGCATCCGGCAGGGTCGAATGTCACTCAACCCGGGTCCTTGTTCCCTGCCCGAACCGGTGCTGCCGGTGTGCGCTAGTGGTATGGCCCGCCGCAGCCACGCCGTCCCGGCGCGTGAACCGACCGCGCTCAGGATGAACGGAGTTGACATGACAATCACAGTCGCGCCGACGAAGATCGGCCATCGTCCGGCTGCGGTGGTGGCCACAGTCGGCGTCCTCGTTTTCCTCGGGATCAGCGCGTTGGGTGGAGGCATCGCCATGGTCCTCGAGATCGGTGCACCCCCCGACACCTGGTTGGACGAGATTCCGGTGATCGACAGCTGGGTCGTGCCGGGGCTGGTGCTCGGGATCGGATTCGGGGCGGGTTCACTGGTCGCCGCGTACGGCATGCTGCACCGTTCCAGACTCGCGTGGCTCGGCTCTGCCGAACAGCTGACCCGACACCACTGGTCGTGGATCGCCACCGTCCTCATCGGACTCGGTCAGGTCGCGTGGATCGCGGTCGAGCTTATCTACCTGCCAGAATTGTCCGCGCTTCAGGCCGTCTACGGCAGTGTCGGTGTCGTGCTGCTATTGCTGCCGATCAATTCGGCGGTGCGCCGATACCTAGGGCCAGATCCCACCCGCGGTCCGCGCCGGTAGCCTGACGTGGTCGGCACGAAGTACGCAATGGAACGCTCGCACACCTGCCGTAAGGGGAGAACACGATGACCGAGCAGTCGAACCGGTGGTCAGAGGTCGGCGAACGACTCGAGGCGTTGGCACTCAAGCTGAAGCTGCATTTCGAGCAGACGGGTCGTCGGGAGGAAATACCGGACGCAGTTGAGAGACTTCGCAGCTCCGTCAGCGAAGCGTTCGAGGCTGCCGGCAACGCCGTACGGGACGATGCCGTGAAGGCGGACGTACGGGAGGCGGGCCGGCTCTTCGTCGACGCGGTGTCTGCCACGTTCGCGAAGATGTCCGAGGACCTCAAGGACGCGGCGGGCAGCATGAAGGACAGGGCCAAGTCCGCCGACGAGGAGACCGAGCCACCGAAACCCATCGAACCGGCCTGATCAACGTCAGCGACCGCCGTGAGCACTCACTCGCTTGCGGTGACGATCACTTCCTGGATCGGGCGGCGCGGGGTCGCCGGGGCCGGCGTTGTGGGGTAACCGATCCGCAGCACTGTCTGGACAACCTCTCCAGTGATGGAGTCTTCGAGCAGTGCTCGCAGCTTCGGAACCTCGAGGAGTTGGCTCAACGGCGTGGCTGCTAGCCCCCGGAGGGTGGTGGTCAAGAGGACCCGCTGCAGCGCGGCGCCTGCTCGTACCCAGTCTTGTGGCGCGTCGCCCTTGGTGAACAGCAGTATGAGCGTTGGGTCGGGCTCGAACGCCACCGTGCCCGTGGGCGCCCCGCGGCCAAGGGCGAAGTCCCGCAGCGGAAGAGCGGCGTGCAGGTCTCGGGGTCCGAACGCCTGGCGGGGCACCCCGTCCTGCCGGCCGACGCCGCCTGGGGTCGTCCAGGCGGCCAGCTCGGCCTGGTATCGCGGATTGGCCCGCATCCGGTTGTCGGCGGTCCGGGTGAGGCTAAGTACGGCATCGCGCAGCCCCGAATCCAGGGCAAGCAACGAGGTCTGCTCAGCGGTGGCAGCCGCGGCCAGCTCTTCCATGGTGCCGTACGGCACCGGTTCGTCCGTGAAAGGGCGTCGGTTCGTGTGCCGGCGTGGGATTGTCTCCGCGAGGGCCACGACTGCCCCCGGTGGCGCGGTCGACGGCTGGGTGGACAAGGACGCCACCAGATCTGGTTGGTGTCGATCGGGCATAAGGCGCACGCGGGGCTCCCGTCCGTGCGCCCTGACGGCCAACCGAAGGTTGAAGAGGGCGGCCCCGACGCTGACGAGCATCTCGCGGCCGTCCGGATCGAGGGTGGCCAGCTGGCGACGCCGGTCGACGAGCACGTCAACGGCGTCGCCCCCCAGCCGGAACAGCCACGGTTGCGTGTTGTGTATCGACGGGGCGGCGGCCGCCGCGACCAGACACTCACGCAGCGCCTCGCCGGGGTTGCCGTGCTCGTCGGACCAGGCCTTCTCGGACCAGGCGTTCTCGGACATAACGCCATCCTTGCCGGCACTCCGGGGGACCGTTACGGCCATCTGGGCCTCGTTCGCGGGTCAAAAGTCCCGATGGCGCTAAGGACGCGGATTGCCTCTCAGGTACGCGGCTCCCAGCTGAAGAATCGAACGGCGAGTAACACCCCGGCCAAGCCCCAGCCGGCGACGACGAGCACGTCGTACCAATGAAACGCGGTACCGACGAAGCCGGCCTGGATCCCGTCGGCAAAATGCTTGACAGGGAAGACTCGCGCGGTCCAGGTGAGCCAGGCTGGCGCATTGTCACCGATGGGGATGAAGATGCCGGACAGGAACAATATGGGCAGGATCGTCGCGTTCACGATGGGTGCGGCCGCGTCCGCGTTCGGAATGATCGCGGTGATCGCGAAGCCGAGCGCGCAGAAGCTTGCCGCACCCACCGCGAGGACCGCCAGGAATCGAGCCATATCCGCGCCGGCGGGGATGTCGGCGTCATAGAGCAGGCTGCCGAAAGCGACGGTGATCACGACCAGCAACAGAGAGACGAACAGGGCGTGCAGCACCCGCGCGGAGAGGTAGACCGCCGCTGGTAGCGGTGTGCCATTGGTTCGCTTGAGGACACCTAGGTCGCGTTGGAAGGTCAGGCTAATGGCGATGTTGTTGTAGCAGGCCGTGATCACCGCGAACGTCGTCATGCCGGCGACGTAATAGGTGGAGAGGGAGACGGTGCGGCCATCGATGACAATGTCACCGTTGCCGAGCAGGGCGGTGAAGATCGCAAGGAACATC
>JAXIPB010000043.1:0-21600 GCA_045403155.1 Micromonosporaceae bacterium
GTACGGCCGCAGCTAGTCGGGGTCAATCATGATGCCGACCGCGCCACCGGGTGGTGGGGGTCAGACCTCCAACGACCGCGCGGGTTAGCTGCGCCGGGGTGGGGCTCACGCCGGTCGGGCCAGGCAACGGATGTGCCCGTCGCGCAGGCCGTAGTAGACCAGGGTGAGCAGCTTGCGGGCGGCGGCGACCTTGGCGATGTTCTTGCCGCGGGTTTCGGCGATCCGGGCCCGGGCGGCGCCGATCCCGCCGCCGTAGAGCTTCTGTACCGCCTCGACCGCGGCCCACCGGACCAGGTGGTTGCCCTGTTTGGTGATCCGACCGCGGTGGATCTTGGTGTCGGATTCGCGGTGCCGCGGGGTCATCCCGGCCCAGCTGCACAGCTTCTGCGGGGTGGGGAAGCGGGTCGCGTCGCCGATCTCGGCCACAAAGACCGCGGCCAGCACCGGGCCGACCCCGGGGATGGCCTGGATCGCCTGGTAGCCGGGGTGTTTCTTCAGCTGGGCGCGCAGGTCCTTGGTCACCGTGTCGATCTCGCCGTCGAACGCGTCGATGAGATAGCGCAGCGAGACGACCCGGGCGTGAAACGGCGGGTCCAGGGCCAGCTCGTCGAGCAGCCTGGTGCCGTCGACGCCGAACAGGTCCGACATGGGCACCCGCACGCCCTGCTTGGCCAGTACCGCGTGGACCTGGGCCTTGAGGCCCGAGCGCAACGCGACCATCTTGCTCCGGTGCCGGACCAGCTCACGTAACCCGCGCGCCTGCGGCGGGGCGATCCACGCCTCGGGCAGCCGGCCCATCCGCAGCAGATCGGCAAGATCCCAGGCGTCGAACTCGTCGTTCTTCACCCGGCGATACGCGAAACCCTTCACCCCCAACGGATGCGCCAGGTGCACGTTCGCGCCGGCCTCGGCCAGCACGTCCGCGGCCCAGTACCAGCCGTAGGTGGCCTCCAACACCACCTCCGGGCTCTCCCCCCACGAGGCGACCAGCTCAGCCAACTCAGCCGGGTCGTTCTCAATCCGTACCGTGGAGCCAATCCGCTCCCCCTCCGGCGTCATCCGCACAATCACGCTGCGCCGCCGGTGCAGGTCTATCCCGACAAACTGTCGGCCGTCATACTCGTCCACAGGGGCCTCCTTCGTCGTGGTGGACGTGGACAGCCCAAGCGTTACGCGAGGGTGACTGTCACGAGGAGCGGAGGCCCCGCTCCTTCATCGCATCATGATCGGCGCGGATTGACGACGGCCTGCTCATGATCGAGGTGATCTTGAGGTGTTAGGCTCAGCGGTCATGGCAAACCACGCGGATCCGGTGGGGTCGAAGGAGAATCCCATCCCCCGGCGAGCCGCGAGGATCCTGCTCATCGATGGCGACGGGCGGGTGTTGATGTTTCGCGGCTTCGATCCGGCCCGGCCGGGATGGCGCTACTGGTTCACGGCCGGCGGAGGACTCGACGAGGGAGAGACGCCGGCCGCCGGCGGAGCTCGCGAGCTGCGGGAAGAGACCGGCCTCGCGATGACCTCCGAAAGCCTGGGACCGCCAATCTGGCACCAGAGGACGGACTTTCCGTTCGACGGTCGTTGGTATCGACAGGAGCAAGAGTTCTTCGCGGTCCGAGTCGAATCAGTGGACATCAGTATCGATGGCTTCGATGCCGTGGAGCGCCAGTCGATCGACGCGCATCGGTGGTGGTCAGTCGACGAGCTGGCCAAGACCGACGAGCGCTTCTACCCGGCTGAACTTCCACAACTTCTGCGCGAGATCCTGGGTGCGTGATGCTGGCTCCTCCCCGTACGGTCGTGCGCCGAGAGGGCGGTCTCTACGCCCTCGAGCGAGCGCTCCAACGCCGCGGCTTCGACCTCGTTGCCGGCGCCGACGAGGCGGGCCGCGGGGCGTGTGCGGGTCCCCTGGTGGTCGCCGCTGCAATCCTGCCCGCCAGTCGGCGCGGGGAGGTTCCTGGACTTGCCGACTCGAAGCTGCTCACCCCCCTGGCTCGGCAGCGGGTATACAACCAGATCGTGGCGCGGGCCTCGGCGTACGCAGTGGTGGTGATCCCGGCGGAGGAGGTCGACGTACGCGGCCTTCAGGTATCAAACCTCGCAGGGATGCGGCGGGCGCTGGCCGCGCTGGCGCCGTGCCCCGATTACGTCCTCACCGACGGGTTCCGGGTCGACGGCCTTGGCCGCCCCGGGCTGGCGGTCTGGAAGGGTGATCAGGTCGCCGCCTGCGTCGCCGCCGCGAGCGTGCTGGCAAAGGTGACCCGCGACCGGATCATGGTCGAGTTGGATGAGGAGTTTCCTGGATACGGCTTCGCCGAGCACAAGGGGTATTCGACGGACGAGCACTCGGCGGCGCTACACGATCACGGGCCGTGTGTGCAACATCGCTTCTCGTACGCCAATGTCGCCGCCGTACGACCGGATGCGGCAGTCGGGTCGGCGCGGGGGCGGTGGCGGAGTACCGTCAGCGTGGCGGCCGTCGCCAGCCTGGGGGAACTGGCCGGCGTTGGCCTGACGAGCGTCACGGAAGGCGGTACGGGATGAGCACGGAAGATCTCGAAAAGTACGAGACCGAGATGGAGCTGCAGCTCTATCGGGAGTACCGCGACATCGTCCGCCAGTTCTCGTACGTCGTTGAGACCGAACGCCGCTTCTACCTCGCCAATCAGGTCGACCTGCACGTTCGCAACGTTGACGGCGAGGTGTATTTCGAGGTCGAGATGCACGACGCCTGGGTGTGGGATATGTACCGCCCAGCGCGCTTTGTGAAGAATGTCCGCGTGATGACCTTCAAGGATGTCAACGTCGAGGAGCTCGAGAAGCCGGACATCTCGCTCCCGACCGAAGGCGGCTTTGGTTCCTAGATCACGCCCAGCCCCAGTGCCGGCGGTCTGCGCCAACGGACCACATCGAGATTGTTTCCAGGTCGGCTTTGGCCGGTAGCGGTGTGCGACCCGCGGCCAGGAGCTGCTCGACCTGCGCCTGAACGAGGGCGTGACAGCCGGGCCATGTCGATCTCCTCCAGGACCTCGTCAAGCTGCGGCGCATCCACGCGCTTGACCCGCAGGACCCATGCCACAGCCCGGCCGCCACGGGCGGAACGATTCTGAGGGCCTGGCGGAGCCCGGCACGGCCTCTGGCCGGCTCCCCTGTCTCTGGCCGGCTCCCCTGCCGTTGCACCGATTGGTCGTTGGCAGCGAATGGCCGGAACCGGCACCATCGAGGCACGCGACCCGAAGGGAGCTCATCGTGGCGGCTCGCATCATCCGTCCAACCGCCCGAGGATTCCTGCACCTGGATTCGCACCCGGCCGGGTGTGCCCGGTCCGTCGAGGACTTATGGGGGCGAGTGGAGGCTAGATCCATCCGGTCGGAACGTCGCCCGACCGCGCTGGTCATCGGCTCCAGTGCTGGGTACGGCCTCGCCGCGATGATCGCCGGGGTCGCGCGTCACGGCGTCAACGGCGTCGGTGTCTGCTATGAGAAGGCACCGAGCGAGCGGCGCACCGCAACCTCTGGCTGGCACCGCTCGGTCGCGACCGCAGCCCTCGCCGGGCAGGCTGGCGCCGACGTCGCTTTCGTCAACTCGGACGCATTCGCTGACGCCACCAAGGCCGAGGTGCTCGAGCTGATCGAGCGCAGGTTCGGACGACTCGACTATTTGATCTACTCCATCGCGGCTCCGCGGCGTACAGATCCGGACACCGGCATCACGTACACCTCCGTCATCAAACCCATCGGGGCCCCCTGTCGCACCAAGACGCTGGTCTTCGATTCGGACGGGCGAGCCGAGTGCCGGGAGATCGAGATTGCGCCTGCCGATGGCGACGACATCCCACAGACCGTCAATGTGATGGGTGGCACGGATTGGGTCCGCTGGATCGATGCTCTTACCACCCGGGACCTTCTCGCGCCCGGATTCGCCACGGTCGCGCTGTCCTATATCGGGTCGGACCTGACCGCCGCCATCTACCGGCAGGGCACGATCGGCGCCGCGAAGGACGATCTGGAAGGAACAGCACGCGCGTTGAACGAACGGTTGCGGGCGGGCTGCGACGGTTGGGCAGCGACATCGGTCAACGGCGCGGCGGTGACCCAGTCATCGACCGCGATTCCAGGGATTGCCCTCTACATAGGACTCGTGCGGCGCATCCTCGGCGACGCGATGCGACCGCCGATCGATCAGTTCGTTGATTTGTGGGATCGGCTCGTTGGGGCCACCCCGCTGGCCGTGGACGATCAGGGGCGCATCCGACTCGATGCCTGGGAACTCGTCCCCGAGGTGCAAGCCGCCGTGGCCTCGCAGTGGGCCAGGGCGACCAACGACAACATCGCCGACCTCGCCGACCTCGGCTGGTTCCGAACGGAGGTGCGTCGCCTGTACGGATTCTCGGTCCCCGGCGTCGACTACGACCAGCCGACCGAGCCAGATCAGCCGTGGCCCACACTCAAACCCCCCTAAACGCCGATCATGATTTGGAGGTCATGATCGACGCATTTCTTCGACACGAAGTTCATGATCACGGCGATCTTGAGCGGTTCACCCTGTCAGAGGTTTGAGCCGTACCCGCGGTCGCACCAACAGGAGCGGATCCAAGTAGGTGTGGCCGCGTCGCAGTCCCCAGTGCAGGCAGGCCGCGACCGGGCACCCCACATGCCCAGGTTCGAGCACACCGATAACGCTCCCGACGCCAACTTCGTCTCCTTGGCGCACCGAAGCGAGGACTGGTTCATACGTCGTACGGAGTCCACCGGGATGGTCGATGCTCACGACCCCGCGACCCGCGAGGACGCCCGCGTAGACAACGCGCCCGGACCCAGCCGCCAGCACCAGCGCACCGGCGCGGCCGGCCAGATCGACTCCGCGATGGCCGGCGAGCCACGGCCGTGGCGGTGGCGTGAAGGGCCGCACCACGGCTGGTTTGCCATCAAGTGGCCAGGTCCAACTCGGCGCACGTTCCGGTGCGATCGAAGGTGCGACCGAGGCATTCACGGCCGTCGCGGAGTCGACTGTCAGCATCGTGCCAGCCATGACCACGATCGAAATGATCATTGCACACGCCAACCTCGTGCTGAGGGTCCGGCGGGCGGTTGGTGTCGGCGATTGCTCCACGTCGCTCACAATTCCGGCAAGCAACGACCTGCGCGAGCCCGCCTCTCGTGAACTGTGGATAACTTAGGCCACTGTGGACAACTGACCTCACAAAGCGCCGATCTGCTATGCGACCAAACTCAACCTTGAACGTCAAGATCGCCGTGATCATGAGGTGGCGGTCGCCAAACGTCGCCGATCATGATCCGCAGGTCATGATCGGCGCTTGGGGCGGGGTTAGGCGCGGGGGTGGGCCTGGTTGTAGACGTGGCGCAGCCGCTCCTTCGACACGTGGGTATAGATCTGAGTGCTGGCCAGTGAGGCGTGGCCCAACAACTCTTGCACCGAGCGCAGGTCGGCGCCGCCCTCGAGCAGGTGGGTGGCCGTCGAGTGACGCAGGTCGTGCGGCGAGACGTGAGGCAGCCCGGCTGCGGCCGCCCAGCGGGCGACGATCTGGCGCACAGTTGAAGGGTTGAGGCGTGCGCCCCGGGCACCGAGCAGGAGAGCGGCTCCACTGTGAGCCTTGACGAGCCGTGGGCGCCCCCACCGCCGCCATGCCTCCAGGGCACGCAGAGCCGGACCTCCGATGGGAACGGTCCGCTCCTTCGCACCCTTTCCGAAGACTCGAACGACGCCGCGGCTCAGGTCGATGTCGTCGACGTCCAGGCCGCATAGCTCCGACACGCGGACGCCGGTCGCGTACAGCAGCTCGAGCACGAGTATGTCTCGCAGCGCGAGGGGGACCTCAGCACTGTTGCCGGTGGACGGCGGCGCACCGGTCGGCATTGACATCAAATCCTCCGCCTGATCCACCCGGAGCACATGGGGTAGCTGGCGTACGGACTTGGGACTTGCCAGGCCGGACCCGACGTCGCGCGCGAGACGGCCGTTACGCCGGGCCCACGCGGTGAAGGTACGGGCAACGGCAGCGCGACGGGCGAGCGAGGCTCGCGCGGCGCCGGTCGACCGCAACCGCGCCAGCCAGCTGCGCAGCACCGTGATCGTCAACGAGGCAGGGTCATCCACGCCCATCCGGCTGGCGTGATCGAGCAGGCTCACAATGTCAGCGACGTACGCGCGCACCGTGTGCTGCGAACGATTCCGCTCAAGCGCGAGGTATCGAGCGAACTCGTCGACGGATGCGCGCGATGCGTCGGGCAGCCGCGCACGGACGTCGCGGCTCCTCGGTGTGCGGGAATGCCTGGGCATTGCCTCGACGGTGGAACGCCGGCCGACGATGGTCAAGACGCCACTCCGCTCGACATACGTCAGCGCTCGACATACGTCAGCGCTCGACACAAGGCAACGCTCGACACAAGGCAACGCTCGACAAGGTCAGCGCTTGGGTCGCGTCTTGGCGTCGCTCTTGCGCGCGAGGCGGTACGCACCGTTCTGTGCCGTCACAAAGCCCGCCTGTTCGAGGCTCGGCAGCGTCCGTCGCGCGTCTCGTGTGGACACTCCGACGACTGCGGCAATCTCCTCCGCCGCGAGGAGCTTTCGTGGTCGGACACCGTCGAGGACCTGTCGCTCAAGCGGGGTCAACCGATCCCGTGGTGTCTCCTCGGCGCGGGCGAGGGGTGCGAGATCCTCACCGATTCGCCCGACCGCATCAAGGACGTGGGCGACGCTCGCCACCAGTATGGACTCCGCCGCTCGCAGCTCTTCGTGGCAGCCGGCCGACATCGCGGAGGTCACCGGACCCGGCACCGCCATGACGATCCGGTTGAGCTCGCGAGCGCGCTTGAGGGTGAAGCGGGCGCCGCTGCGGAGGTTGGCCTCGACCATGACCGTTCCCTTTGCGGCGGCCGCGATGACCCTGTTGCGGATGAGGAATCGCCTCCGGTGAGGATCGGCGCCTGGTGGCCACTCGGTCAGGAGCAGGCCCTGCTCAGCGATGCGATCGAAGAGCGTGATGTGACTGAGCGGGTAGGGCCGGTCGATGCCACACGCGAGGACCGCGATGGTGCAGGCCGCCCCGGCCAGCGCGCCCCGATGGGCGGCCGCGTCGACGCCGAACGCACCACCGGATATGACGGTCCAGCCCCGGTCGGCCAGGCCGAAGCCCAGGTCGCTGGCGACGTGGTTGCCGTACGCGGTGCTGGCTCGTGCTCCCACGATCGCGACCGACCGCTCGCATACCTCGGCCAGTGGCCACGAGCCACGAAGCCAAATGCAATGCGGCGGATAGGTGTCTCGATGGATCGGGTCTGCGACGTCCTGGCTGATGTGGACGAGATCGGCCAGCTGGTGCGGCCACTCGGCGTCCTCCGGCGTGATGATCCGGGCGCCGAGCCGGTCGGCCCGCTCGAGCGCCTTCTCGGCCAACCGGTACGGGTCGAACGCCGCGAGGCGCGCCGACGCCGCACCGCGCAGGCGGTCGGTCACACCGCCGCTGCGGAGCCGAGCAAGCGCTTCCACGGGGCCGACGGCGGACACGAGGAGACCAAGGTCCCGATTGCCCGGCTCGAGCAGATGACCCAGCGCGATGCGCGCGAGTCGCACCTGGTCCGAGTCTGTCTTCACACCGTCTCGCCGGTCCGAAGCTGGAGCGCCTCGCGTACATCCTGCTTGTCCGGCGACGTTCGGCCGTCTATGTCCACTATGGTCCATGCGACCCTCAAAACGCGGTCGTACCCGCGGGCCGAGAGCGTGCCACGGTCGAGCTGCTCGGCAAGTTCGGCAGTCGCGATCCGAGGGAGTCGAAACGGCGGGCGGCGCAACACCGAGCCTGTCGCCTTGGCGTTGACGCTGAACGGCATCCCGGCCCAGCGTTCAGCGGCCGCCTCGCGGGCCGCGATGACTCGCTTGAGCACCTGCGCGGAGGAGTCCTGATGGTCGGGCTGCCCCAGGAGCGCGGCCGCTCCGACGGGCATCAACGTGACCTGGAGGTCGATTCGGTCCATCAGGGGCCCGGATAGCCGGTTGAGGTACGTACGCTTGGCCACCGACGAGCACGTACACGCCACGTCCTTTCCAGTGCCGCAGCCACATGGGTTCGCCGCGAGTACCAATTGGATTTGTGCGGGAAAGATCGTGGTGCCCCGCGATCGGGCGAGCGTCACCCTCCCGTCCTCCAACGGCTGGCGCAACGCGTTCAGGACGCTGGCTCCAAACAACGGCGCCTCGTCCAGGAACAGAACTCCGAAGTGGGCTAGCGACAGCGCACCGGGTCGGGCGAGGCCCGACCCACCACCGACGAGCGCCGCCGCGGAGGCCGTGTGGTGCGGAGCCTGAAACGGTGGCCGCCGGATCAGGCGCGGCACCGACGGCAGCACGCCGGCGATCGAGTGCACAGCCGTGACCTCGAGCGCCGCCGCGTCGTCCAGCGGCGGGAGGATGGACGGCAGCCGCTGGGCGAGCATCGTCTTGCCCGCACCCGGCGGCCCGAAGAGCGCCAGATGGTGCTTGCCCGCCGCGGCCAGTTCGAGAGCGAAGCGTCCGCGCTCCTGACCGAGCACGTCGGCCAGGTCGGATCCGGGCTCATCCTCGAGGTCGTCGGCGGCCGTGGGCTCTGGCAGCGGAACAGACGCGCGCACGAACTCGATCACCTGCCGAAGCGTCTCGGCCGCCTTGACGTGGACGCCAGGTACGAGGGTCGCCTCTGCAGCATTGTCGGCCGGGACGATGATCCGCCTTACGCCGATCCGCGCAGCTGCGAGCACCATGGGCAGGACGCCCCGCACGGGACGAACCCGACCGTCGAGCCCCAGCTCACCGATGATCGCCGCCCCGCCGAGGCCGCGCAGTTTCAGCATCCGGCTGCCCGCCAGCACCACGAGGGCGATTGCGAGGTCGAAACCGGAGCCACGCTTGGGAAGCTCGGCCGGCAGCAGGTTGACAGTGATGCGGCGCTGCGGCCAAGTCTCGTCCGAGTTTGCGATTGCCGCCCGAACGCGGTCGCGGGCCTCGTTGAGTGACGCGTCCGGCAATCCGGAAAGGACGAGCGCTGGTAGTCCAGTGTCGACGTGGGCTTCGACGGTGACCGGGTGGCCCTCCAGCCCTACCAGCCCGAACGCGAGCACGCGCGCGTAGCCCATCTCAGAACGCCGCGCGAAGGTGCTCGACGACGGCGGGACCGGCGGGTTGTGGCCAGACGCTGATGACGTCGAACCGGACCTCGCCGCGCGTCTCGGGGTGCTGCATGAGCCACAGCGACGCGAGTGCGCGTAGCCTTCGTACTTTTGCTGGGCCTACCGCCTCAACCGGCGCGCCGAACGCCGGCCCGCGCCGGGTCTTGACCTCGCAGAACACGATTGTCTGGCCATCCAGCGCGACGATGTCCAGCTCGCCGGTCAGGCACCGCCAGTTGCGCTCCAACAGCTGCATCCCAGCATCGGCGAGGGTCCGCGCGGCGACGCGCTCGCCGTACGCACCGACCGCGTCCTTGGCCCGTGTCATGGTGCCCACGGTCGCGGCTACGAAGAGCGGCGCCAAGTCGCCAAGCAAGATCTGTGGATAAGCGTTCGGACTGTGGATAGCGCGCCGCACAGGCCTTGGATGTGCTACGGGGCGTCGATGTGGTACGAGGCGTCGTTTTGGTACGAGGCGTCGATGTGTACGAGGCGTCGATGTCGTACGAGCGCCTGGTGGCGGACCGCACGCCGGCGTGTTTGTCGGTCCGGGGGAATACGCTGAGCGGGTGCCGGCGCCCACCGCTCCGCTGCTGCTCGTCTTGGACGGCAACAGCCTGCTCCATCGCGCCTACCACGCGGCACCCATGGGGCGACTCGTGGACGAGGCCGGCCGGCCGGTGTGGGCACTCAAGGGACTGATCGGCTACGTCGCCCGTGCCGCGGCGCGGTTGCGACCGGACGCGGTGTTGGTCGGTTTCGACTGCCCCGATTACTCCGCACGCAAGGCCGACTACCCCGCGTACAAGGGCCACCGCCCTGAAAAGCCAGCCGACCTCGCCGAGCAGTTGGCCGCGGCCCCTGACCTCCTACGGGCGGCCGGCATCTGCATCGTGGTGCCGACCGCGTACGAAGCCGACGATGTGCTGGCCAGCTCGGCCGCGCACGCCCGCCGCCTTGGCTGGACGTGTGTCGTCGTGACGAGTGACCGCGACGCGTTCGCGCTCATCGATGCCTCGACGTCGGTCCTTCGCGTGCGCAACGGCGGCTTCGACGAGGCGGTACTGGTTACCTCCGCAACATTGCCCGAGATATGCGGCGTCGAGGCTTGGCAATATCACGACTTGGCCGCGCTGCGCGGCGATCCGTCCGACAACCTGCCCGGGGTTCGGGGCTTTGGCTCAGCCACGGCCGCCAGGCTGCTGACGGCGTTCGGCACATTGGAGGCCGTATGGTCCGCCCTCGACGGCGGCGATGCGCCGGACGTCTTCGCAGCAGTGGGTGACCGGGTGAGGCAGCACCTTGGTTCCGCCGCGACGCGCGAGACCGTTGAACGCAACCGTCGGTTAATGCGGATGCGCATAGACCTTCCAATGCCTGACTTGGAAATGACGCGGCTTCCGCTCGATCTGGCCAGAATGAGACTCGCGTTTGCCGATCATGGGATCTACCTCGGGCCGTCGCTCTGGGCCCTCACCGGTGGCTCTCCGCCGCTCACCGACGAGGATTTCGCGCTGATCCCGCAGCCGCACCTATGGGCAAGGAGATCGCGGGCCCTTCGTGGTCCAGCCCCCGGCCAGCTAGCCCTGTTCTGACACCTCGTTTGGGACCGCGGTATGACGGCGTCGGTCGTTATGCCGTACTTCGACCTCGGCGGCGACCACGCCTTCACCGTCCAGATCGGCCAGATCGCAGCGGCGAAACTCTAGCGCCGGGCGGCGGTCGCTAGGCTGTCCGGGTGTCAACCAACGACGACACTGCCGTCGTGCTTCGTCCTGCCCACGCCGATGACGCGCCGGCCGTCGCGAAGATCTGGTACGACGGATGGCGCGACGGTCATCTGGGGCACGTCGATAATGATCTCGTCGCCGCTCGTACGCCGGAGTCATTCGGCTTGCGAGCCTCACAACGGGTCGGCGACACCGCGGTAGCCATCGTCAATGGGGCGGTGGCGGGGTTCGTAATGGTCGTCGGCGACGAGGTCGAGCAGGTCTATGTTTCGACACAACACCGAGGCAGCGGTGTGGCGGCCACATTGCTCGCCGAGGCGGAGCGCTTGGTGAAGGCTAACGGCCACGAACACGCGTGGCTCGCAGTCGTTGCCGGCAACGCCCGAGCCCGCAGGTTCTACGCGCGCAGTGGTTGGATCGACGAAGGCCTCTTCGACTATCAGGCCGAGACCGCCATGGGACCCATCACGGTTCCATCGCACCGTTACGTCAAGCGACTTCGGGGGCAGGGCGTCAACCTTCGCATCCAATGTTTGAACATCGATACGGCCGATCCCGCTGGCCTGGCGAGCTTCTGGGAGTCTGCGCTGGGTTGGCGGCGCACCCACGAGCAAGACGACGAGGTCGTTCTGGAGCCCCCGGCGGGCAGCCCCGAGGACGGAGTCGTGCCCGACCTCCTCTTCGCTCGCGTGCCGGAGGAGAAGATAGTGAAGAACCGCCTCCATCTCGACCTGCGACCCATCGACCAAGCGGCTGAGGTAGCCAGACTCGAGTCGCTCGGGGCGCGCCGCGTCGATGTGGGGCAGGGCGCCGACGTGACCTGGGTGGTGATGGCAGACCCGCACGGCAACGAGTTTTGCGTGCTGCGCCCACTCCCGCCCGAACTTCGCGGCGCCTGACAGACCTGCGGACTTCCCCGCCAAGATCGCGGTGATCATGAGCTGGCCGTCCCAGATTCGCGTCGATCATGACCTCCAAATCATGATCGACGCGGTTTGGGGTTTTCTTTCGGGTGGGGTGTCGAAGTGGCGTTGGGCCGTTCGACGCGTGGGTAAGGCCGGTTACGACACTCAGGCCAGTTACGACACTCAGAGGAGAAGACCATGCCGAAGATCACACCGTTCCTGTGGTTCGACAATCAGGCGGAGGAGGCAGCACGCCATTACACATCGATCTTCAAGAACTCGCGAATTCTCGATGTGCAGCGCTACGGCGACGCCGGACCCGGTCAGAAGGGAACGGCGATGGTGGTGACGTTCGAGCTCGAGGGCCAGCGATTCATTGCACTGAACGGCGGCCCGGAATTCACGTTCAATGAGGCCGTCTCGTTGTACACCGACTGTTCGACTCAGGACGAGGTCGACGAACTCTGGTACAAGCTATCGGACGGCGGCGAGGAAGGCTCGTGCGGCTGGTTGAAGGACAAGTACGGCCTGTCCTGGCAGATCATCCCGGCAGCCCTCACCGAGATGCTGGGCGACCCCGATTCCGACAAGTCAAGTCGGGTCATGCAAGCCATGCTCAAGATGAAGAAGATCGACATTAAGGGCCTGAAGGACGCGTACGACCGGGCGTAGGAGCCGTCAGCCGCGGATCGAGCCGGTGGTTCGCGGGGTGTACGCGGCGACGCAGACCACCCCGCGATCACGGTTCCAGGTCCGTGCGTTCGGCGCGTAGTTGAACAGGTCGAGCCGCTCGTCATTCACGGCGGCCGGTGCGTAGGTTTCCAACCGGTCGAAGCAGCCGTCCTCCGCCCGCTGTTCGACGACCGCTCACCCGGGAACCGTCCAGGCGGCAGCCTAAACACCGCGAAGACCTCACCGTCGTGGAGTTCGGAGCAGCGCACTCCATCCATCGATGTGACGCGAACATTCTCTCGGATTCCGTTGACGCAGTCGCCAGGTCGGAGGTCGTCGGGGGCGATCGAGCCCGATCTCACGATCTCACCGGCCTCATTCCGACTGATGGGCGTGACCGCCGCCACCACGATCGCGGCTACCAGTACCAGCCACCACACGGCCGAGCAGGAGATCAACACGCGTCATATAGCCGGCAGCGGCGAGCCCGCCGATGGCCAGGCACTTGCCGCGTTGTGTACGCGACCTGAGTGGACCAAGGCGATGATGCCGAACGCGATTGCGAGGAGGTTGGTCAGAGGAACCGCCCACATATCCCCAGCACCAGCGACGCGATCGCGAGGCCATTGGTGCCCGGCACGTCGGGACGGGCGGTGGCGTCATCGGCGCGGACGGCGCTGGCGGTAACCAGGGTAACCAGGGTGATCCGGCCAGCGGCTGAGGCGCGACCGTCACGGAACTGCACGCTGGCCCCCGGTCCATCGCGACGACCCGTCACACCGTCCGCAAGATCGCGTCGATCATGAGCTGAGCGTCGTCTACGGGCGCCGATCATGACCTCCAAATCATGATCGGCGCTGACGGGCGGCGGGGGGATGGACGACACTCCGAGGCGCAAGAATGGCGAAGCGGCCCGTACTCGCCTAGCGTGCGGGCGTGGACTCTGAACGTACCCCTGAGGAGACGGTCGAGGAGGCGGTCGGCACTCGGCCGGCGCCAGCACCCCGCTCCCCCACTGCCCACGGCAGCGCCAAGGCGACCGGCGAGACCAGGCAAGCCGAGCCCCGACCCTCCGAGCCCCGACCCTCCGAGCCCCGATCCTCCGAGCCCCGACCCGCCGAGCCCAGACGGGGCGAGGCCCGCTCGGGGGATCTGCGCACCAGCGACATCCCGACGGGGGATCCGCGGACCGGCGACTTCCGTGTCGGTGACCGCCGTCCTCCGGTGACGCCGACGGCGGTGCCCTCGAACATCTACCGGGCGCGCAGGCCGGCGGTGGCCGCCTTCCTGATCGTTCCGGCCCTGGCCGTCGGACTGCTGCTGATTCGGGCGCTGGCGATCTCGGCCTTCGGTACCCCGTTCCTGATCGGCGGAGTCATCGCCAGTTCGTTGGCGCTCGCGTCGCTGCCGCTGCTCGTGGCCGGATTGTATGGCCTCGTCACCGGCGCCGCTTTCGGCGCGGAGCACTGGGGCTTCCGAGTCTGGGCCAGGCCCCCGCTGGCGTACCTGGTCGTCGGCGTCGCATTTGCGATGGCGGCGGGATTAGCCATCACCTGAATCCACTACCGGCCTAAACCGGTCAAATCACCCAGGAACCGTCGGGTGCGCTACCGAATGCGTGACTCGGCGCCCGGCTGCGTAGACTTGCCCTCGGCGACCACCTCAGGTGGTTGACCTCGCGTGCCTTTTCTCCGCGGATCAGGATCACCGCCTGCGGTGATCCGGCGGGGCGGCGGCCTCCCTGGTCTCGAGTCATCGAGCACCACTGTGGCCGGCGACCGGGCACTAGGGCGACGGGCCAGCCGGTCCGGCGTGACAACCAGGGACGCAAGGAGAACACACCCTCATGGCCGTCGTGACCATGCGCCAGCTGCTCGAGAGCGGTGTCCACTTCGGGCACCAAACTCGCCGCTGGAATCCGAAGATGAAGCGCTACATCTTCACCGAGCGCAACGGTATCTACATCATCGATCTGCGCCAGACCCTCGATTACATCGACAAGGCGTACGAGTATGTGCGCAACACAGTCGCCGATGGCGGCAGCATTCTGTTCGTCGGTACGAAGAAGCAGGCCCAAGAGGCGATCGCGGAGCAGGCGTCGCGGGTGGGGATGCCCTTCGTGAACCACCGCTGGCTCGGCGGCATGCTCACGAACTTCCAGACGGTCTTCAAGCGCCTGCAGCGCATGAAGGAGCTGGAGGCGATCGAGCAGACCGGCGCCGCCCAGGGGTTCACGAAGAAGGAGACCCTGCAGCTGCAGCGCGAAAAGGACAAGCTCACCCGGACGCTCGGCGGCCTGCGCGACATGCAGCGGGTCCCGGCGGCGGTGTGGATCGTGGACACGAAGAAGGAGCACATCGCCGTCGACGAGGCTCGCAAGCTCGGCATCCCGGTGATCGCCGTGCTCGACACGAACTGCGATCCCGACGAGGTGGACTTCCCCATTCCGGGCAACGACGACGCGATCCGGTCGGCCGCTCTGCTCACGCGCGTCGTCGCCGACGCCGTCGCGGATGGCCTGATCGCCCGCTCCGGCAAGGCGCTGCGCGCAGGGGGCGTGGAGGCTAAGCCCGAGCCGGGCACGGTAGCCAGCGACGAGCCACTGCCCGAGTGGGAGCGCGAGCTGCTTGAGGGAAGCAAGGCCGAGACACCGGTCGAGAGCTGACCGCTGTATCGCGATCATCAAACGCCGAACACACACGCCAAGCGAGAGAGAGATGTCGAACTTCACCGCAGCGGATGTCAAGAAGCTCCGTGACCTCACCGGCAGCGGAATGATGGACTGCAAGAAGGCCCTGGAAGAGTCGGATGGCGACTTCGACAAGGCCGTAGAGATCCTAAGGATCAAGGGAGCCAAGGACGTCGGCAAGCGCGCGGGCCGGACCGCCGCGAACGGACTCGTTGCCCACGCGGGCAAGGCCCTGCTGGAGCTGAACTGCGAGACCGACTTCGTCGCGAAAAACGCCGACTTCATCCAGATGGCACAGACGCTCGTTGCCTTTGTCGAGCAGACCAAGCCCGCCGATGTCGAGGCGCTGCTCGCCTCGTCGCTGCCGGAAGGGACGACGGTCGCGGCGACGGTCGAGGCTGCGTCCGCCAAGATTGGCGAGAAGCTCGTAGTGAATCGGTTCGCCGTGCTGGACGGTGACGTCGCGGTCTATATGCACCGCAAGAGTCCCGACCTGCCGCCGCAGGTCGGAGTCGCGGTCGAGTACAGGATCAGGACCTCTGCGGGCAAGAACGACGAGGCCGCCGAGTCGGACGCGCGGGGCATCGCCATGCAGATCGCGGCGATGCGGCCGAAATATGTCACGCGCACCGAGGTTCCGGCCGACGTCGTGGCCACAGAGCGGCGCATCGCCGAGGAAACGGCGCGCGAAGAGGGTAAACCGGAGGCGGCGCTACCCAGGATTGTGGACGGCCGGGTCAACGGATTCTTCAAGGACTTCGTCCTGGTCGAGCAGCCATCGGTGGCCGACCAGAAGAAGACGGTGAAGCAGGTGCTCGCGGAGGCGGGCCTTGAGGTGACCCGTTTCGTGCGTTTCGAGGTCGGCCAGGCCTGATCCTCCCGGCACAACAACCCGATGCGGGACGAAGGTACGGAAAACGCAGCAGAGGGGGTCGCACGTGTGGACCACAGCACACGGCGGCCCCTTCCCATGTCTGATCTCGGGACCGTGCCTGCGATGCTCGTGGCGCAGCACGTGCTCCGAGGGAGTTGAATGGACACGATGACCAGCGAGCCCGGGGTACTCGGGGGACTGGCCGAGGCAGGGGGCGGCGCGGGATGACCGGGACGATGGCGAGGACGGCGGCGGGCGGCCCGTCGACCGCTAACGACCAGAAGAGCGACCGGACCGACGACCGGGCCAACCACGCGTCGCGGCCGGCCCCCCAGTCGCCGTTTGAAGGCTCCGGTCGGACCCGGCGAGTGGTGCTGAAGCTCTCGGGTGAAGTCTTCGGTGGCGGCGAGATCGGCGTCGATCCAGACGTCGTACAGGCCATCGCCCGCCAGATCGCGACCGTCGTGCGGCGCGGACTGCAGGTGGCGGTCGTGGTCGGCGGGGGAAACTTCTTCCGGGGCGCCGAGTTGCAGGAGCGCGGCATGGACCGGCCACGAGCGGATTACATGGGCATGCTCGGTACGGTCATGAACTGCCTGGCCCTTCAGGACTTCCTCGAAAAGGAGGGCATCGACACCCGCGTGCAGTCCGCGATCTCGATGGCGCAGGTGGCCGAGCCCTACATCCCCCGACGCGCGATTCGCCACCTGGAAAAGGGGCGTGTGGTGATCTTCGGCGCGGGTGCTGGGATGCCGTACTTCACCACCGACACGGTCGCCGCCCAGCGGGCTCTGGAGATTCACGCGGACATCGTGCTGATGAGCAAGAACGGTGTGGATGGGGTGTACACGGCAGACCCACACACCGACCCGACCGCGCACAAGCTGGACACGATCACCTTCGAGGAGGCGTTGCGGCGGGGGCTCCGGGTGGTCGACGCCGCCGCGTTCAGTCTGTGCATGGAAAACCGCCTGCCAATGCTGGTCTTCGGCGCCGAGGGCGAGGACACGATCATCCGCGCCATGATGGATGACAAGATCGGCACGTTGATCACGGCCGTGGCGCCGGTGCCCGCCGGAAGCTCGGGCTGAACCGGTGCGCTCACGAGAACGTGACGACAGAGAACGTGTCGACAGAGATCGTGACGCACAGAGATATTGACGAGAGGACCTCAGCGCCGAAGGGAGGCGACGCACCAAGTGATTGACGAGACTCTCTTCGAAGCCGAGGAGAAGATGGAGCGCGCGGTCGAATTCGCGAAGGATGAGTTCGCCGCGATCCGCACCGGTCGGGCCACGCCCGGAATGTTCTCGCGCATCGTTATCGACTACTACGGCTCCCCGACCCCACTGCCGCAGATGGCCTCGATCGGCATCCCCGAGCCCCGCATGGTGATCATAAAGCCGCACGACCCCACGCAGCTCAAGGCGATGGAGAAGGCGATTCGGGACTCTGATCTGGGCGTCAACCCGAACAATGAGGGTACGCAGCTCAGGCTCATGATCCCGCCGATGACCGAGGAGCGGCGGCGCGACATGATCAAAGTGGCCCGTCATAAGGGCGAGGAGGCGAAGGTCGCGATCCGAAATGTCCGGCGCAAGGCTAAGGAGGAACTCGACCGCATTGTCAAGGATGGCGAGGCCGGGGAGGACGACGGTCGCCGGGCTGAGAAGGAGTTGGAGGACCTGACCCACAGATTCGTGGCCCACGTCGACGAGCTCCTCAAGCACAAGGAAGCGGAGCTGCTCGAGTTCTAATGTCCCACCCCGACGAGTCGGAGTACGACGACCGCTGGCGCGACGACCACGCCGAGGACGGAGCGAGTCGGCCGGTTCGCGCTGCCCGTCCGGCGTGGGACGCGGCGACGTATGGCCGTCCGGACGACACACGGCGTGCTCACTCGCAATCGGCAACACGAGGCAGCACCTACCCGCCCGACGCGTACTCCCCTGACCGGTACGCGCAGGACGCGTACGCCCGAGATCCGTACGCCCAAGACCCGTACCCCTCGGCAGCGTCGCCCGAGCCGTTCCCCACCGACCGCGACCCCAATGGCGGCTACCCCGGGGGATACCGGTACGGCGGTGACGCAGACCTCGACCCCGACTACGACACCGGCGAGCAGTACGCCGGCGAAACGAATCCCGCCGACGCCTACGCGGGCGACGCATACACCGACCAGACGTACCCCGGCGGGGCGTCCGGCGGCGAGCAGGAAGCGGGCGGGGACGAGTTCGCCCTGCCCCTGGCGGATCAGCCAAAGAGCCGCGCCGGGCGCAACCTGCCCGCGGCGATCGGCGTCGGCGTGGTGCTCGCGGCCGCCGTCCTGGCTTCGCTGTTCCTCTGGCGTCCAGCGTTCCTCGTGGTAGTCGTGCTTGCCGCGGGTGTCGGCATCTGGGAGCTGGTGCGGGCTATCCGTACGACCGGAGTGAATCCGCCGCTCGTTCCGCTCCTCGCCGGCGGGGTTCTGATGACTGGACTGGCCTGGTGGGGCCACACCGACGCGCTCACGTTCGGGCTCATGGTGACGGTTCTGGCCGCGATGGTGTGGCGATTGGCGGACGGTGCGTGGGGGTACCGACGCGACGTCACCGCGGCCATGCTGGTCGCCGTCTACGTCCCATTCCTGACCGGCTTCGCGGCCCTTCTGGCGAGCGCTCCGGAGGACGGCGATCTGCGGGTTCTGGTGACGCTCGCGGGTGTCGTGCTCTCCGACACGGGGGGGTACGTCGCAGGGGTGCTCTTCGGCCGCCACCCGATGGCGCCGTCCGTCAGCCCGAAGAAGTCATGGGAGGGGCTCGCCGGATCGCTGATCGCCACGGCGCTCGGCGGAGCACTCCTGCTCTATTTCCTCTTTGACGTCTCGGTCTGGTGGGGCGCGATCTTCGGCGTCGCGGTCTCGGCGGCGGCGGTCCTCGGCGATCTTGGCGAGTCAATGATCAAGCGGGACCTCGGGGTCAAGGACATGAGCAACCTGCTACCGGGCCACGGCGGGCTGATGGATCGGTTGGACTCGATCGTTTTCGCGGCGCCGACCGCGTACGTCCTACTTGTATTGATGGCGCCGCCGCTGTGATCATGGACACATATTTGGCTGAATCCCTGGCCGGAACGACCGGAGACGCCGTGGATCGCGGACTCCGGCGCAATTTGGACCGATAGGCCCGGGTGCGCACGACCGTCGGCATGTGACACTGGTCAGGTCATGACGTTGCTCCCCATCATCGACTCCGCCACCGTGCCGACCGCGCATCGGGACCCAGCGCGCCGCGGCGCAGCGCCATCGGCGACCACACCGTCCGATCCTGTGGCCGTCGCCCGTGGGTCGGCGGAGCCGGCCGCACTCGCTCGCCATCGCGCCACGCTGCCGCCGCGTCACCTTGCCGACCTTGACCTCCTTGGCCGTCGTGCCGCCGTCGCCGCGCTCGGTGAGCGTGAGTTTCGGGCCGCACAGCTCTCCAACCACTACTTTGGCCGGTTGGTGCGCGACGCCGATCAGATGACGGACGTGCCTCGCGCGGCGCGACACCGGTTGGCCGAGGGCCTGCTGCCCAACCTGCTCACCCCGGTGCGCGAACGCTCCTGCGACGACGGTGCCACTCGGAAGACGCTGTGGCGCCTGCACGACGGGTCGCTCGTGGAGAGCGTGCTCATGGGATACCCGGACAGGGTCACGATCTGTGTGAGCAGCCAGGCCGGGTGCGGGATGGCGTGTCCGTTCTGTGCGACCGGCCAGGCGGGACTCACGCGCAACCTGTCCACCGCCGAGATCGTCGACCAGGTTGTCTGGTTCGCCGGGGTCGCGGCCAGCGGCGCGGTGCCTCGCGCGCCGGCCCGCCTTTCGCACGTCGTGTTCATGGGCATGGGCGAGCCGCTGGCAAACTATCCCCGAGTGATCGAGGCGGTTCGACGCCTGATCGCGCCGGCCCCGGAGGGCCTGGGACTCTCACAGCGCCACATCACCGTCTCGACTGTTGGGCTGGTCCCGGCCATGCGCCGCTTGGCGGACGAGGATCTGGCCCTGACCCTTGCGCTTTCGCTGCACGCGCCCGATGATGATCTGCGCGACGAGCTTGTTCCGGTTAACCAACGTTGGAAGGTCGCCGAGGTGCTCCAAGCTGCGTGGGATTATGCCGCGCGCACAGGGCGGCGCGTGTCCATCGAGTACGCCCTGATCCGGGATGTGAACGATCAAGGGTGGCGGGCAGAAATGCTCGGTCGCCTGCTCGCCGGTAAGCTCGCGCATGTCAACCTCATCCCTCTGAACCCGACCCCGGGGTCGCGCTGGGACGCCAGCCCGAAAACGGTGGAGCGGGAGTTTGCACGAAAGCTGCGCGCCGCGGGCGTTCCGACTACCGTACGGGACACGCGGGGCCGGGAAATTGACGGCGCGTGCGGGCAGCTCGCGGCTTCGGAGATCGAGCCAGGCAACGCAACGGAGCTCACGGGCTCACGCGGTCGCGGAAGGAAGGCGGAACAGTGACGAGTCAGGGTCAGCGGTTCAGGCGACGCGCTCTCCGGCGCGGTTACAAGGTCGACGAGGTGGACGCTTTCCTCGACCGGGTGGAGGCGACGCTGGCTGGCGATCCCATCGGCGCACCGGTCGCCGCCCAGGAAGTGCACGATGTCGTGTTCCGGGTGCGGTTCGGCGGGTACGACGAGTGGCAGGTTGACCTGCACCTCGATCGGGTTGAGCGTCAGCTCGGCGACGTCGAGGAGCGAACCGGCGGCTTCCTCCGCGGGCCCGAGCACCGTCCGGCACCACGCGAGGACCGACTGGCCGGGCTCCGTGGCGAGCCCCTCGAGCCGCGTCGGCCCAGCATGCCTCCGCCGCCCATGCCGACCCGACCCCTCACGCCAATGCCCGCGGCCCAGATGTCTGGCGCGCCGATGATGGGCAACCTCGGTCCGATGACGGCCCCGCCACCCATGTCGGCACCGCCACTTCGGCCCATGTCTGCGCCGCCGATGCGGCCCATGTCAGCGCCGCCGATGTCGGGTCCGCCCATGGGCGGCAATGGCTACCCGCGGTATGAGGATCGCGGGGGTTACGGCAACGACTTTGGCGGCCGGCGTGGGCGCACGGATATGACCCACGAGATGCGCTTCGACCTCAACGGCTCGATGCCGACCTCGGGCGGTCCGGCCAGCCCATCGGAACTCCAGCGCATCGACGCGATGCGGAGGACCTTCACCGCTCGTCGCTTCGGCAGCGGGTACGACGCGATCCAGGTCAACCGGCTTTTCGACGCGATCATCGCGTCGCTGTCGGGTCGGTCGGGCATGCCGCTCAACGAGTCCGAGCTCGATCCCAACCAGTTCAGCCTCGTTCCCGGCGGTTACTTCGAAGCCGAGGTCAACCAGGCCCTGCGCGAGATCCGCGACCTCGTCCGCCGCTAACCTCCTCCGCAGCTAACCTCGTCCGCAGCTGAATGTCCGCTGCTTGCCGGCTCCCCCAAGATCGCCACGATCATGATGCTGGCGCTGCTGAATGGCGTCGATCAAGACCGCCAGGGCCTGTTCGAAGGTGTAACAAGGGGCGGGGCGCCGGGCGGGCGGCGGGTGGCAG
>JAXIPB010000115.1:0-15654 GCA_045403155.1 Micromonosporaceae bacterium
GTGCAGGCCGTAGGGGCGCGCACCCTGACGTCGACCCTCCTGGGCACGCTGCGCGAAGACCCACGCTCACGCGCGGAGTTCCTCGACCTGACCGGCGTTGGCCCTCGCTGAAGTCCGTCGACCTGATGATCGCCGTGATCATGATTTGGCAGTCGCGAAATCGCGTCGATCATGACCTCCAAATCATGATCGGCGCGGTTAGGCGAGGGGGAGGGGGAGGGTGAGGGTGAGAGCGGTGGCGACGGCGTCGCTCGGCGTCGACGCGACCCCGGATCGGCGGTCGCGCAGCGCGTCCAATGCCGCCTTGGAGCAGGCAAAGTACTCGCGCGCGCTGTTTCGCACGAGGTTGAGGCTGAGGCAGCCGTCGCACCGGGCGCCGACACCCACTGCGTCGATGCCGACATGCCGGCACAGGGCGACGGCCCGCGCGAGGTGATAGGGCTGCGTCACGACCAGGGCGCGGGTCACTCCGTACACCTCCTTGGCCCGGAGGCAGCTGTCGTACGTGTCGAGCCCGCTCGGGTCCGTGACAATGCGACTCGGGTCGATGCCCAGGTCGCCGGTCAGGTACGAGGTCATGACCGCGGTCTCATCGCCCGATCCGCCGTTCGCGTCGCCGGAGACCAGGATGACCCGCGCACGCCGGGTCGCGATGAGATAGGCGGCCGTGTCGAGCCGCCCGCGAAGGAACGGCATCGGTCGCGTACCGTCCGCGGCCACCTGGGCTCCGAGAACCAGCACGACGTCGGCGCTCGGCGCGTCGGCCTCGTCGTAGAGGTGGCCGCGGGCCGCGATTCGGGTCCAGGTAAACGGGACGACGGCCAGCACGACGACTGCCAGCCCGGCGATCACGGGCACCTTGATCGACCGCGGCAGCTGCCGCCACCGCAATGATCGGCGGCGTACCGTCGTCACCTGCTCACGCACCGTCGTCTCTCCGTGTTTGTCCTGCTTGAGCCGCCCGTTAGGCCCTCAAGCTAACCATCCTCGCGCCACCGCGACGCCACGGCTGATGCCAGTATCATCTGCCGATGCCACATAGCGTCGTTGTCTACCTGATTCGGGCGGGGTTCGCCGATTCCGCAACACGCGACCGCTACGTCGAGTGGCTGCGCAACGGGCACGCCCTGGCGGTGGTACGGGAGGGCGGCGCGCTCTCGGGCGAGGTCACGATCCTTGAGGACGGCTCTGTCGAATCGCGCTATCTGTTCGGGTCGCGGGAGGCTTTCGACGCCTACGAGGCGGGACCGGCGTCGGCGTTGCGGGCTGATGGCGCCCGATTGTTCCCGCCCGAGAGCGGGGTGCGGTTGGTCCGGAGTCTCGGTGAGCGCGCGGTGCGCGTACCGGATTGACGCTCCCTTCCGCCGATTCGTCGGCCGCGTCAGGCAGGATGGTGGTCGGCGAGAGGGGTGGCATGGCCGGGCGTATCCGGGACGAGGATGTGGCGATGGTGCGCGAGCGCACCTCGATCGCGGACGTGGTGTCCGAGTACGTGACCCTCAAGCCCGCTGGTGGCGGCAACGTCAAGGGCCTCTGCCCATTCCATGACGAGAAGACGCCGTCGTTCAACGTCAACGGGTCCAAGGGCGTCTACTTCTGCTACGGCTGCGGCGCCGGCGGCGACGCGATCACGTTCGTGATGACGCAGGAGCATCTGAGCTTCGTCGAGGCGGTGGAGCGGCTCGCCGCCAAGGCCGGCATCCAGTTGCGTTACGTCGAGGCCGGGCCGGCCCCGCAGCGGGCGACGCATGGACAACGGCAACGTTTGGTGGCGGCGCACTCCGCCGCGGCCGAGTTCTATGTGGACCAGATGGGTAAGTCTGGCGCGCGAACGGCCCGCGAGTTCTTGGCCCAGCGCGGTTTCGACAAGGCCGCGGCGGAGGCGTACGGATGTGGGTTCGCACCTGAGGGCTGGGACGCGCTCACCAAGCACCTGCAGCAGAAGGGGTTCACCCGTCAGGAGATGATCACCGCAGGACTGTCCAAGGAGGCCCGCTCGGGCAACCTCATCGACCGGTTCCGCCGGCGTCTTCTGTGGCCGATTCGCGAGGTGGCCGGCGACATCATCGGATTCGGTGCTCGCAAACTCTTCGATGACGACGATGGCCCGAAGTATCTCAACACGCCGGAGACGCCGATCTATAAGAAGTCGCACGTGCTCTACGGCGTCGACCGCGCGAAACGAGAGATCGCGAAGCAGGGGCGGGCGGTGATCGTCGAAGGCTACACCGATGTCATGGCCTGTCACCTGGCCGGCGTACCGATCGCGGTCGCCACCTGCGGCACGGCGTTCGGCGCTGACCACATTGGAGTGCTCCGCCGCCTGCTGATGGACAACGACGCGTACGCCGGCGAGATCATCTTTACCTTCGACGGTGACGCCGCTGGCCAGAAGGCCGCGCTGCGTGCGTTCGAGGATGACCAGAAGTTCGTGGCCCAGACGTTCATCGCGGTGAGCCCGGACAACATGGACCCGTGCGATTTGCGCCTTGCCAAGGGCGACGTCGCTGTGCGCGACCTGGTCGCCCGCCGGGAGCCGCTCATAGCCTTCGCGCTGAGGTCGCACCTCGCCCGTTACGACCTCGATCTCGCCGAGGGCAGGGTCGCGGCGCTGCGGGCCACGGCGCCGCTGGTCGCCAAGATCAAGGATCGGGCCCTGCGACCCGAGTACGCGCGGAAGCTCGCCGGAGATCTCGGTATGGAGGTCGAATCGGTGACCCGCGCGGTGGCCTCAGCCGCCAATCGAGCCGGCACCGCGGTGCTGCCGCCGTTGCAACGCGCCGCGCCCGGCGCCAACGACCCACGCTCCCTTGTGGAGCGTGAGACCTTGAAGCTGGCGTTGCAGGAGCCCGTGCTCGCCGGCCCCGTGTTCGACTCGGTGGATGAGACCGCGTACGTGCACCCGGTGCACGCCGCAGTCCGGCTGGCCGTGGCCGAGTGTGGTGGTGTGGCGTCGGCGGTCGCCGGCCCGGGCTGGATCGAGTCCGTCCGCGACGCGTGTGCTGACCTCGCCGGAAAGGCCCTCGTCGGGGAGCTCGCGGTTGAGCCGCTGCGCGTCGACGGCCCCGTCGATCCGCGCTACGTCGGCGTGCAGATGTCGCGGCTGCAGCTCTTCGCGTTGAACCGTCGAATCGCCGAGGTCAAGTCGCGCCTGCAGCGGGTCAATCCGGTGACCGACCCGGACGAGCACAGCCAGTTGTTCGGGGAACTCGTGTCGTTGGAGCAGCACGCCCGCGCACTTCGGGAACAGACTTCCGGCGGCCTGTGACCGCCCCGACCCCCCCGCGCGCCCCCCCCTTTGCGCCGATCATGATTTGGAGGTCATGATCGGCGCGGTCCTACGACGGTGAGCTCATGATCATGGGGATCATGAAGAGCGAGGGGGAGCGAGCGTGGTGCTGGGAAGACGGAGGCGCAAGCCGCCGGCGGCCCTACAACCCAAGGTCGACCGCGACGAGCGGATCATCGCCTGGGCACCGTCCACCGACGGCGCCGCGGTGGTCGTCGTCACGACGCGCGGTCTCTTCCTGCCGGGCCGCGCCGAGCGCCTTGGCTGGCATCAGATCCACAAAGCGACGTGGTCGGGCTCGGACCTGACCGTGGTGCCGTCGGTCTGGGTGGAGGACCGTGAGGGTTACGCGGTGATGGCCGACGACGCACCTGTGGTGGTTGGGCTGTCGAATCCGGGCGGCGTGCCCGCCGCGGTGCGGGATCGCGTCACCAGATCGGTGGCCTACACCGCGCACCACTCCCTACCGGGCGGCGGCGTCCGGGTGGTGGCCCGTCGCGTACCGGGTAGCGACGGCGTGGCCTGGCACGTCCGCTATGACCCTGGTACGGACATTGGAGACCCCGAAATGTTGGCGGCGACCGGGGAACTGGTGGCGGAGGTCGCATCCGGTGAGGAGCCGGCGTAGCGAAACTCCGTGGGTGAATGTCGGAGGTGCGGGATAGGGTCCGGGAGTGCCTGACGAACCATTGATCCATGCACGGGGGCTGGTGAAACGCTTCGGCGACCTTACCGCGGTAGATGGCATCGACGTGGACGTCCATCGCGGCGAGGCGTTCGGCTTCCTCGGCCCGAATGGCGCAGGTAAATCCTCAACGATGCGCATGATTGGCTGCGTGTCTCCGCCCGGCGGCGGCACGCTACGCATCCTCGGCCTGGACCCGGTCCATGACGGACCGCGGATTCGGGCTCGGCTCGGCGTGTGCCCCCAACAAGACTCCCTGGACCCGGAGCTGACGGTCACGGAGAACATCACCGTGTACGCGCGCTACTTCGGGATTTCGCGCGCGGTCGCCCGCGAACGGGCCGCCGAGCTTCTCGACTTCGTCCAGCTCACGGAGCGGGCCAATGACAAGGTGGAGCCGCTGTCCGGCGGTATGAAGCGGCGGCTCACCATCGCCCGAGCCCTCGTCAACGAGCCCGAGTTGGTGTTGCTGGATGAGCCCACGACCGGCCTGGACCCACAGGCCCGCCATCTGGTCTGGGAGCGGCTCTTTCGACTCAAGCAGCGCGGCGTGACGCTGGTGCTCACGACGCACTACATGGACGAAGCAGAGCAGCTGTGCGACCGTCTCGTCGTGATGGACCGTGGCAAGATCGTCGCCGAGGGCTCGCCACGTGAACTCATCGAGCGCCACTCGACGCGGGAGGTCGTGGAGCTGCGCTTCGGCGACGAGGCGCTTGACCGGTACGCCGGAAAGCTCGCCGGCATCGCGGAGCGGGTCGAGGTGCTGCCGGACCGGATCCTGCTCTACGCGATCGACGGCGACGCCGCGGCCAACGCCGTTCACGAACGGCGCCTCGAACCGACCAGCGTGCTCGTGCGCCGAAGCTCGCTCGAGGACGTGTTCTTGCACCTCACCGGCCGGAGTCTGGTCGAGGACTGAGCCGTGGCCGCACCGACTCTGACATCTGCTGGACCGTCTCCCTGGCCTGTCCTCGAGCACCGCCTGAATGGCTACCGCAGGGTGTGGCGCGGCTCCGTGTTCAGCACATTCCTGTTGCCGGTCCTGTTCCTGCTCGGCATGGGGATCTCCGTCGGGGCATACGTCAACCGCGCCGGCGAACTCGGTGTGCCGTACCTGGACTACATCGCACCTGGTCTGCTGGCATCGACCGCGCTGCAGGTGGCGATCGGCGAGTCCACCTGGCCGGTGATGAGCGCGTTCTCGTGGATCAGGGTCTACCACGCCATGCGGGCCAGCCCGCTTCGGCCGAAGGACATCGTTGGTGGCGAACTGCTGTTCATCTCCCTCCGCGTGGGAATGTCGGCGGTTGGATTCCTCGTCGTCATGACGCTGTTCGGGACGGTCCACTCGGGATGGGGCGTGGCGGCGCTGCCGGTGGCCCTCCTGACCGGCGCCGCCGTGACCGGCCCAGTGCTCGCGTTCTCGGCGACCATCAAGAGTGACAACATGTTCGCGCTGCTGTTTCGGTTCGCGGTGATCCCGATGACGCTCTTCGCGGGAGTGTTCTTCCCCGTCGCGGAGATGCCGCTGATCGCGCGGTGGATCGCCTACGTTTCGCCGCTCTGGCACGGCGTCGAGTTGTGCCGCGCTGCGACGCTGGGATCGCCGCTGATCCTGCCGGCCGCGGCGCACGTCGGGTACCTCGCCGCGTGGGCGGTCGTGGGCTACCTGCTGGCGTGTTCACGGTACGAGAAGAAGCTCACGGACTAGGGGTGCCGATGGTCACCACGATGGCAATGCCGCGCCTGATCGCCCGTACCCAGGGCTCGGCCGCGCGCATCGGCGCGGTTACCGCCCGCGACCTCATCGCGTTGCGCCACGCCGGTTACTGGCTGGTCGTCATCTCCGGATTCTTCGAGCCAGTGCTCTACCTGATGTCCATAGGCGTCGGTGTCGGAGGCCTCGTTGGCGATTTCACGCTGGCCGACGGCAGCGTGGTCAGCTACGCGGCATTCGTCGCGCCGGCGATGCTCGCGGCATCGGCGATGAATGGCGCAATGGCCGAGGCGACCTTCAACTTCTTCGCCAAGATGAAGTGGGTCAAGCTCTACGACGCGATGGTCGCGACGCCGTTACGTCCGTTCGAGATCGCGTTGGGAGAGCTGTGCTGGGCGCTGATCCGAGGCTCGCTCTATTCAGTGGCGTTTCTGGTGCTCATGGTGGCGCTCGGCTTGACGAGCGTGGGGTGGGCGCTCGCGGCTCTCGTCGCCTCGTTGCTGGTCGGATTCGCGTTCGGTGGCCTTGGAATGGCGATGTCGACGCTGATCCGCACCTGGCAGGACTTCGACTATCTCAACGTCGTCCAGTTCGGCTTGTTCCTCTTCTCCGGCACATTCGCGCCGGTCGAGTCGTACCCGCCGGTCATGCGGGTCATCATCGAGGTAACGCCGCTCTACCAATCGGTCGAGTTGATTCGTGATCTCACAACTGGTCGGGTGACCTTCGGGACGTCCGGGCACGCGGCGTACCTCGTCGCGATGGCGGCGATCGGGCTCGTGATTGCCGCGCAGAGGATGAACCGGATCCTCTGTAAGTAGGCCGGACGTCGGCTCAGAAGGCGTTCGCGGGGAACTGACTGCGGCGTACCGCCGTGTCCCACGCCTCATCCTTGTCGGCGTCGCCCTCCTCGAGGTTTCGGCCGTCCTTACGGCCGAGCTTGTGCACCTGGTCGCTGACGACATGCTTGCCCTGGTCGTAAAGCTTGTTCGCCTGGGCCTGCGCTACGCCGGCTGCCTCCTGCACGCTGGGGCTCTCCCAGAACTTGCGGGCCGCGGCGACCATCTGATCGAACCGCTCACGCCCCGCTCGAGTACCGAGGATGTAGCCGACACCCATGCCGGCAAGAAATGGCCATCTCGCGCGCATCTTCGAGTCCCTTCGCTTCGTACCGTCCATCGTGCCCCGTATGGACCGGACGTGCGACTCATCTTCTCGATCTGGCTAGGACTCAGATACCCGCTGTCGCTGCGTGGGACCTGCATGGGACGGCGCAAAACCCCGTGGCGCAGCCAGTAGAGGCGTCCGGTACTCTTGTCGAGGCCTACGGTCCCCCGTAGCTCAATTGGCAGAGCGTCCGGCTGTTAACCGGCAGGTTCCGTGTTCGAGTCACGGCGGGGGAGCCACTCACGATCTGTCTCTTTCTCATCGCCTTGACGGTGACCGCTGGGTGCAGTGCACCCGGGGGCAATGCTGCTGAGCTAAGACCTGCCTTGCGTGAAGATCGCCGTGCCCTGGACGCTGCACTGACGCTGCCGACGCCGTGGCCCGGGACGCTGTGGCCCGGGACGCTGTGCGTCTCCGTACTACAACCCTTAAACCCGCTGGCCGATGACTCCCGAGGCCGCAAGATCGCTATTTGGGTGTTGAAAGTTGCGCGACGCCGCACATTGGCCACCGAAACACCGATCTTGCATCTGTCGGACGCCGAACTGAGCGGCCTTGACCCCGAGGCCCACCAAGAGCCCGGTGATCATGGACTCTCGCGCTCCCTTGACATAGCAATGTGGCAGGTGCACACTGGGAGTGGACCTGTCAATGTGGAAGAACGAGGTGGGTGATCAACCGTGCACTGCGCCCGTCAGACCCGACGAATCGAGACCAGCGAAGTCTCCGGGATCGTGAGCCGCGCAGTTCGGGCGTCGGACCTGGATCGCCAGCGGGTCGTAGAGATGCTCGGCGAACATGCGGCGGCGGGCCGGCTCACGCTCTCGGAGTTCGAGGACCGTGCGTCGACGACGTACCGCGCCAGCCACCTGTCGGAGCTTGATCAGCTCTTAGCGGATCTTCCGACCACGCGGTTGTACCGATCGCGACCCGAGGTGAATCGCAGATCGGAGGCGATCGTTCGTCGGCGTTGGCCGCATGGCGCCTGGGCGCCTTGGGCGCCATGGGCGATGACGGCGATGATCTGCGTGCTGATCTGGGCCTTGACCTCGATCGGACAGGGGGAGTGGCTCTACTTCTGGCCGGTATGGGTGATCGGTCCATGGGGCGTGGCCATGTTTTGCGGTCTTCGCGCTGGGTGGGGTCGCGCGAGTTCGCCTAGACGATGACCTCGTCGACTGTGCTCGTGCCCTCGCCGGGTCTCGATTCCCACTGCCACGTCTCGTGCAACCGAAGGCGCCCATCATCGAGAACCTCGACGATTGATCGACCTACGCCGTTCGATGTCTCACCGGACGTGTTGAGCTGGCTGTAGCGGAATTCGATAACGTCGTCCCGCCGTACGCCGACGAGGTGCCCGAGCCGGACGGCGCCGCCCGCGTAGCGCGCCCAGATCATGTCGCCGTCCTGGCGATACTCGAACAAGGTGCCGGCGTCCGCCTCGCCGGCGCCAGCCTGAGTCGCGAGGCGGAATCGGCGTCCTTCGAGCGAGACTGACATGATCCTTACCTCGGCGATCCCCACTTCGGTGACCTTGAGCCTGCCACTGGTGGGAACGGGGGCGGAAGTCGCCCCAGCCGCTAGGTAAGCTGACCGTGCCGGGGGCGGTAGCTCAGCGGGTTAGAGCAGGGGACTCATAATCCCTCGGTCGCGGGTTCGAGTCCCGCCCGCCCCACATCACTGACCGGGCCAAACATACGGCCACAGCGCTTTAGGCGGCTCCTGATGACGTCCGCTCATCGGCGGTCGCGTCGAGAAAGGCACCGAGTTGCTCGGGCTCCCACGGCCGCACCCTTTGCCTCGCGGAACGCGGAAGCTTGGTCAGCGCCACGACGGTGCGCTCACCTCACCCGCCTTCATCGCCGCGGTAAGAGCGGAGCGAACAGTCGCGTGCACCCGCACCGCCGTGGTCGGACCGAACGTGTGCGGCACGCCCACACGGACGGGTTTACGGGGACGTCGTCCGGGGTGGGCTGCGTTCCACGCTTCGACAACAGCGGCACGGCGAGCGTTCTCGTTCTCGGCGACGGCGATAGCCCGCTCGTGCTCGGCCCGGATCTCCAGAAGCATGTTGGTGACGTGGTGGGGCCTAAGCTTAGGCGGTCAGCGGGACGGCGCCGGTTGCTCGGGTGCCCTTCGGGAGGACTTCCGTCCGCAGCTCGCAGCCGAGAGCGGCCACCCGGTCGTAGCTTGCCCGGATCCCGCTGGGCGCGTCATGCTCGACCGCGAACGCGAGCGAACCGTTGTCCCGCCACAGCCGGACCGAGACCGTAACGCCCGTTGCCGGTCGGCGGCGTCGACCAGCTCCTGGCAGGCCAGGTACCCCGCGGTCTCTACCGCCGCCGGGAAGCGGTTCGTCGGACACCGGCGGCTCCACGTGCAGGGCGGTACGGGCCTCGACGCGGCGCAGCAGCGCGCGGCCCGCCGCGGCGAGGCCATGGTCGGTCAGGACCGGAGGCAGAACGCCCGGGAAAGCGCGCGCACCTCGGCCACAACCCGGGTGGCGTGGTCGGCGAGCTGGCGGCAACCCGTCTCCAGACCGGTGGTTCCGGACTCGACGTCGGCAGTGCGACCCGAAGCCCGGTGAGATCGGGCCGATCCGGACCGCGATCGCCGCGGCGAGCTGGACGCTCTCGGCCTCGGCCGCCGCGGCGAGCCGTTCCCGGGACGCTGCTACCTCGACGATTTCGGCGTCCATAGCATCCCGCAGGGCCCGCAGCTCCGCATCGAGCCGGATATTGCGCAGCGCGCCGGTTGCGACCGCGGTGATCTCGTCCAGGAGTGCCCGGTCCGCGGACCGGCGTAAGGCCACCACGATCACGCCGATGACGGGTACTATTGTCCACAATGGTCAGTGGCAGGCCGGCGGGCTCGGTCCCCTTCGGCCACGTGGCGGCGGCCGGGCGGCCGTCGGCCAGCACCACGGCGACCTGCGCTGCCTGGCCCGCGGGCCGCCGCGGGATCGGTCGCGGCGAGGGCGCCGGCCAGCCCGACCCGGCCCGCGATGAGGGTGGCCTGTTGCCGGCAGCTGTCGTGGATGCCCCGCTCAAGCCTGCGGCATTCGGCGTCGACCAGGCTCCGCCGGGCCGCGAGCAGCTGGCGGTGTCGGTCCAGGGCGTGGACCGGCAAGCCGTCGTCGCGATGGGGTTACCACCGAGGCCACCTCGCGACTCGCACGTATCAGATCGCGCCACCGCCGGGTACGTTCAGACCCGGCTGCGCGGTGCAGAGAACCTCGATTCGCTCGCGAAGTGATCTCATGGGCGACTTCGACTGGGTCGGCGAGACTTCCTCCGCGTTGCGGCGGGCGTTCTGTCTCGCTGGCTGCCGGCATCCTCGTACCATTCACCCATGCCGCGCGCACGACGGACGGAGTCAGAGCTCGGAGCCTTCATCGAGCTCGCGGTCACCAATGCCTTCGTGAGCGCGGCCGTCGATCGGGAGCTCGAGCGCCGGGGCATCACGCTGACCTACGTTGGCTTGCTTCGCTTGATTGACGTCTATGGACCGATAACGCCGTCCGAGCTCGAGCGGCGCAGCGCCCTGCCGGCGAGCACACTGCGGGACCGGGTCGCCGTCCTGATGCGCGGTCGCTACGTGGCACAGATGCGAAGTAGCACCGATGGCCGCTCACGGGTACTGGAGATTACGCCCGCCGGCCGGAAGTACCTGACCAAGGTGATGCCGGTGGTACGGGAGCTCGAAGCCCGCATTGACCGGGAGCTCGGCGGTCAGCTGGCCAAGTTCCAGGACATGCTGAATCGGATCCGAACTTACGTCGCCACGACTGGTGGCGATGAAGCGCAGCGCTAGCGGATCACCACCACCACCACCACCACCGGCGGCGCGCGCCGGCCATCTCGGGACGCTTGCGAGCCGACCAACCCAAGCGCACGGGGGCCATCAGGTCGTCGCGCGCCGCCGTCCCGAGCAACGGATTAGCTGGCCGCCAATCCGTAGACCTCGAGTTCCGTCGTGTCCATGAACGTACAGTCGGCGAAGCCGTGCAAGCTCGGGAAGCCGCCGGGGATCTGCGGCGAAAGCTCGGTCCACCGGACGTAGAGGACGTTCTGTATCGCATCTGGGTTGAGGGGATGGTGTTGAGGTGGCCGTGTCGGCCGGCCGCGCCGTATCACGTCCGCCGCACGCGTTGAATCCGGGATGGTTCTGCCGGTACGGACATCAGTCCTCCCTAGTGGAAGTGCTTCGCTCGGACAGGCGAATACCACGGATCCGTGCCAGAGTACCACGGATCCGTGGTACTGTGGCACGGGTGTCTTCGACCCGGACGCCAAGCACGTGGTCGCGGTCTTTGGCGCTGGCCGGGCGCAGCGCGACTGCCCGGCACCGGAGCATCGAGACTGTGTCACTGCTCGATGGGTGGTCCGCACAACGGTGCGCGGAGAGGGGAGAACAGTGCAGCGAAAGGCGAAACTCAGGCGAGGTGCCCTGATAGCCACGCCGGTTCTGGCGATGATCGCCGCCGGCCTCACATGGGGTCACACCTCGGCGGCGACGGCTAACGCGAATTCGCCGGCGCGGTATACACCGACCGATCGTGATTATTACATCAACTGGGTTGAGCCGAAGGTGGAGCGGAACACCGACGGCAAGGAAGTCAGCGGCCCTGACAAGGTTAAGAAGGCGGCGCCGGATCCGGTGAGCGCCTTTGGCCGGAAGTTCTCCGAGGGCAACCCGGTCGCCGGCCGTGGTCTGGCCAAGCTCGAGGCCGAAGCGATCAAGACCGGCAAGAACCCCAAGGAGATCAAGTACAAGAACGCCGAGTCCACGCAGGTGGCGAAGCTGCTGACGATCCTCATCGAGTTCAACCCCAACGCGAACGACGACTTCACCGGGACGATGGTTCCGCAGGCCGTATTCGATGACGTCGGCACCCCCGCGAACGAGCGCGACTGTGTGCCGGGCGGGATTACCAACGGCCCAATGCACAACAACATCCCGAACCCGGCCGACGCCTCGCACGAGGACAACAACTCGATGTGGGTGCCGGACTTCTCCTCCCATTTCTACAACGACATGCTGTACACGACCACCGGCATCCAGCAGCGCGTGCGCACGGACCTGACCGGTCCCGACGGCCAGCCGGGGATCAACCTGGCCGGGTACACGATGCACAACATGTACCTCGAGATGTCCAAGGGCGCCTACACGGTGGACGGCGCCGCGACGCCGTGGGTGCAGGTTCCGCACTCCGAGGCCTGGTACGGCCAGGACACCTGCATCGAGGTCGCCCCAGGCGTCTTTGACGCCGGGGCGAGCCAGGACGACAACGGGCACCCGAACAACCCGGCCGGCGCCGGCGCGCTGGGCGCCGACGCGGTCGACGTGCTCGCCGCGCAGGACGCGAGCTTCCCGTGGGCCGACTACGACATCGAGGACATCGGCGACGCGGACAGCGACGGCAAAACGTGCTGGAGCCGGACGGCGTCGTCGACCACCTAGTGCTCGTCCACGCCGGCGAGGACGCCTCCGGTGGCGGCGGCGTGCAGGGCACCCAGGCGATCTGGGCCCACTCGTCGGCCATCATTCCGGGGCACACCATCCCCGGCTCCCAGATCATGGTGAGCAACTACATCGTGCAGCCCGAGGACTCCGGCGTCGGCGTGTTCGCGCACGAGTACGGCCACGACCTGGGCCTGCCGGACTGGTATGACATTGGCTCGGGCGGCGACTCGGACGTGGACTTCTGGGACCTGATGGCCTCGGGTTCGCACACCGGCCCCGTCTTCCAGGGCATCCCAACGCACATGGGCCTGTGGGACAAGTTCGTGCTCGGCTGGGCCGATCCGCTGATCATCAACCCGGGAGACGGCCCCACGAACGTCAAGCTCGGCCAGACGTCCCGCACGCCGGTCGGCACCGATGACGGCATCCGGGTGAACCTGACGCCGAAGGTGGTCACCCTGTCGCATCCGCACAGCGGCGCGGGCCAGTGGTGGAGCAACAACGACCAGTCCTGGGCTGATGTCCGGCTGACCCGCTCCCTCTCCCCAGTGCCCGCGGGATCGGATGTGCGGTTCTGGATGTGGAACAACTACAACATCGAAGAGGACTGGGACTTCGGCTTCGTTGAGGTCTCCACCGACGGCGGCGCCACGTGGGAAGAGCAGAAGATCTTCAACGAGGCTAACCAGGAGGTCTCCACCCCGGACGGCTACGCCGACCCTAACGGCCGAATGCACGACTACGGCGCCACCGAGCAGAACGGAGAGCCCAAGAAGTACGGCCTGACGGGCGCCACGGGCGCGTACGAGCGTAACTACGTCAACCTCACGGGATTCGCCGGCCAGAACATTCAGCTACGACTGCGGTACGCCACCGACGCCGGGCTGGAGCTGGCCGGGTGGTTCGCGGACGACTTCGAGATCACCGCTAACGGCACGTCGGTCTTCACCGACGACGTCGAGGCCAACCACGGCTGGACGCCGACGACCGGCACCTTCACCAACACAGCTGGCGGAGGGTGGAACATCTCCCCGGGCGTGTTCCAATTCGCGCACTACTACCTCGCCGAGTGGCGCAACCACGACGGCTTCGACGAGGGGCTCAAATACGCGTACTCGACCAACTACCTGCGAGATGGCGCGTGGAAGGTCGAGCGGGTGCCGTACAACGCCCCCGGCATGCTTGTGTGGTACCGCGACACGAGCTACGGCAACTTCAACCTGACCCTCAACAACCTGTTCGACCCGCCGAGCATCGGGACGAAGGGCGGTCTATTGATCGTCGACTCGCACTTCGAACCGTTCCGGCGTCAGAGTACGGCGGCGGTCAAGGACCCGTCGGGCTTGAACAACCTGCCGTCGCGGCCGCAGTCGTCCAACGCGGCGTTCACGCTCGGTAAGACCTACCCGTTCACCGAGTGCTTCGAGGCGCCAGGCGAGCCGTTCAGCGCCTACTGCACCAACTTCCCCAGTAAGAACGGAGTCTCGAGCTTCACTGACGCGAAGAGCTGGTACCCGGGCATCGAGTTCCGGCCCGACCTCAGCCCGAACGCGCCGTTGTTCTTCCGCGACGCCGACGCCTCGGTGGTGCTGCCCTCGAAGGGCAACGCGCCGTACACCGTGCGGATCGTGGACCAGAATGGCAACCTCATCAACGAACTCTTCGGCATCAACTTCGGTGGCGGAGTGTTCTCCGGTAATGGCAACCTGACCAACGTGGCCTTCGGCGTCCAGTTCACCTTGATGGACGCAAGAGACGGCAACCAGTGGGCGACAGTAAAGGTTGTTCCGCCAAAGGTCACGTAACGCTCCAGCGCATAACAACCGAACGCTGACCGGGCGGGGCTGGCCGGTGCGCTGCTGGCTACGCAGCAGAGGCTGGTCACCCCGTCCGATGTCGGCTTCACCCCGTCGGCGCTGGCGCTGCTGTCGGCTTCACCCCGTCGGCGCTGGCGCTGCTGGCTGTGGTCATCGGTGGCGCGGGAACGATCTGGGGCGCGTGCCTCGGTGCCGCCCTGGTCGTGCTCAACGCGACTCGCTCGGCCCAAGCCTCGGCGGTCATTGACCACTCGTGCTCGGCCTGATCTTCACCGCCGTGGTGTATCTGCTCCCCCGAGGCGTCGCTGCGACGCCCAACCCGCCGTAGTCGGCCACCCCATAGCGAATCGGAGGAACAGCGGTCGTGGAGGTGGGGCTGACGGTTTCCGCCGGCGAAAGCGCGCCGGCTGGGCGAGCACGCGGCCAGGAGCAGCACGGCCGATGCCGCCGCGGTACGCGGAGCGAATCGCATAGAAGAACTGCTACCAAGTGAAAACAGCATTACTGCCAAGTGAAAGTAACTGTGCCGTTTCAGCTGGCGTCCGACTTGGCTGGATCTGCTCTAGACTCGCAGCGTGGCCAAGAAACTCGCGTATCGTGGACCGTTCCTGCTCCTCTTCGCGGTCGGCCAGCAGCTGCGGGCGCTCCTCAGCCGAGCCTTGGCGGACGCCCCACTCAACCCCGATGAGTTCGCCGTGTACAGCGTGCTGTTCCTTATCGGCCCAGCCACCCCGACGCGACTAGCGGCGGACCTCGGCATGCCGCCGAGCACGCTCTCGCATTACCTGCGACGCATGGGCGAGCGTGACCATCTGAACCGCCGGCCGAATCCCGACGACGGCCGATCGAGCCTTGTCGACCTCACGGAGGCGGGGCGGGCGGCCACCGATGCATGCTTCGCGGGTTTCGGCGCCGCCATCACTGAGTTTCGGCGCCACCTACCGATGGCCGAAGACGATCTACTCAAGGCGCTCGAGCTGACCAGCAGCGCGCTCCAAGCCATCGACCATGACGCCATTCGGCGAATCGCGCGAGCCAAAGACGCACCTCAGAGGCGATCGCGAGCCTGACCGCCTGGGTCCTGCCCGCCCTCCACGCCAGTTGCCGTAAGGCTCGGTGGGCGAGGAGGTGCCCATTACCAGTGGACCGTTACCTGCGCCCACCGGGAATCCCGATTCGCCGGCCAGTGCTCGGGATCAGGCATCGGGCACCTGGTGGGCGGCGACCCAGCGGCTCGACATGGCCAACCGGATCGTCACGATCAAATACCAGAGCCCGATGGCCGGCCCAAGATCGATCGAGCCGGCCTGGCCCGGCGGTTCAGGAAACACGGCCAGATTCGCGGCGGCCAAAGCGACCGCAATCACGACGCCGGCGACGGCCAGCAGACGCCCGAATCGCGGGTGTTGCCACATGTTCAGGGCCAGGAGAATGGTGCCCAGCGCAAGAAAGACATCCCAGGCAACGTCCATACCCAACTGGATCCCATTCGCGGCCTCGTACGCGGCGT
>JAXIPB010000075.1:0-5937 GCA_045403155.1 Micromonosporaceae bacterium
GCCGCCGCGGCCGCGCGGCCGCGCGATCCGGTACGGCAGCCGCGGGGCTCGCAGGTAGTGGCGCGCGAGCAGCCCGCGCTCGCGCTCGTCTGGAATCGGGGATACCCCGCCGATCAGCCGCCCGGTCGGTGAGAGCACCCAACACCGAAGCGCCAGGTCGGCCCCGACCATATCGAGCACGCCGGCGAGCCCGGACCCACCCGCGTGCTGCGCCGCGGCGACCATCAGCGCCCGGTGGCGGCCCAACACAGCCGCGAGGTCGCCCGAGCGCCGGGTCGACAGGTGCGGCGTCGCCTGCTCGATCAAGGACGCGAAGGAGACCGCTACCGGCACCCGCAGGAGCGGCAGGCCAGCCGCTGCGCACGCGTCGATCAGGTCGGCCGGGACATCGCCCAACTCGGCCTCGCCGGCCCCCAGGGCCACAACGCCCGCGTCGACCAGGGCCGAGACGAACTCACGGGAACGCTCGGGTCGGTCCGGACGCCACCACGCGAGCCCGGTGAGCACGAGCTCTCCGCCGGTGAGGTACCGCCTCGGGTCGAGCAGATCGGTGGTGACGACCGAACGGACGGCCGGATCGGCGCTTCCATGAACGCCATGCGGGTCCGCGCCGAACGGGCCGATCGGCACGAGGCCGCCGGCGGCGGCTTCGACGAGCGCGGACAGGCGCACGGCGTACCATCTCCTTGACGGAGGCTCTTGGAGGATCCTCCAAAACCAAGGGTACGGGTATCGGCCAACTTCGTATGCTGTGGCCGTATTCACGCCGGGCTGGTGGCGGCTGTACTGGCACGACCATGGACTTCCTAAGACCGACGACGTGGGCCGACGCGCTGAGCGCGAAGGCCGAGCACCCCGATGCGGTGCCGATCGCGGGCGGCACCGACCTGATGGTTGGGCTGAACTTCGGCGCGCCACCGCCACCTATGCTGCTCGACCTGACCGCGGTCCCGGAGCTCGCGACCTGGGATCGCGACAACGGGACTGTCCGGATCGGCGCCGGCGTGACCTACAGCCAGATCATCACCGATCTGGCCCGCGATTGCCCCGCCCTCGCGATCGCCTCGCGCACTGTCGGCTCGCCGCAGATCCGCAACCGGGCGACGGTCGCTGGCAATCTCGGCACGGCCTCGCCGGCGGGCGACGCGCATCCGCCGCTGCTCGCCACCGGCGCGACGGTGGAGGCGGTGTCGGTGCGCGGCACCCGGCTCATTGACATCGATGACTACTTCCTCGGCGTTAAGCGCAACGCGCTCGCGGCCGACGAGCTGATCGGTGCGGTACGCGTTCCGGTCGCGCCCGGGCCGCAGCAGTTTGCCAAGATCGGCACGCGCAACGCCATGGTGATCGCCGTGGCCACAGTCGCGGTAGCCGTCGACCCGGCCCGCCGGTCGGTCGGCACCGGCATTGGATCGGCCGCACCCACGCCGGTTCGGTCGGCGGCGGCCGAGGCGATGGCCGCGGCCTCGCTCCCATGGTCCTCTGAGGAGCCGCTTGCCGAGGAGCTGGCTCGAGAGTTCGGCGACCTTGTGGCCGCGGCGGCCGCGCCCATTGATGACGTGCGCGGGACCGCGGCGTACCGCCGGCATTCCCTGGCCGTGCTCGCGCGCCGCGCGCTGCATTGGACCTGGGCGGAGATAACGGGAGGTCCCCGGTGAGAGTCAAGATGACCGTCAACGGCACGGAGCGGGTCGCCGACGACGTGTGGCCGGGCGAGAGTCTGCTATTCACGCTGCGGGAACGGCTCGGTCTGCCCGGCACGAAGAACGCGTGCGAACAGGGGGAATGTGGGTCGTGCACGGTGCTGCTGGACGACGTGCCCGTCTGCTCCTGTCTGGTGGCCGCACCGCAGGCATCCGGCCGTCGGGTGGTAACCGTGGAGGGCCTGACGGTCGGCGATGAACTGGACCCCGTCCAGGCGGCCTTCGTCGAGACCGGCGCCGTCCAGTGTGGATTCTGCACACCGGGCCTCATTGTCACCGTCGCCGACCTGATCCGGCGCAACCCCTCGGCGAGTGACGCGGACGTTCGCGAGGCACTCGCAGGAAATCTGTGCCGCTGCACCGGATACGAGAAGATTCTCGACGCGGTCCGCCTCGCCGCCGCCCGGAGCGCGTCATGACGTCGGCCCTGGTCATCGACGGGGCGGCGATCGCAACGGTCGACGACGCGGGAACGGAGTACGCGGTTGGCCACGTGATCGTGGCCGATGGCCGGATCGTATCGGTGGGATCGGGGCCAGCGCCGGCATTCGACGAGTTGATCAACGGCGCCCGACGGGTCGACGGCACCGGCTGTCTGCTCACGCCGGGCCTGGTCAACACCCACCACCACCTCTATCAGTGGGCCACGCGCGGCTACGGTCTCGACTCCACGCTCTTCGAGTGGCTGACCGAGCTCTACCCGATCTGGGCTCGGGTCGACGAAGGGGCAGTGCGATCCGCTGCCGCCGCCGGGCTAGCCTGGCTGGCCAGATCGGGCTGCACGACGACCACGGACCACCATTACCTGTTTCCCCGGGGAGCTGGTGACTTGCTGGCCTCCACTGTGGATGCAGCCACCCAGGTGGGATTGAGATTTCACCCCAGCCGAGGGTCGATGGACCTCGGCCAGTCGCAGGGCGGTCTGCCCCCCGACTCGGTCGTGGAGAGCCTCGACGCGATCCTCGCGGCCAGCGCTGACGCGGTCAAGCGGTTCCACGACCCCTCCCCATCGGCGATGGTGCGGGTCGCGCTCGCGCCGTGTTCGCCGTTCTCGGTGAGCGCCGATCTGTTGCGCGAGTCGGCCGCCCTGGCCCGGTCGCTGGGCGTGCGGCTGCACACGCACCTTGCCGAGACGCTCGACGAGGAGGAGTTCTGCCGGCGGACGCATGGCTGCACGCCAGTGGAGTACCTCGACAAGCTCGGCTGGCTCGGTGACGATGTCTGGCTCGCCCACGCTGTTCACCTCGCGCCGGCCGAGATCGCGCGTCTCGGCGCCACCGGAACGGGGGTGGCGCACTGCCCGTCATCCAACGCGCGGCTCGGCGCCGGCACCGCGCCCAGCCGGGCCCTGCTCGACGCCGGCGCTCCGGTCGGGTTGGGCGTCGATGGCGCAGCATCACAGGAAGCGGGGCGGCTTGTCGAGGAGATGCGCCAGGCGCTCTATGCGGGCCGATCCAGAGTGGACCCTGTCGGCCCGGCCAGGTCCCGCGGGCCCGCGGGGCCAAGGGCCCTCACGGCCCGCGATGCGCTGGCGATGGCGACAATCGGCGGCGCCCGCTGCCTCGGCCGCGACGATGAGATCGGCTCGCTGGAGCCGGGCAAGCTGGCCGATCTCGCGCTGTGGCGGCTCGACGGGCTCGGCCACGCCGGCATCGCCGACCCGGTGGCCGCCCTGGTCTTCGGATCCGCCCCTCCGCTCGAACTCCTGACCGTCGGCGGCACCGTCATCGTCGAGCGCGACCACCTGCGTACGGCCGACGAAGAGCAACTCGCCGCAGACCTCCGCCGCGTGTGCGATGCGCTGCGCGGCGCCCCCTCTCCACCCTCCTCGCTCTCGTCGCATATCAGGGAGTAACGGCCATGGTTTCGCGATCAACTCAGGACCTGCCCTTGATCGAGCAGGTGAGGGGCGGGGTGGGCGAGAGCCCCGTGCGGCCCGACGGGACGCTGAAGGTGAAGGGCGAATTCGCCTACGCGTCCGACCTCTGGCTCGACGAGGCATTGTTCGGTGTCACGCTGCGCTCGCCGCACGCCCGCGCCCGCATTACCGGGATCGACGTCTCGGGCGCACTCGCGGTGCCCGGTGTCTACGCCGTGCTCACCCACGATGACATTCCCGGCGAGAAGTACTACGGACTGGACGACGCCGACCAGCCGGTGCTCGCCATCGACGAGGTGCGCTACGAGGGCGAGCCGGTCGCGATCCTCGCCGCTGTGGACCCGCACACGGCGCGCCGGGCCTTGGAGCGCATCGCCGTGTCGTACGAGGAACTGGAGCCGCTGACGGACGCCCGCGCGGCCGTGTTCGACACCTCGATCCCGGCGATCCATCCGCACGGGAACGTGGTGCGCTTCCAGCCAATCCGGCATGGCGACCCGGATTCGGCCACCGCCGACGTCGTTGTCGTCAATGAGTACGAGGTCGGCATGCAGGACCAGGCCTTCCTGGGGCCCGAGTCGGGCCTCGCCGTTCCGGCGGCCGACGGCGGGATCGACCTCTATATCGCGACCCAGTGGCTGCACGTCGACCGCGCGCAGATCGCTCCCTGCTTGGGCCTACCCGAGGACAAAGTACGTCTGACGCTGGCCGGCGTCGGCGGCGCCTTCGGCGCCCGCGAGGATCTTTCGATGCAGGCCCACGCATCGCTCCTGGCGCTCCACACTGGACGGCCCGTGCGAATGATGTACGGGCGGGAGGAATCCTTCTACGGCCATGTTCACCGGCATCCGGCCTGGATGCGGTACGAGCACGGCGCGGACCAATCCGGACGCTTGGTCTACGTCAAGGCCACCATCGTTCTCGACGGCGGCGCCTATGCCTCGACGACCAAGGCAGTAGTGGGGAATGCGGCGTCACTGGGCGCGGGTCCGTACGAGGTTCCCCACGTCTCGATCGATGCGTACGGTGCTCGGACCAACAATCCTCCGTGCGGCGCGATGCGCGGGTTCGGCGCCGTGCAGGCGTGCTTCGCCTACGAGTCTCAAATGGACGCGCTGGCGGCGAAGCTCGCTCTTGACCCGGCGGAGTTTCGAGCCCGCAACGCGGTGTCGCAGGGGTCCACGCTGCCAACCGGCCAGGTGATCGACTCTCCGGCGCCGCTGGCTGAGATGCTTCGAAAGACCGCCGCCATGCCTTTGCCATCGCCGCTGACCACCATGTCACTGTCCTCCATGTCATTGGGCGACCTGCCGGGCGGCTACGGGAACACGACGCACGGCGAGGGTGTGCGGAGGGGTATCGGGTTCGGCGTCGGCATTAAGAACATCTGCTTCTCGGAGGGCTTCGACGACTACTCCACCGCGAGCGTGCGGCTTGAGGTCGTCGCCGGCGAACCGGTCGCAATCGTCCACACCGCGGCCGCCGAGGTTGGGCAGGGCCTGGTGACGCTCCAGGGGCAGATCGTTCGAACCGAACTCGGGGTGGAGACGGTGACGATTCGCCCAGCCGACACGTCGGTCGGCTCGGCCGGCTCCTCGTCGGCGTCGCGCCAGTCCTACATGTCCGGCGGAGCGGTGAAGGCGGCCTGCGATGTGGTGCGCGCACGGGTCGCGACGCTGGTCGGTCGGGCGGAGTCGGACATTCAGCTCGTCGGCGGCAAGGTCGTCTCGGTGTCGACGGGCGTCATCGCCGACCTCGCAGATGTCCTCGTGGACGCGCCGGTCGAGGAGACGGCGGTGTTCCGCCATCGCCCGACGGTGCCACTCGATCCGCTCACCGGTCAGGGCAACTCGCACGTCCAGCTCGCGCTCTGCGTCCATCGGGCGGTCGTGGACGTGGACGTCGAACTCGGACTCGTGAAGGTGGTGGAGCTCGCGGCGGTGCAGGACGTCGGCCGGATCATGAACCGGGTCTCGCTCGAGGGTCAGATCCACGGAGGCACGGCGCAGGGACTCGGGCTCGCCCTCATGGAGGAGATTCAGGTAGCCGGCGGGCGGGTGCTCAACCCATCGTTCACCGACTATCTGATCCCCACCATCCTCGACATGCCGCCGATGCGCCTGGAGATCCTCGAATACGCCGATCCGCACGCACCGTATGGTCTGCGCGGTGCTGGCGAGCCGCCAACGCTCTCCTCCACGCCGGCTATCGTCGCCGCGGTCCGCGACGCCACCGGACGGCCGCTGCGCCGGATTCCCATCCGCCCGGAGCACATCACCCTCTCGCCGCCGGCAGCGCCGATCATGACGTGGAGGTCATGATCGGCGCGGTTTGGCGACGCTCAGCTCATGATCG
>JAXIPB010000254.1:0-4072 GCA_045403155.1 Micromonosporaceae bacterium
GAGGCCGTCCGCGAGTTCGAGCAGTTCGGCGGCCGAGAGGTGCTGTTCGAGCCGGGCGAGCTCATGGCGGACGTCGACCCCCCGAAGGTGGAGCGGATCGTCGAGAACCTGCTCTCGAACGCGGCTCGGCACACCACCCCCGAGAGCCGCATCTGGGCCCGGGTGGATCGACGGGACGACGGCATCCTGCTGGTCGTCGAGGACGAGGGCGGCGGCGTACCTGATCAGCTTAAGGACGCGATCTTCGAACCGTTCCGGCAGGGTCCCGGCCCCGCGAGCGCCTCCCCGGGCGTCGGGGTGGGCCTCTCGCTCGTCGCTCGCTTCGCCGAGCTCCACGGCGGCCGGGCGTGGGTCGAGGACCGTCCGGGCGGCGGCGCCTCGTTCAAGGTCCTGCTCCCCGAGGCCTGAGGCTACGACCGGGCACGAGCTCTTCCGACGATCACTCGGGACGGTCGGCCTCGGCGGAGTCGGCGTCGACCAAGCACCCGCTCACGTCCACGGCCTCGAACGCCGACGCGGGGACGGTCTTGAGCTGATCCAGCAGATGGTTGCTCCAGTGATCGTCGCGCGTGCCTTGGAGGTTCCAGTCGGACCCGTTGTCGGCCAGCATCAACCCGTAGCGCTGCATCGCTCGCAGGATCGTTCGCTTACCCTCGGCGAGTACCCGTCGAGGTCGAACCCGCCTTCAACGGAAGCGAGCGCCCATCGGCGGGCAGTCGGGGTCATCCACGCCGGCCTCGTGGCGCGCGGGCCAGACGTACCCGTCCGTCGTGCAGGACACGGTGAACCGGATCGCATGCCGGATGCTGCCGGCCCTGACCTCGTCCCACCGCACCAGCCCGGCGAGGATCGGCAGCCCGGCGGCGTCGGCCGATGTCCACGTTTCGGGGCGGAGGCGGTTCGTATCCAGATCGAAGATCGCGCCGGCTTTCTGCCCGCCGCCGCCTCCTACCGCCAGGGCTTCTCGCGACGTCCGACCCTATGGATCCCATTGAGCACGCGCGCAAGCAGCCGCAAGCTTCCACGGTGGGATCACGTTCATCTCGCGGTCTTCATCGGGGCCCAGACCATCAGTCTTGAAACTCGAACGGACAGGACATGGATGCCCGCCGCCAAGCGCCCACATTCGTCATGATCACTGCCTGGTTGGATGGATCACGTACGAAACAGCGTAGGCGCGATGTCCTCGATCAGGCGGGCGATCGTCTCCATCATGTCGAACACCACCTCGGCCTCGGACCGCTCGGGATCCAGGCGCGCCATCAGCTCGATGCCCAGGAACATCGCGCAGATCGCGTACGCGGCCTCGCGCACCGGCACCATCGAGGCCATGGGGTACTTCGCAGAAGCCCGCGTGAGGGCCTCCTCGACGAGCCGGATCCACCCCTCGAACCGGTCCAGAAGCGCGCCCCCGCGCTCAGAATCCTTGGCCGCAGCCATCAGCTGTGTGACCGCGGTCACGGACCCGCTCTCGAGGTCCTCGGCGTGAAGCCGGCGAGCGATCGCTACGAGGTCCGACAGCGTCTCGACATTCGACGCGGCCTCGCGGTACCGGCGGACGTTCCGCTCGGAGACCCGACCGAACGCCTCCAGTAGCAGATCGTTCACCGTGCCGAAGTGGTAGAAGATCAGCGCTTGGTTGAACCCGCCCCGCCGGGCGATCGACCGGGCGGTGGTCTCGGCGAACCCATCCTCGCGCACCGTTTCGAGCGCCGCCTCGACGATCCGGTCCCGCGTGGCGGCGCCGCGACTGGCCGCGATGCTCACGGGGCCCATCGCACCCGAGCATCGTCGCACCACGAGCAGTCGTCGTCTTTCCTCGCGAGCAACTCGCTCCATCGGCCGCGGCGGCGTGAGGCGAGCATGAAGAAGCTGCCCACGTGCTTCGACAGGCTAGGGCGCGACAGGATGTACGCCAGTCCGCGATAGCGCGCCGTCGCCCAAAGACAGGTGACGAACGCCGCCGGCCCGACCCAGGCGCGTCCCAAATCGTCGACGACGACGAGCTCGCGCCCGAGCCATGGGACGGCCCCGTAGCGCTCGCGGGCGATCGCGGAGCCCGCCGGCAGGAGTTCCACCTCGAGGAGGCAGGGCTGCTCCGCGAGCCAGTCCCGACAGCGGAGACAGAACGTACACCGCTCGTCGTAGAGGACCGTGATCCTCGTGCTGCTCTCGCCCGGCTCAGGGATGGACGCGAGTCCGGCCGGAGCTGGGCCGTCCACTGTCATCCCTCTGTCGGCGCGGGTGTCGGCGGAACGAACACTTGCGGCAAGACGGGTGACGGCATCTGCCGCAGCTCGCGCCTAGTGCGGATCCGCCAGAACACGAGCACGTTCACGAAGTGGATCGCCGCGAGGCTCACGAGCAGCAGAGCCAGGCGGTTCACGAGGAACTGCATGGCCTCGAACCCGTCATAGCCGCGCGAGGCCCGCAGGATCCAGAGCGCGTAGCCCAGGTTCAGCATGTAGAACCCCGTGACCAGCAGCTTGTTTACGGCCTCAGCCAGCTGCGGACGGTCGGCGAACACGTCGTGCAGGAACGCCGTCCCGTTCCGGAAGAGCGTCCTGGCGAGCCAGACGGTGAGCCCGACGGCCACCGCGACGTAAATCGCCTGGACGAGGATGGCGTTGCCTTCCGTCTTCATCGTTGCCTCCTCTCGGAAAGAGCATCTTGAGCGTGTGCTCAAAGCGTACGCTCAATCCACCGTCGCCGTCAAGCCCCCTTCTCCCCGGAAGGCCTGACCTGGACATGTTCAGTTGCACGAGGATGCGGGGCGACGGTAGTCCCGACCCTCGCTGGATCGTTGATCACGCAGTCCTTGTCCACGGACCGCATCATGGACTTTCGCTTCGTGACAGAACCGACATTCCTCTAAGGGCGCTCACGGATCCGATGCTGGCGGGCTTCGATCGAACAGCTGCCGTCCGTCGAGCACCGAGAAGCCGCACGGCTCGTCACCAATCCTCTGCGGGATGCGACGGCTTCATACTTGAGGTCGAACCAGATCTCTCTTCGTCATCGAGGTGGATGAGTCGGCGGTTCCACTCGAGATCGTGTCGCCAGCGGATCCCACCGCTCCAAGACCCTTGCCATCGCCTCCTGGGCCAAGTCCTCGCCCTTGTAAGGGCAACCCGTGAGGAGCACGCAGGCACGAACCAGGCGTTTGTTGTGCTCGGCGAAGAAATTACCGAAGCCGACGTCGTCAGTCGTCACGTTCCGAGTCTGGAGCACCACCACTCCCCATGAACCCTCAAGGGGGTCAATCCGTTCGGGTGAACTCGGGAAGAGGCGTCTTCGAACCTTGACTATCGGTCGGGCCGCATCCGGGCATCAACAGGGACGGGCACGGGGTCGAGAACCGTGGTGACGAGCATCTCCCGTTCCCACGCCCTTTGCTCGGCCTGATCAAGCGACTCCTGAAATCAGCTCCAGCCTCGTAGCGAGGATGAGGTCGTCGACCTGCTTGACCAGGGCGGGATCGATATGCGGAGGGCCATATCCCAAGCGAGTTGCGGGCGCAGCGCCTCCTCACCGGGAGGCCCTGCGGGATGTAATCCCGGCCTAACGTGCCCTTTTCGTGCCCCATCTCGTTCACGGCCAAGATTCGCTGCCGACGACACGACTCTGACCTGCGGGCTTACGGAGCCGGCGGTCGGATTCGAACCGACGACCTGCTGTTTACAAGACAGCTGCTCTGCCCCTGAGCTACGCCGGCGCTCGAGCGAGCGTAGCAGCGGGGGCCGAGGATCATGCGAAGAACCCCTCGTCGGTGACGAGCGCCCACACGACGAACCTTCGATCTCGACCGCTCCGATCCGACCTCGGGTCATCCCTCCATCGATCGGCGTCGCAGGACGAAGGCGTACAGCGCGGCGGCGAGCGACGCGGATGCGTTCAGAGACCCGACCCGCCCCCGCATCGGAAGACGGATCAGCAGGTCGCACGCCTCCCGGGTGAGCCGGCCGAGCCCCTCGCCCTCAGAGCCGAGCACCACCGCGACGCGGCCCTCGGGCGGCTCCTCCTCGAACACCGTCCGCTCGGCCCGCTCGTCCAGCCCGACCACCGTGAAACC
>JAXIPB010000192.1:0-7765 GCA_045403155.1 Micromonosporaceae bacterium
CGCACGAGCAAGCCACCCGGACAGCCGACAGATCCTGCAAAGGACAGCACGCGTCAGTCATGATCCGAGTCAGACCGCCGGGTGACCCGCTCCCCTTATCCTCACTGTCATGATCGGCGCCTTGGGGCGACAGTGAGGTCATGATCGTGGCGATCTTGGTCGGGTCGAGGTCGTGATCGGGGGATCCTCGTGGGTCGAGGTCATGATCGGCGCCAAGTGTTCGACAGTCGCCCGATCGGATCGCCGAGGACCGGGCGAGTGTCGAAGAGTTGCGATGACCTTGGAGAGCGGTCCGGCGGTCCGGCGGTCCGGCGGTTCCGGCCGGGGGGCGGTTCCGGCCGGGGGGCGGTTCCGGCGGGGGGCGGCCGGGGGCGGCGGCGGGGCGGGCGACGTGCCTGCATTGGGTTGAATAGATGGCGGTCTGCTAATCTAGGCGGGTCGACCGCACCACGCTCACGTGGTGTCCAGAAGTGGAGCACCCGCTCCCACCCGAGCCGCCGCGAGGCAGCCGGGTCCGGTCAGCGCCAACCGGATCACTCCGGCGGCGCCAGCGCGTCATGGCGCGCCGACCGGTCGAGCGGGCCCTGGCATGCGCCGGGGCTTTTGCTCTACTTGGACACGGCGCCGGGCCGCGGGCGGCAGGGAGGCCGGCCTCGCAGCGGCGGGACCGGGGAGTCGGACATCGAGGAGGCCCCATCAGCGTCGAGCCACGCGTCAACGAGCAGATCCGCGCTCGTGAGGTACGGCTGGTCGGACCGGAGGGTGAGCAGGTGGGCATCGTCCCACTGGAGCGCGCGCTTCAGCTTGCCGCCGACGTGGACCTGGATCTGGTCGAGGTGGCGCCGATGGCGCGCCCGCCCGTGTGCAAGCTCATGGACTTCGGCAAGTTCAAGTATGAGAGCGCACTCAAGGCCAGGGAAGCGCGGCGCAACCAGCAGCAGACCGTCATCAAGGAGATGAAGCTCCGACCGAAGATCGACTCACACGACTACGAGACCAAGAAGGGTCACGTCGTCCGGTTCCTCAAGGCCGGCGACAAGGTCAAAGTGACGATCATGTTCCGCGGTCGTGAGCAGAGCCGCCCGGAGTTGGGCTTCCGGCTCCTGCGTCGGCTCGAGGAAGAGATTCAGGACCTGGGGTACGTGGAGGCCGCGCCCAAACAGGACGGCCGAAACATGATCATGGTGATCGCTCCGCACCGGGCTACCAAGCCGGCGCGCGGCGGACCGAAACTTCGCGAGGGTGAACCGGGCGAGATCCCGGAGGCCGGTGCGGAGCCCGACGCGGGCACGGCTACGGGCGAACAGTAGGGGAGAACGTTAGATGCCGAAGATGAAGACCCACACCGGCATGGGTAAGCGGGTAAAGGTCACCGGCCGCGGCAAGCTCCTCGTTGAGCAGGCCGGCTTGCGTCACAAGCTGGAGGGCAAGCCCTCCCGGCGCACCCGCCGTCTCACCGGGACGGTCGAGGTGTCTAAAGCGGACAGAAAGCGTATTCGAAGGCTGCTGGGCCGCTGACGCGCGGCACACATCTGCGAGCTTGCGAGCAGATCGGCAAGCTCTGCGACGAACTGAGGAGTGACAACGTGGCACGCGTCAAGCGGGCGGTCAACGCCCATAAGAAGCGCCGGACCATCCTTGAGGGCGCCAGTGGCTACCGTGGCCAGCGCTCGCGGCTGTATCGCAAGGCCAAGGAGCAGATGCTCCACTCGATGCAGTACGCCTACCGCGACCGCCGTGACAAGAAGGGCGACTTCCGGCAACTGTGGATCACGCGGATCAACGCGGCGGCCCGCGCCAACGGCATGACCTACAACCGCCTGATCCAGGGTTTGCGCCTAGCCGGCATCGAGGTGGATCGCAAGATCCTCGCTGACCTGGCGGTCAACGACGCGACGACGTTCACGGGCTTGGTCGAGGCCGCCCGGGCCGCCTTGCCAACCACGGAGGCCGCTGCCTGAGCGAATCCTCGCCGACCGAGCCCGTAGCGCGGGCGCTCACCCATCGGTCGCCGCGCGTGGCTGCCGCGAGGCGACTGTTGCGCCGGCGCCACCGCGACGAGGCGGGCCTGTTCCTCGCCGAGGGGCCGCAAGCGGTCCGGGAGGCGTTGCGCGCAGCTGCGGCGGCCGAGATCTTCGGCACGATCGACGGGTACGGGCGAGCCAGCGCCCTCGTCGACAAGGCGCGCGCCACTGACGTACCGGTTTGGACGGTCACCGAGAAGGGTCTTGCCTCGCTGACCGAGACCGTCACGCCACAGGGCATCGTCGCGGTCTGCCGGCATCATCACGTCGACCTCGCCGGGGTTCTGGCGGGCGCTTCGCGGCTCGTCGTCGTCCTCGCTGGTATCTCCGATCCGGGCAACGCCGGCACGGTGTTACGCACTGCCGACGCCGCCGGTGCCACCGCGGTCGTCTTCCCCGAGGGCAGCGTCGACCCGTACAACGGCAAGTGCGTACGCGCCAGCGCCGGAAGCGTGTTCCACGTCGACCTGGTCCGCGGTGGTTCCGCTGAGCCGGCGGTCAAGGCCATGCGCGCAGCGGGTATGTCGGTTCTCGCGGCGGACGCGCACGGCGCCACCGACCTCGACGACTTCGCCGACGCGGGCGGGCTCGCACCCCGTACGGCCTGGTTGTTCGGTTCGGAGGCGCACGGCCTGGCACCGGAACTGGCCGCCCTCGCCGACGCGCGGGTGAAGGTGCCGATCCACGGACGCGCTGAGAGCCTGAACCTCGCTGCGGCCGCGGCGGTCTGCCTGTACGCTTCGGCCAGAGCACATCATCGCCCGGGAGCCCCCACGTGATGCACGCGTCGTCGTTTACCAAGCCCGCCGGTTGCGGGCTGGAGGGCTGATCGCTCGTCTCCGCCACGCCGTACCGGTGGGCAGCGGCCAAGCCGCGCGTCCGACCGATCCTCGAATACGTAAAATCGTGTGGTGCCGGCGGCCGGAGGACAGACGATGACGTACCGCAACGATCCGTACGACCCGAAGCAGGTCGCGCTGCTCGACCAGGCCACGCTCGACGATGCCGTGACTCAGGCGGAGAAGGCCTTCGCCGACGCCACCGACGTCGATGCGTTGACCACCGTCAAGCATCAACATCTCGGCGACCGGGCTCCGGTGTCGCTCGCCCGTCGCGAGATCGGCGCACTGCCGCCCAAGGCGAAGGCCGACGCCGGCAAGCGCGTCAACGAGGCCCGGGCGACGATCCAATCGACGTTCGAGGCGCGCTTGGTCGAACTGGAAGCGGACCGATCCCGAAAGGCCCTTGTCGAGGAGGGCGTCGATGTCACAATGCCGTGGGACCGGCATCCGCGCGGCGCCCGGCATCCACTCACGACACTGATGGAACGCATCGATGATCTCTTCATCGGCATGGGGTACGAGATAGCCGAGGGGCCCGAACTCGAGCTGGAGTGGACGAACTTCGACGCGCTCAACATCCCACCCGACCACCCGGCACGCACCATGATGGACACGTTCTATGTGGCTAGTGCCCGCCGGGGCGCGTCGGACAGCGGGCTGGTGCTGCGCACTCACACCTCGCCGGTGCAGGCGCGGACGATGCTTGAGCGGACGCCGCCCATCTATGTCGTATGCCCGGGGCGGGTCTACCGGACCGATGAGCTCGACGCCACGCACACGCCGGTCTTCCATCAGGTCGAGGGCCTGGTCGTGGACGAGGGCATCACGATGGCGCACCTCAAGGGGACGCTGGATCACTTCGCCCGCGCCATGTTCGGCCCGGAGGCGAAGACCCGGTTGCGCCCGTCGTACTTCCCCTTCACCGAGCCGTCGGCCGAGCTGGACCTGTGGTTCCCGCAGGCTCGCGGCGGTGCGCGCTGGATCGAGTGGGGTGGCTGCGGGATGGTCAACCCCCGCGTGCTGCGCGCCTGCGGCATCGACCCCTTAGTGCACTCGGGCTTCGCGTTCGGCATGGGGATCGAGCGCACGCTGATGTTCCGCCACGGCGTCACCGATATGCGCGACATGGTCGAGGGCGACGTCCGGTTCACCCGAGCCTTCGGCATGGAGGTCTGAGGCCATGAAGGTGCCGGTTTCGTGGCTGCGTGAATACGTCAACGCTCCTGCCGATCCGGAGGCGTTGGAGGCGGCGCTGGTCCGGGTTGGTCTCGAGGTCGAGGAGATCGTCGACCTGCGCGGGACGGTGATCGGGCCGCTGGTGGTCGGCCAGGTGGCCGAAATCACCGAGCTCACCGGGTTCAAGAAGCCGATCCGCCATGTGCTGGTCGACATCGGCGAATCAAAGCCGCGGTCCATTGTGTGCGGTGCGACGAACTTCGAGGAGGGCGACAAGGTAGCGGTGATCCTGCCGGGCGGCGTCCTGCCTGGCGGCTTTGCGATCGCGTCCCGCCAGACGTACGGGCACCTCTCCGACGGCATGATCTGCTCGGCCCGCGAACTGGGGCTGGGCGACGATACTGGGCCTGCGTCAACTGCGGCCGGCATCATGGTTCTACCCTCCACTGAGGATGATGGGCCGTCCGCTGGCGCGTCCGGGCGAGACGCCCCACTCGGGGCGGATGCTCGCCCGGCCGTGGGACTCGATGAGGTGGTCGTAGAGCTCAACGTCACGCCCGACCGTGGCTACTGCTTCTCGGTGCGAGGTGTGGCCCGGGAGCTGTCGCACTCCCTGGGGGCTAGGTTCCGTGACCCCGGCGCCTACGAGGTCCCCGGTGCGACGAAGAAGCCCCCGTATCCGGTCACAGTCGAGGATCCCGTCGGCTGCGATCGTTTTGTGGCGAGGCTCGTCACCGGGATCGACCCGACCGCGTCGAGCCCGGGTTGGCTCAAGCGCCGGCTCACCCTGGCCGGCGTACGTCCAATTTCGCTCTCGGTCGACATCACCAATTACCTGATGCTCGAACTCGGCCAGCCGATGCACGCCTTCGACGCCGCCCGCCTGCGCGGTCCACTGGTCGTACGCCGGGCGCGGGCAGGGGAGCGACTAACCACTCTGGACGGTACTACCCGCAAGCTCGACCCGGAAGATCTCGTGATCGTTGATGACTCCGGTGTCATCTCGCTCGCCGCCATCATGGGCGGCGCGACCACCGAGGTCTCCCCGACGACCACGGACATTCTGTTCGAGGCGGCGCACTGGGACCCGGTGACCGTGGCCCGTGCGGCCCGCCGGCACCGGCTTCCGAGCGAGGCGAGCCGCAGGTTCGAGCGGGGGGTCGATCCCGTCATGGGACCGGTCGCCATCGAGCGTGCGGTCGAGATGCTCACCCGCTACGCGGGCGGGGTGGTGGACGACCGGGTGCTCGACATCAACACGGTCGCGCCGCGTTCGCCGATCGTGATTCCGAGTGACGGACCGTCCAAGGTGGCCGGTGTCACCTATCCGGCCAAGCGGGTGACGGCGCTGCTCAAGCAGATCGGCGCGAACGTCGCGTCGGCCGGCAACGGCAGACTGAGCGTCACCCCACCGACGTGGCGCCCCGACCTCACCGATCCGGCCGACCTGGCCGAGGAGGTCATCCGGCTCGACGGCTACGACAACGTGCCGAGCGAGCTGCCGAAGGCGCCGGCTGGCGGTGGGCTCACGCCAGAGCAGCGGCGCCGGCGCAGCGTGGGCCGGACACTGGCCGAGGCCGGGTACGTTGAGGTGCTGTCGTACCCGTTCGTCTCCTCGGAGGCCGCCGCCGCGCTCGGCCTGCCGGCCGACGACTCCCGCCGGCAGGCGGTGCGGCTCGCGAACCCGCTCTCCGCGGAGGAGCCGCTCATGCGGACGACGCTGCTCCCGCCGCTGCTGGCGACGCTGCGTCGCAACATCGGGCGGGGCGCCCGCGACGTCGCGCTCTTCGAGCAGGGACTCGTCTTCCACCCTCGCGCGGGGGAGGGCGTGCCGCCGCCGATGGGCGTCGACCGGCGGCCGACTGACGAGGAGTTCGCGGCCGCCGACGCAGTCCTGCCGCGCCAGCCCTGGCACGTCGCCGCTGTCCTTGCCGGCGACTTCGGACCGACTGGATGGTGGGGCCCGGGCCGGCTGGGTGGATGGGCTGACGCCGTCGAGGCGGCTCGGATCGTGTGCGCAGCGGCCGGCGTGTCGGCGCGGACGCGTTCGGGGTCGTACGCCCCATGGCATCCGGGGCGCTGCGCGGAGATCATTGTCGACGGTGCCGTCGTCGGGCACGCCGGCGAGCTTCACCCGACCGTGTGCGCCGCCCTCGACCTTCCGAAGCGCACCTGTGCGATGGAGATGAACCTCGACGCTCTGCCGCCGCTCGGGGTGAGGCCGGCACCGCTCGTGTCGCCCTTCCCGCCGGCGCTCATCGATGTCGCGCTCGTGGTGGACGCGGGCGTTCCCGCGGCCGACGTTGAGACGGCCCTGGTCGACGGGGCGGGCGAGCTGCTCGAGGCCGTGCGGCTCTTCGACGTGTTCACCGGGGCGCAGGTCGGCCAGGGGCGCAAGTCGCTGGCGTACAAGCTCACCTTCCGGGCGACCGATCGCACCCTCACCGCGGAGGAGGCCGTCGCGGCGCGCGATGCCGCTGTCGCGGTGGCCTCGGAGAGGTTCGGTGCCGTGTTACGTGGCGCGTAGCCCGCATCGCGCGCAACTCTGATTCTTGCGACTCGGCCATGCCCCGCCGGTTGGCTTCCGGGCCACTGGGGCCCGGCTCGGCTGGGGTTGGTCGCTCATCTTGTCCTTCCCGGAGCTCCGGCGATGGCGCCAGCATGGATCGCTTCGCCCGTCGCCGCCTGAGCTGCGGTACTCACCTGGCGCTGACCGTCAAGGGCGAAGCTACGTGCTCAACAGCCGTACCCATCCGACCCGCCGGAAATTCGCCGCACTGCTGGCCGTCGTGTTTGCGGCCCAGCGGCGATGGGCGGATGCGCGCCGGCCAGCGGTAGTCCCGCGAAGGTATGCGACGTCCGTCTCGAGGCGCCCACGCTAGGCGTCGACCGCAGCCTCCCCCCGATCGCAGTTCAGGCGAGCTGACCGCCGCTCGGCGGACCGGTGAGGACGGTGGGCACGTACTCGAGGAGCTGCAGCCTTCCGTCGAACGTCCGGCTGGCGACCATTTCGAGGCCCACGTCAGGATATCCGTCGTAGATCCGCTCCCGCCCGGTGCTGCCGGTGATGACTGGGAAGACGACCACCCGGAAGCGGTCGACGAGGCCTGCCTCGAGCAACGACCGGCACAACGTGAGGCTGCCGATCGTGCGCAACGGACCGGCGTCATCCTCCTTCATCGACCGTACGGCCTCGACCGGATCCTGGTCGACCAAGCGCGTGTTGGCCCACGCCAACGGGTTCTTCAGGGTCGAGGAGAACACCACCTTGGACATCTCGGTCAGCTGCGCGAAGCTGGTGTCGTCGGACGTGGCCGCGAAGTCCGCCATCAACCGGTAGGTGGTCGCGCCCATCAGGGCCGTGTAACGGCGTTCCGGCGACTGGTCGAGCCACGCCACGTACTCGGGTCCCTCGAGGCCCCAGTAGCCTGGCCAGCCCTCCGCTGCGGCGTAGCCGTCGAGCGAGGTGATGAAGTCCACCAACAGTTCTGCCACGGGTTTCCCCTTTGCTCGTCTCCTCTTCACCATGCAGGCTGCGACGCTCGACGGCAAATCCATGTGATTGCCTCTCAGCCCGTCGTCGGGACTAAAGGTGTGCCAGGCAGCCACGCGAAACTCAGCGCGTCCCGCAGCCAGATCCAAGCCGACGCCTTCATCACGCTGGACAGCTCCGCGACAACCGGATCTTTTCGGCTGAGTCGCCGATGATTGCATTACGCCATA
>JAXIPB010000185.1:0-5761 GCA_045403155.1 Micromonosporaceae bacterium
AGAGTTCGACCGGGTACGGCCGGGCGGCTACTACTCGCTGCACGCGTTCGGGCTCATCGAGCCGGACGGTTCGCACCTGATTAGAGGCGTCTTCATGGACAATGACGGAAACATACGCACGTTCGCACCATTGCCCGTGTACTCGGCGATCCAGATCGTCTCCTGCGACCAGGAGGAAACGCTCGCCATGAGCCGCCGGATCGCCGAGCAAGCGGTCGCCGGCCGGGACGCCTCGCTGTTGCTCGTGTTCAGCTGCGTGGCCCGGCTCGACGTGCTGAAGGATCGCGGCTTCGAGGAGGCGCAGGTGCTGCAGACGGCGGCCGACACGGTTCCCGTTTTCGGGATCTACACATACGGCGAGTTTGCCCGGACGAGTACCGTCGCGGGATTCCACAACTCGACGGTGACCGCGGTCGCATTGTGATCGCGGTCGCCCGATGATGGGGCGTCGAGAATGCAATTACGGGACGAAGTCAAGGCCCTCAGCACTCAGGTGAAGGACGCGACGACGGCGGCAAGCAACGCCTATCGCGACACGAGCCGACTGATCAGGCTGCTTACGGTGCTGAGTAGTCTGTCCGCTCCGGACGAGTTGCTCGGGAACACGTTGCGCGTTATCTCCGAGACGTTCACGGCCGATGTCGTTTGCATGACCTGGCTCGTCGGTGGTCGGCTCGTTGTCAGCAGCGCCTGCGGCGTACCGGACGACGATCCCTCGTTCGTCGACAGCTGGGCCGCCGGTCCAGCAGCGACCGAGGCGATCCACCGGCGCAGTGCGGTGTCGACCGACATCGACCCCACGGGGCGCGACGTGCCGCCCTCGCTGGCCGACCTCGGCCTGCGGTCCGCCGCGTTCGTTCCGATGTCGGACACCGACGACGAGCACATCGAGTTGCTGGTGCTCTATCGCAGCAGCGGCGAGGCTTTTAGCGGCACTGACCTATATGTCCTCGCCTCCGTCGCGGAACGGCTCCGCGTGGCCGCGGAGGACCGCGAGCGCGCCGTGGCGATCGAGCGTCTGGCGCAGACCGGGCACATGATCGCCCGTCATCTCGACTCGGACTCCCTTGTGGACCAATCGGTGGCGCTATTGCGAGATCTGACGGCAGCCGATAGTTCGGCGATTCTGGCCGTCAACGACGGTCGCCTGTACCTGTGGGGCCATCGGGGCTTTTCGGAGCAGCCGGCGATGAGCGCCAACGGCCGCGCGGAGGAGCTCCCGGCCTGGGATTCTGCGCTGCAGGGCAGGCCTTGGATCGGCACGCATTCGGTCGGAGTCGACTCGGCACCCCATACCGTCCTCTGTGTCCCCGTGATGCGCGAGGGTGCCCCGGTCGCGCTTCTGTATGCCGCGCGCAAAGGTCCGCGTCCGTTCCGCAACGAGATCATCGAGATCACTACGATCTTCGCCAGCTACGTCGGCGCTGCCCTGGAGAACTCGGGTCTCTACCGTGAGCTCCGCAACCGCGCGACCCGCGACCCGCTGACCGGTCTCGCCAACCGTGATCTCGCGAGTCAACGACTCGACGACGTGCTCTCGGGCGGCTCGGCCTCCCTCGTTGGACTGCTGTTCTGTGACCTGGACGGGTTCAAGGTAGTCAACGACCGGCTGGGCCACGAGGCGGGGGACAAACTGCTCCAGCTAGTGGCGGAGAGGCTCCGAAAGGATCTACGAGCCACGGATCTGTTGGCTCGGTTCGGCGGGGACGAGTTCGTAATGATCCTCGGTGAGGTTGACAGCCTCTGTGAAGTCAAGCACATCGGTCGGCGCCTTCTCTTCGCTCTCCGCGAGCCATTCATCCTGCAGGGCGAGCGCGTGTCGGTCACCGCGAGCATCGGTGGTGTGTTGGGGGTGCGAGGCGAGACGACCTCGAGCGCGATGCTTCGCGACGCGGACGCGGCGATGTACGCCGCGAAGTTGCGCGGTCCCGGTGCGGTCGAGGTCTTCGACGACGCCGACTCATTGCGGTCGCTGGACCGGCTCAGCATCCGATCGGAACTGCTGCACGCGCTGAACCGGGGCCAGTTCGAGGTTCGTTATCAGCCGATCGTCGAGCTAGAGACCGGCCGCCCGGTGGCATTCGAGGCATTGCTGCGGTGGAACCACCCGGACCGCGGCCCTATCGCGCCTGACGTCTTCATACCCCTCGCCGAGGAGACCGGCGAGATCGTCGCCATTGGCGAGTGGGTGTTGGAACAGGCATGCCGACAACTCGCGTCGTGGCAGCGCCTTGCCGGCTGGGGCAACCTGCGACTCAACGCCAATCTATCGGCGACACAGTTGAAACAGGTCGGCGTGGCCGAACACATATTATCGTTGATACGTGGCGTCGGCATCGAACCGGCGGATGTTTGGCTCGAGGTCACGGAGCGGAGCCACGCCGGAGTGGACGTGACACCCGTCACCCGGGAGTTGCGCGCCGGCGGCGTCCACTTCGCACTCGACGACTTTGGTAGCTCCTACTCCAATCTCACCTATCTCAAACAGTTCCCGGCCGACTGCCTCAAGATTGACCGATCGTTCGTTCCCGGCGCTGCTCACGAGGGAGTCGACCGCTCCATCGTCCGCGCGATCCTTGCTATCGCGGAGTCATTGGGTCTCGATGTGGTCGCCGAGGGCATCGAACGGCCGGCTGCGCGGGACGCGCTGCTGTCGCTTGGCTGCCGACTCGGCCAGGGGTTCCTGTTCGCGCCCGCGTTGACCGCTTGCGACGCCACGCAGTTGTTGGTTGCCTCCGCGGACCTTGTCCCGTGGCCAGAGCCGAAGGTTTGCGTCGCATGACGGTTACAGAATCGCAGCGCAGAGGCGCGCCGGTGAACGTTCGACCCGTCGCGCTGGAGACATTCGTCGCCGTAGGAGTGGTCGCCGCGGTCGTATACATTCTCGACCTCTCCGCGACCAGCACGATCGGGGCATTCGCCGGCGTGGGCATCGGCACCGTCGTCGCGTTGGTTTTAGGCCCGCGCCAGAATCGGGCGGAGATCCGACGCCCGTGGACGTTGCTGGCGCTAGCGGCTGCGGGCTTTATGGTCGGGGCCGTGGTCCGACCTTGGGCGGCTGATCAGCTGGGCGCCGCCGTCCTGCTGGCGGACGCGTTCACAGTGCCCGGATACATCTTCAGCTTGCTTGCGCTCGCCAGTTTCCTACGTGTCCGGCGGGGGCTGGAGCGACACGCGCTCATCGACGGGCTGATCGTGGGTGTCGGCGTCGGGGTCGTGTTTGCGGTGCTGTTCTCCCTGCCCGCGGCTTCGGTCGGGGGGCGGCCGCCGGTCGTGTCGGTTCTGGCGGCGGCGTATCCGTTCTTCGATGTCGTTCTGGTCCTGATGGTGGTAAGCCTTGCGTTCACCACCGCGGTGCGCAACTCCAGCTACCTTCTGCTCGTGGGCTCCGCGGTGCTTATGCTCATCGGAGACGTGGCGTACGCGATGATCGGCACCACCGGCGATCTGACCGGCTCGAGATTGCTGGACCTACCGTTCCTGCTCGGGTTCGTGTGCCTCGGCGCTTCCGCGCTGCACCCGTCGATGGTCGAATTGGGCCGGGCCGCGCCGGCGCCCGTACAGTCCTGGTCGTGGCCGCGCCTGCTGCTGATCGTGCCCGCACTGGCCGCGCCGTTCGCGTTGACCGCTCTGGTGTCCAATCCATCACGCACGGATCGTTGGGTGGTCGCCGCATGTGGCGTGGCGCTGGTGTCCCTGTTGCTCGGACGTGCCGTATCCGCGGTGCACGCGTACTCGGCGGCAAAGCGCCGGTATCAACACCAGGCCACGCACGACTATCTCACCGGGCTGCCCAACCGGGTGATGCTCCCGGCCCAAGTCGACCGGCTCATCGCCGAGCGCCCGCGCCCGGGAGGGCAGGTCTCGGTCTTCTATGTCGATCTGGACGGCTTCAAGCTGGTCAACGACTCTCGGGGTCACCAGGTCGGCGATCAGCTGATCGTGGAGGTGGCCCGGCGTCTACGGTCGAGGGTGCCGGCCGCTGCCAAGGTCGCGAGGGTCGGCGGCGATGAATTCGTGGTCGTCCACCTCGGACACCACGCCGACGCGGTCGATCTCGCTGAAGGCATCCTCCAGTGCTTCGCTGCGCCCGTGCACGTGCGCGGCATCGAAGCGATGATCACCGCATCGGTCGGGGTCGCCTGCGCTCCGCTGGAAGGCGGGACCACTGCCACGGCGGAGGCCCTGCTACGGGACGCGGATACCGCGATGTATCAGGCCAAGTCCGAAGGACCGGGCAAGTGGACGATGTTCGACGCGTCGATGCACGAGCGCGTCCGCGAGCGGGCCGATCTCGAACTCGCGTTGCGGCACGCTCTGGACGAGAACCAGATGCGCGTCATGTATCAACCGATCGTCGACCTGACCGACGGAAGGATGCTCGGCGCCGAGGCGCTGCTTCGGTGGCACGATCCGCTGCGCGGCCCGGTGCCGCCGGCGACGTTCATCCCGGTGGCTGAGGACACCGGTCTGATCTCAGCGATCGGCCAGTGGGTACTGCGCGAGGCGCTGCGGCAGCTCGCTGCATGGAGGGACCGGCATGTCGTTCGGGAGGACTTTTGGATCTCGATCAATGTGTCGCCGAGGCAGCTGCGCGATTCCGGCCTGCCCGGGATGGTCGCGGCAGCGTTGACCAAGTACGACGTGCCGGCGCGGAATGTCGCGTTGGAGATCACCGAGTCCGTCGTGATCGATCACTCGACCGTCGCCGAGAATGTCCTGCGCGAGCTGCGCGCCATCGGCGTCTCGATCGTCGTCGACGACTTCGGCACGGGATTCTCCGCCCTCGGCTATCTGCGGCGACACCCGGTCACCGGAGTGAAAATCGACCAGGCATTCGTGGGCGGGCTCGGGGTTAACGCCGAGGACCAGGCGATCGTACGCGCGGTGGTCGCGATGAGCGGGGCCCTCGGCCTGACCGTCGTCGCTGAAGGGGTGGAATGCGAAGCGCAGCGGCGGGTGCTCGCCAACTTGGGCGTGTCGCAGGGCCAAGGCTGGCTGTGGGATGCACCGCTCGAGCCGTCCCGGTTCATCCAACGGTGGCCGAGTCTCACCCGCCTGATCGAGGTCGGTCAGGTCGTCGGCGGCGCCGTGTAGACCCAGTACGCCTGCTCGTCGATACGGGACGCGGTAACGCCGGGCGACACCGAAGCGAGCATCTGCTCGATCGCCCGCGGCAGGCCCAACTCTTCATTGCGTTGGCAGATGTCCAACGCCGCGATCCCTTGCCCCGCCTGCACGACCTGCCACATGTCCTCGATGACCGCCTCGAAGGCGCCGGTACGCCGGTGCTCGGGGTGGATCGCGAAGAACCCCAGGTACCAGATCCGCCGGGTGGCGTAGAGTTCCGGCCACCGTCGAGCGAAGTACTCCGGGGAGATCAGTGGCATGGCCTCGAGCTCGTTGGTGTATGTGGCGAGCGCGGACACCACGGCCGGGTCACCCCCCACGCCGACGACCTTCACGACCCGCTCGTCCGCCATCACGTCGTCGAACTCGCGTCGATGCATGAGGTGACGCTGCACCGCAGCGGTGCGCAACTCATCGAAGGCTTCGCAATACAGTCGCCATGCGGCTTCGCGCCGATGACCGGCGACTACCTTAGTGACCTCGATCTCCACGCCATCCCGTTTCCGCCCGACTGAGGCGCTGCGGGCGGTCAACACGGTACCCGGCGACGGAAGGTACCCATGGGTGAAGTGCGCGCTGTTTGCCCGTAAAGCGCCCTAATCGCACCGCTATGCCCGTGGGCGGTATCACG
>JAXIPB010000015.1:0-16346 GCA_045403155.1 Micromonosporaceae bacterium
TCGACGCGCTTACCACGGTGATCGGCGAGGACGGCACCGATGAGGAGTTCTGGCAGGAACCGCATCGTGCCGAACGCCTGCGCTGGTACCGGTATCTGTTTGTGACCCACTCAAAGCCGAGCAGTCATCTGCGGGCCCTCAGCCGCCTCACCGACGAGCAGCTGCGCGACGGCGCACCGCCCGTGCTCACCGCCCTCATCGAGCACATCCGTGAACAGGTAGGGCTGTGAGCCGTTCCGACGACTTCGAGCGGTCGAGTCCGCCGGCAGCGCGACCCAGCGTGCTGATCCCGGCCGCCGACTGGCGACCGATCGGCGTCGACGACCTCGAACCGGCCGCCTGGAACGCCCTGCGGGACGAAGGGAACGCGGCGGTCGTGGCCGGGCCGGGGGCCGGCAAGACCGAGTTCCTTGCCCAGCGGGCGGCCTACCTGCTGCAGACCGGCAAATGCCCGTGGCCGCAACGCATCCTGGCGATCTCGTTCAAACGCGACGCCGCCGCCAACCTCGGCCGGCGGGTCGCCGCCCGCGTGCCCGACCCACGCCGCTCGGTTCGTGTCCATGACGTTCGACGCGTTCACCAAGGGGCTGGTCGACCGGTTCGCCTCTGCCCTACCCACGGGCTGGCGGATGAAGGACGGCTACGACATCGACTTCCCCTCGGAAAGGCACATCGAGGGCTTCCTCGGCAACATCATCCCGGCCGCCCCGGCGGCGCTACTGCCGCAGGTTGCGAGGCTGCGCGCGGGCCGTTTCGTCGCCGACACCGTGGGAGGCTGGGATCTGCCTGTCACGGTGCCGGTCGGCGACCCGGCTGCCGCCACCGGGTACGCCGCGCTGCAGTGGTGGCGTGCACGCTATCTGCGGCCAGGAAGGGCGGACGTGGATTTCGTCATGCTCAACCGGCTGGCCGAGCTGCTCGTGCGTTCCGTGCCGAGGCTACGACGGGCCTTGCGTCTGACGTACCCGTTCGTGTTCGTCGATGAGTTCCAGGACACCACCAGCGCCCAGTTCTCGTTCCTGGTCTCCGTCTTCGCCGACGGGCCGACGGTCACCGCCGTCGGGGACAGCAAGCAGCGCATCATGGGCTGGGCCGGCGCCTTGCCCAAGGCACTCGAACGTTTCGCCGAAGCGTTCGATGCGACCACCTACCCGCTGACGTGGAACTTCCGCTCCACTCCAGCCCTCGTTGACCTGCAGCACGTCATCGCCGTCAGCCTGGACGCCGGCACCGTGCCGGCGATCTCGAAGGCGAACTCCGACTCCGACGACACCCCTGCGGAGGTGTGGACGTTCTCCAGCCTCGACCGCGAGGCCGTCGTCATCGCGGGCTGGATCGCCCAGGACATCGCCGCGTCCAACCGGGTACCGGCGGACTTCGCCCTGCTCGCCCGGCAGAAGATCGTCGACTTCGAGGCCCGGTTTCGTGACGAGCTGGCCCGCCACGACATCAGAGTGCGCAACGACGACGCACTGGTCGGAACGATGCGCCTGCAGGATCTGCTCAAGCACGAGATCGTCCGCCTGCTCCTGGGTCTGCTGCGGCTGGCCGATCAACCCCGCGGGCTACCTAGGGTGTGGCGCGAGGTGCTGGCGACACTGACCCGGATGCATGGCGCTGTGGGCGACGAAGCGGCGCAGCCCCGGGTCGGCGACGATCTATCGACGCTGACCATATCCTTGCGATTCTGGCTCAAGGCCAACCCGCCAGACGTCACGTCGGCCAGGGACACCGTCACCTACGTGCTCAGCCTCCTCGACGTCGCCGCGTTGCGCCGGTACGTGAAGTCGGCGACGCCCGATGAGCAATTGGGCATTGTCACCGACGCGTTCGCTGCCCGGCTTGCCACTGTGGCCCCGAGAAGCGTCGGCTGGACCGACGCATTGGATCAGTTCGAGTGCGCTGACGCGGTCGTCCTGCTCACCGCACCGCAGCAAAGGCCCGGAGTATCACACCGTGTTCTTCCTCGTCCTCGACGACGAACAATGGTGGGCCCACGATCGAGACCCCGTCGAGTCGACGTCGACGTTCTTCGTGGGGCTGTCCCGGGCCGCCCAGCGGATCATCTTCACGACCACCAGCCCGTACGCCCGCGGGGGCCGTATCGCTGACTTCTTCACCATGCTCGACGACGCTGGCGTACCCGAGATTGATCACGGCTGAGGCAGACCGCCCGACCCAATGCACGGGCGGTCTGCCCCGCGCGGAGGTCGCATGGAAGCTAGCCCCATGGCGGTCGCGGCAGCGGTACGTAAGCTCGTTCGTTGACGATTCCCGACTGGTGCCGGCACTGTGTGCGGGCACAAGCCGATGACGGAGGAACACCTGCCGCACGAAGGTCGCGGGCAACGCGTTACCGACGACCGTCTACGCGGAGCAGAACGGCGGGCTGGCGGTCCTGCGCAGCCATCAGGAGGGCCACACGATCCCCTCAGGGCCTCAGGTTTCCCCGGAAGACTAGGCATCCATGATCGCCCGACCGTCATTTGACCGTGCGAGGAGCCGTCACTGAGTTACACCCCGGCGAACATTGAGACACATCTTGCGTCGGGCGGCACCCGTCCAAGATCAATCGAGGCCCGTCCGGCGACGCGACCGACGACCGGTAGATTCTAGTCCACTATGGACTATCGGGTTGCAGCATACTTGACCTTTGCTGGGGGTCAAGGGGTCGTGGGTTCATGTAAAGGACTCCGGTGCTTGACCGGCTCGGGGTTCCAGGGTTGCATGAGCATCCCGGCTGGTCCGGTGGGTGGCGTTGAGTTGGGTTCTGGGGGAAAGCCCCGTGGATTTGATTGCCACCGCTGGCCTGGCCACGGATGCCCCGGATGAGGGAAGTGGGCCGGCCCGGTGAGGTCGGGCCCGTTTGCAGCACATGAGTGGGAGCCGTTGTCGGGCTCTGCCTCCTTGGGACCGTGGCCGTGATGTTCGCCGCCCTCGGCGACCAGCTGGAGAAAGGCAGGCTGGATCGGCGAAGGGAGCGCGGTGGACAGGCAGCGACGACTGGTGGGCATCGATCTGGGGATCGCGTCGGCCCATACGGTTCGGGTCCTTGATGGTTCGGGGCGGGAGGTGTGCCGGCGGCGCTGCGAACCGAGCGTGGCGAGTCTGACGTTGATCGAGGCGGCGGCGTTGGCCGGCGCGCCGCAGGGCACCCGGTTGGAGGTGGTGATGGAGCCGACCGGGCCGGCGTGGCTGCCGATCGCGGTCTTCTTTAGCGCCCGGGGCCATGTCGTTTATCGGGTGTCCAGCCAGAAGGCGGCGGACCTTCGCCGGTTCCTATCTCGGCATGCGAAGAGCAACGGTATCGACGCGGATACCCTGGCCCGGCTGCCGCTAGTCGACCCGGACGGGTTGACGCCGCCGCGGCTGCCTGCCGGGGAGCGGGCCGCGTTGGATCGGCGGGTACGTGCCTGCGACCGGCTGACCATGCAGGCCGCCGAGCACAAGGTTCGCCTCAAAGACCTGGTTCGGCAGCTGATGCCGCTGACTCCGTTGACTGGCGATCTGGGCCAGGCCGACCTTGCCGTGCTCGAGCAGTGGGCTGACCCGCGGGCGCTGCTGCGGCTGGGCAAAGCCCAGCTCACCGCTGTCATCGCCAAGGCATCCCGCAACCAGTTGGGCTGCCCCCGGGCCGAGCAGTGGCTGGCCGCCGCCGAGGCCGCGGTCGAGTTGTACGCCGATCATCCGGCGGTGTCCTTCGTCGACCTCGCCGCCGAGGTCGCCACCGAGGTACGGCTGATCCGGGTGATCGAGGCGGAGCTGGCGGTCCACGCGGCCGAACGGGAGACCGCCTACCGGTGGGCCGACCCCGGCCAGCTCGCCCGCACCCTGCCCGGCCTGGGTGAGGTCGGCGGCCCGGTATTGGCTGCGGTCATCGGTGCCGCGTCACGTTTCCCCACCGGCGGGCATTTCAAGTCCTACCTGGGCCTGACACCGCGGGCTTCGGAGACCGGCGACACCGACCGCAAGGGCCAACCCATGTCTAAGGCCGGTTCCCGGCTGCTTCGCTCGACACTGGTCCGGGCCGCCGACCACGCCCGTAAACAGGACCCCCAACTCGCGAAGATCTACTACGTGCAGATGGTCGAGCGCGGCGCGGGTCACCTCAAGGCCTTATGCGTCGTCGCGGCCCGCCTGGCCGAACGTGCCTGGGCCGTGATGCTCCGCCGCATGCCCTACGTCATCTGCGACACCACCGGCGAACCCGTCACCCCCGAACAAGCCAGGAAGATCATCGCCGAAGAGTGGGCCGTACCCGCCGACGTGCGCACCCGCCGCCGATCCCGCAAGACCACAAGGGGGAAGGCCCCTCAGCAAGTCCACGCGGGACATGGCAAGCCATACGCACGAAGCGCCGGCAAACGAGGCGACCTTCCCTACCCCCGATCCTTAGGCAGCACCACGAACACGTCAAGCACACAACCGCGGCGGACGGCTGGTGGTCACGCGGTTGACGAAGGGACAGTCCGATGAGGGCTACGCCGGCCTACCCGCTGCCCCGACCCGCCAACAACGCCGACACCCGGTTCAGCCTCGGCCTGGCCCTCGACATCGCCGCCGTCCTGACCCGCCACGGCTACCCACCACTCACCACCGGCACGGATCTGATCCGCCTGCAGCAAGCCATATTCGGCCTCATCTACCAGCACAACAACGCCAGCGACCAACCACTTGACAAGCCATCCCCGATAGGGAATCAAATCCCGCCGTCCCGACAAGGTTTCCGCAGCTCAGAGCCATATCGGCTAACGGCGACAGTGCGTGAGTCTGATCTCTGACCGCCACTTGACCGTGGGACAGGTCGTCACGGGGCGGCATTCGCAGTCAGTACGCAGCAGGTCGCACCACCGCCGGGCCATCGGTCGTCGTCCGTCTGAACTCCAAGGGTGACTGTGTCGTCGGTGCCTGTGCCGTGGCACGCCTTCCACCCACCAATGTGAAGGTTGGGGCGATGCCCTGTTCGGTGATCGTATGACTGACCCGTTCGTCGACGCGGAAGCTTCTTCATCGCCTATGGCGGTCACCTCGCGGCGGTCCCGATACGTGCCGTACTCGGGGTGCCACATGTGATCAGGGTCGTTGTAACGCCGCCGACGTTGCACCTGACCGGCGTCGACCTGAGTTATCCGCGGAACACCGCCGCGCGCCTTGCGCTGACTCTTTGGACGGCTCCGGACGCGTCGTACCGGCAGGGCCGATGGCCAAAATGATTGGGCCGCGAGGGTGACCTCGTGTTGGTCAACGGCCAGCACCAACCCGTCATCGAAGCCGCGCCGGGGGCCCTGCAGCGGTGGCGGATCATCAACGGCTGCGTCTCCCGGGTGCTGGTCCTGCGGCTGGAGAGCCACCGGCTCACCCAAGTCGCCCTCGACGGGGTGTTCCTTCCAGGCCCGGTCGACCGGGACCAGGTCGTGCTGGCTCCCGGCATCCGCGCCGACGTACTCGTGCGTCCCTCCGGCGTCGGCCAGCACCGGCTCATCAGCGAGCCGTACAACCGCGGCGGCATAGGGATGATGGGCGGCATGATGGATGGCGGCCCCGCCATAACCAGTTCCATCACCCTGGCCACTCTGGCAGTGGGTGGGTCGCCCACGACCGCGCCTGCCCTGTCCGCGACGCTGCCGGCACCGCCCGTCGCACCCGGCCCGGCAGCGCGGCAGCGCCAGCTCACCTTCGGCGTAGGTATGGGCGGCATGCTGAACGGGATGAGCTTCACCATCGACGGGCGCACCTTCGACCCAGACCGCGACGACCAAACAGTCCGGCTGGGCACCACCGAGGAATGGACCATCCGCAACACCAGTCCGATGGACCACCCGTTCCACCTGCACGCCTGGCCGTTCCAAGTCCTGGACATCAGCGATGGCTCGCCATCGATCGGGCTACGCCAGGACGTCGTCCTGGTCCCCGGCAACGGCTGGGCTCGCCTGCGCATCCCGTTCACCGACTACTCCGGCCGCAGCGTCTACCACTGCCACATCCTCGACCACGAAGACCTCGGCATGATGGGGCACCATCAACGTCCGCCCCTAGCTGTGGCGGAGTACCAGCAGCATGCTCGACGCGACCCTGGACATCCTCATGTTCAGCCTGTCCGCGATGACCCGTTCCCAGCGCCAGCGCCGCGGCCCGGCCCTCCAGATGGCTGAGCTAGCCACCACCGATGGACTGATTGCGCCCGCTATGGCGCCTACGGGGGTGCCGGGTGCTGTTACGTCATCGACGTCGTTCGCCAACCCGGCCGTCACCGTCGGCCGGCCGGCGAGCGTGTCGGGTAGCGCTTGCCCCGTGCTAGACGAGCGATTCCTAACCCGATGTACGGCGAGTCGCCTAGATCATGATCTTTAGAGAGGGTATCCACGTTCGTTTGTCAATACAGACCTGGATACCCTCCTGATCGCACTGTACGTGCTGGTCGACGACCACGTGATTCCGGCGGAGCAGCGGCGTGGGCCTGGCCGGCCGAAGAAGCTCACTGACGCTGAACTGGTGTGTCTGGCGGTGGCGCAGGTTCTGCTGGGCGCCCGCTCGGAGCATCACTGGATGCGCGTGTGCTACGCCCGGTTGGGCCATCTGTTCCCCTACCTGCCCAACCAGCCCGGCTACCACAATCGGGTCAAGGCCGCAGCAGCACTGATCTGCCGGACCACCGAGTACCTGGCCACAGTGTGTCCGTCCTGGGCCGATGATCTGCGTCTGTTGACGCCACTCCAGTCCCATGTGGAACGTCGCGGGAGACTGTCAGACGTTCGGATCTGGCCGGGCTGGCCGGCTACGGCTACTGTGCCTCGCACTCGCGCTGGTACTGGGGGCTGAAGCTGTACCTGCTCACCACCGCCGAGGGCATGCCGGTGGCGTGGTGTCTGGCCAACCCGAAGCTCGGCGAACGGGAGGTCGCCCAGGAGTTGCTCGACCACGCCCGCGACCGGGCGGCGCTACGCGACGGGATGATCGTGCTGACCGACAAAGGCTTGTCCGGCAAGGAGATGGAGCGTTTCGCCGCCGACCAGATCGGCGTGTTGTTGGTGTGCCCGGACCGTAAGGACGAGAAGCGCCGCTTCGGCAACCTGGCCGGGATGCGGCAGTGGATCGAGTCAGTCAACGACACCCTCAAAGGTCAACTCGACCTCGAAAAGCGTGGCGGACGTAGCGAAGCAGGCGTGTACGCCCGCGTCGCCCAACGCCTGCTCGCCCTGGCCGCCGCGATCTGGCACAACTGGGCCACCGACGCGCCCACCAAACGCTCGCTGATCGCCTACGACCACTGACCAAGATCACCAGAGATCGGAATCACTCGTCTAGGTCCGGGCCCCCATGGCCATGCAGAGACCTCGGGATGCTCGTCGCCCGGCCGCGACACGGACCCTTCGCTTCCGAGAGCGCCCAGCGAGAGGTGGCGAATCGTGTCGCCGTGGACAGGACAGACGAGTTTGCCAGGCACGAAAGTCATCGGCTGACGGGTCGAAGGTCCCTACCCCGGGGGGGTATGGTCATGGAAGGCTGAGGGCTCAACCGGCCGAAGGGACGAAACGTCATGAGCATCGCCGACATCGCCGTTCTATTCGGCTCGCTTCTCGCGATCGCCGGGCTGGGCTGGTTCTTCTTCGCCCCGCGTAAGGCCCACACGGCCCAGCTTGCCGGTGGGGTGCAGCGGGTGGATGTTACCGTGCGCGGCGGGTATCACCCCGATGTCATCCGCGTGCGCCAAGGGGTGCCGGTGGAGTTGGTCTTCGACCGGCAGGAGTCGGGTGACTGCACGTCGCGGGTGGTGTTCGGTGACTTCGCGCTCAGCGCTGCCCTGCCGGCGTACGAGCGCACCACGGTGCGGCTGATCCCGGCCAAGGCGGGCTCGTTCGGGTTTGCCTGCGGGATGAACATGGTGCACGGCACGCTGCTGGTCGACCCGGCCGAGGAGGCAGATACCGGACCGACGCTCGCGACGAGCGAACCACCGGCGGCGGCCATCGTCGATGACCGCGCATCAGAGGAGGGCCGGCGGGCGGCCGACGTGGAGGCTGCGCAGGCGGTCGAACGCCAAGCGGAGATCACCGACCTGACCCGGCGGGTGATCGTGGGCGCGGTCCTGACCGTACCGGTGCTGTTCGCGGTGATGGCCCACGAGGTGTTCGGCGCGGACCGGGTGCCGTCGCTGCTGCTCAACCATTGGCTGCAGCTGCTATTGATCACGCCGGTGATCTTCTACACCGGCTGGCCGATCCACCGCACCGGCTGGCTCGCTCTGGCCCATCGCGGGGCGGAGATGAATAGCTTGATCACGCTGGGCACGATGGCCGCCTACGGCTACAGCCTGCTGGTCACCGTCGCCCCTGGGGTGCTGCCGGCCGACGTGCGTGACGTCTACTTCGAGGCCGTCGGTGTCATCATCACGTTGATCCTGCTCGGCCGGCTGATAGAGGCCCGGGCCAAGGCCGGCACCGGCGAGGCCATCCGGGCCCTGTTGGGTCTGCAGGCCCGTACCGCCCACGTCGTCCGTGATGGCACCGCGACCGATATCCGGGTCGAGCAGGTCGCCGTCGGCGACGAGGTCCTGGTCCGGCCCGGCGAGAAGATCCCGGTCGACGCGATCGTTCTGTCGGGACAGTCCGCAGTGGACGAGTCGATGGTCACTGGTGAGCCGATACCCGTGACCAAACGCGAGGGCGATGCCGTCATCGGCGCCACCATCAACGGCACCGGGTCACTTCGCGTGCGCGCGGCAAAGGTCGGCGCCGACACCATGCTGGCGCAAATCATCCGTCTGGTCCAGCAGGCCCAGGCATCCAAGGCGCCGATCCAGCGGATCGCCGACGCCATCTCGGCCTATTTCGTCCCCGCCGTCATCGCGATCGCGATCGGCACATTCGCGGTCTGGTTCCTCGCCGGACCGCCACCGGCCGGCACGCTTGCCCTGGTGTCCGCGGTCGCGGTGCTGATCATCGCCTGCCCGTGCGCGCTCGGCCTGGCTACCCCACTGTCGATCATGGTCGGCACAGGCAAGGGCGCCCAAGCCGGGATCCTCATCCGCTCCGCCGAGGCTCTCGAGACGGCGCACAAGCTGGACACCATCGTGCTCGACAAGACCGGCACCATCACCGCCGGCAAGCCGGCCCTCACCGACGTCGTGACCACCGGCAACCTCGACGAGACCGCCCTGCTGCGGCTCGCGGCTGCAGCGGAAGCCGACAGCGAGCACCCGCTCGCCGCCGCCGTCGTGGCCGGCGCCAGACAACGCGGCGTGGACCTGCCGGCGGTGACCGGATTCGACTCGATCACCGGCAAGGGCATCCAGGCCACTGTGGACGGACACACGCTGCTGGTCGGCACCGCACGACTGCTAACCGGGGCCGGCATCGACGCGTCGGCGTGCGAGCCCATCGTGGCCAGGCTCTCCGCGCAGGGCAAGACCCCGATCCTCGTCGCCGTCGACGGCCGGGCCGCCGGCGTGCTGGCCGTCGCCGACACCGTCAAACCGGAATCCACGGCCGCCATCGCCGCCCTGGGACAGCTCGGCATCGACGTCGTCATGATCACCGGCGACAACGCGCGAACCGCCACCGCCATCGCCACCGAGGTCGGTGTCCCCCGCGTCCTAGCCGAGGTGCTGCCCGAATACAAGGCCAGCGAGATCGCCCGGCTGCAGGCGGAAGGACGGCGGGTCGGGATGGTCGGCGACGGCATCAACGACGCCCCGGCCCTGGCCGGTGCCGACGTCGGGCTCGCCATCGGCACCGGCACCGACGTGGCGATCGAAGCCGCCGACATCACCCTCATCTCCGGATCCCTCACCGGAGTGGTCACCGCCATCCGCCTGTCCCGGGCCACCATGCGCAACATCCGCCAGAACCTGTTCTTCGCCCTGGCCTACAACAGCATCGGCATTCCCATCGCCGCCGGAGTGCTCTACCCGTTCGTCGGCATCCGCCTATCCCCAATCATCGCCGCTGCCGCGATGGCCCTGTCCTCGCTGTCCGTGGTCGGCAACGCCAACCGGCTGCGCCGCTGGCAGCCCGGACCGCTACCCGACGCCACAGCGGCGAAGGTCACGCCCCAGGTACAGACCGGCGCCAACACCGCCGACGCCGCTCTGGTCGTTCATCCGCACGAGGAGGTCTCCATGAGCCACGACCACCAGCCCACCACATCGATCAACGCAATCGACCCGGTGTGCGGCATGACCGTCGCACCCGACACCGCGGCGGCCAGCCGCGAGGTCGCCGGCGCAACGTACTACTTCTGCTCCACCCACTGCGCGGCAACCTTCGGCGCCGACCCCGACCGCTACACATCGGCGGCAGCCGACAAGTAACCGTCAGTCATGCGCATGCCAGTCCTTTGTGGAGGAACTCCAATGACACTCTCACGCCGCATCGCCGTAACCTTGACCTTCACCGCCGCCCTCGTGATCGCCGCACCCACCGCCGCACTTGCCAACGAGCCAACCGGGGCCGAGTACGGCCAGCATGTGCGCCACTGTGCCAAGACCATGGGCTTCACCGGCGAGCACAACCCGGGCATGCACCACGGCTTCGCCGGGTGGGACGGCATGAGCTGCGAGCACTGACCTCGGTGGCGTCCATTCAGGACCGACGCCAGTTACTGCCGGGGTCCGTCAGTCCGAATTGCACACCGAATCGGAGGGCCGGCCACCACCCAGCCCGTCAGCGATTCTCAGCCGCCGGTCGTGATCCGGAAACTAGATCGGCTCTAGTTCCGGCCACTCCGGCAATCGCGAAGCTAAGGGACACCATGCCATCCCTTTCCCGGCGAACCATCCTGCGGGCCTGGAGTGGCGGCGGAGTGGTGCCGTTGATGTACATGCAGACGTTGGGTCATCTGGCCGACATCGGCCGTCACGAACGGTGGCCGACCTTGGTGGACTGCAGAACCTCTCACCAATCGTGCACACGGGCGCCGCCATCGTCCTGCTGCTGCTCGCCATGGTGCTCGCGGAGTACAAGCCGCGCGGCGTGACGGGATACGGCCGGCTCTAGGTTCGCGCCCGCATTGGCAAGGTCGACACGAGTGCCGTGCCGCCCACGTGAGCTGCGCGCCGGCCTCATTCGATGTGCACTCCGGTCGGACCCGCAGCGGCCCGAGGCGTCGGATCGAACCGGCGCGGCGCCGCGGCGCCATCATTCACCGTACGACCTGACCTCCGCTACGATTCCGGTCGTATATCGCATGAGATAGGAGCGTGTCGTGTCAGACAGGGCGGGTGTCGCGGCCGAGACGCCGACCGGTGCGCCCGCATCGCTGAACGCCCGTCCGGTGAGTTGGCCGCAGCGAGTCGGGACGCTCGGCGTGTTGGCGGCGTTCGGGGCGGCTGCAGCATTCGTGCTCCGGTTCAACCCGACTGACCGGGAGGCCGACCCCACCGGACCGTGCATGTGGCACGCGATCACCGGTATCAACGGCCCCACCTGCGGTGGCACGCGCATGTTCTACTACCTGCTTCACGCCGACGTGGTGCAAGCGGCTCGACATCACCTGGCCGCATTGATCGCGGTGCCGTTCCTTGTCTATGCGTTCGTCCAATGGGCGATGTCGGCTTGGTTCGGCGTCAGACTCCGCCCGCTGCGCCTGTCCCGGTGGGCGTACGTCGGTTTCGGCGCGTTCTGGCTGCTCTACTCCGTCGTGCTCCGAAACTTACCTTGGCCGCCCTTCTCGTGGTTCGACATTCCGAACCTGGACCGGTAGCCAGGACGTCGACACCGGTGGCTCAGACCCGGAACCTGCCGATGAGCTCAGCTACTATCGGACATCGTACACATGCCGTAACGGCGATTGTGTGTTGTATGGCGCTGCAAGGAGAGGTGGTGAGCCGCGGTGACCGGCAAGGCAACGTCGCTCCGGTTGCTGCTGCTCCTATTGGTGTTGACCGGCGTAGCGGGCATGCACACGATCGGTCATCCCGTCGGCGCCGACCACAGCGCTGCCGGTCACTCCTCGGCGGCCGCGAGTGCGAACGGACACGGGCCTGAGCCGGCCGGCCTCATGCCGGCCGACACCATGCCGGCAGATGCGATGCCGGTGGCCTGGGGCGTCGACGAACACGGCACTGGCGTGGTGATGAACCCGCTCGACTTCTGCATCGCGATCCTGGTCGCGGGCATCCTGCTGCTGTTGGCCGCAACGATGTGTCGGATGCGCCGTGGCGATGCGTACGAGCACCACATCGTGGCGACCATGGGGCGGGCCGGACGAGGACCGCCGAGCCGCGTCCGTTTTGGACTCACTCTTGCCGACCTGTCGGTGCAGCGGACATAGCAGGCCCTACGGCGCGGCTTTGCCGTGCCCGCCTTGGTTTGCCCGCAAACACCAACTCATTGACAGGAAGGCACCATGACCCGCACCACGATGGTGCGCCGGGCCCTGCTGGTCGGCGCCGCTTCAGCGATCCTGCTTGTTGCCGCCGGCTGCGGCACGGCGGGTATGAATCATGACGGCATGACCCCCACGACCACCGCACGGCCCGGGGCCAGCGCCGCTGTTTACAACGACGCCGACGTGATGTTCGCGCAGATGATGATCCCGCATCATCAGCAGGCCGTCGAAATGGGGACGCTGGCTGAGACGCTTGCGCAGGACGCGGAACTGAAGCAACTGGCGGCGACGATCAAGGCCGCCCAGCAGCCGGAGATCACCACGATGACCGGCTGGCTCACCGCGTGGGGGCGGCCGACGCTCGGGCCCGGCGATCCGGCGGGCATGGGCCACGGTGGTCATAGCGGTATGTCAGGCATGATGTCGGCCGAGGAGATGGCCCAGCTGGCGACAGCGAACGGGCTCGACTTCGACCGCATGTTTGCGCGCATGATGATCGCTCATCACAACGGCGCTATCCAGATGGCCCAGCAGGAACTGAGCGCCGGAACCAACCCGGACGCGATTGCCCTGGCCAGGAGCATCCAAAAGTCTCATATGGCTGAGGTCGTAACGCTGCAGACGATCTCCGACCGGCTCTAGCTCCGACCGCCGGCCGGGTGCCCGATACAGCCCGGCCGGCGGGCCACTCCCGCGATCGCGAGGCGATAAACCATGCCATCCCTCTCCCGGCGGACCGTGTTGCGGGCCGGACTAGTCGCAGCCGGCGCCACTGTGCTCTCAGCCTGCACCAACGATCTACCAACCAGCGACTTCGTCGCGGCGGACGGCGACGAGGTCCGTGCCACCGAAGCCCGGCGAAACCCCGGTCCCGTCCGCGAGGTGACGCTGAACCCCACCGTCGGCGCCATCGACCTCGGCGGCCTCACCGTCACCACGTGGAGCTACGGCGGGACCGTGCCTGGCAACCCGATCCGGGTGAAAGCCGGCGAGGTCATCTCCGCCAGTATCCACAATGGACTCCCCGTTGACACCAGCGTGCACTGGCATGGGATCGCACTGCGCAACGACGCCGACGGCGTGCCCGGCCTCACCCAGCAGCCGACCAAACCGGGCCACGACGTCGGCTACCGGTTCACCGTGCCGACCCCGGGCACCTACTGGTTTCACCCCCACGTAGGAGTCCAGCTCGACCGCGGCCTCTACGCGCCCCTCATCGTCGAAGACCCCAACGAGCCGCTCGCCTACGACGACGAATGGGTGATCGTGCTCGACGACTGGCTCGATGGGGTCAGCGGGAGTCCGGACGACGTCCTCGCCGATCTGCGCCAGGGCATGGGAGGCATGATGGGCGGTGGTCACATGACGGGGGCGAGCAGCTCCCTGCTCGGCGGCGACGCGGGCGATGTGCGGTATCCGCACTTCCTACTCAACGGACGACTCCCCACCGCACCTGTCACGCTGCAGGGCCGGCCCGGCACCCGGGTGCGGCTGCGCATCATCAACGCCGGCTCCGACACCGCGTTCCGGGTCGCGCTGGGCGGGCACAGCATGAAGATCACCCACACCGACGGCTTTCCCGTACAGCCGATCGACACCGATGCCGTGCTGGTCGGCATGGGGGAACGCTACGACGCCGTCGTCACCCTCGGCGACGGCGTGTACCCGCTCGTCGCGCTGGCCGAGGGTAAGGGCGCCAGCGCCTTCGCCGTGATCCGTACCGGCGGCGGGGCAGCGCCCGTGGCCGGTGTCCGCCCGCGCGAGCTCGACGCGCGCATCGTCAGCTACCGCCAGCTCAAGCCGGCCGAGACGGTGCGGCTGGCCGACCGCGGACCCGACCGCAGGATGACGCTCAGGCTGACCGGCGGCATGATGGCCTACGACTGGGGCTTCAACGGACGCCGACACGATCCTCTCCACTTCGAGGCGGTGCGCGCTGGCGAACGAGTGCGTCTCGACCTGGTCAACACCACGACCATGTGGCACCCGGTGCACCTGCACGGCCACACCTTCGCCACCGTCGAGACCGGGATGCGCAAGGACACCATCATCGTCCTACCTGGACAGACAGTGCCAGTGGTGTTCGACGCGGACAACCCCGGCCGGTGGATGCTGCACTGCCACAACGCCTACCACGCCGAGGCGGGAATGATGACGCAGCTTGGCTATCTCCGTTGACCACCCGGGTCCGCCACCGCGCGACGCCGCCCCACCGTTCGGGCTTGAGCTTCCCGACGACCTCGCCGCCTGCCCCACCACGACAACCCGGGTGAAACTGTGATACCCCGGCGGGGTAGGGACCTTCGACCCGCCACGGACGGGACCCTTGCCCGTGCCTGAACGTGGTTGGCGCGCGCAGTCTGATGGTGTCCCTACCATCCGAGGAAGGGGAACGCCGATGAAGCGTCCGCAATGGGGCCTGTTCGCGGTCGCGTTCGCGATCCTCGTCGTCGGGCTCGTCTGGGCCGGGGTGCCGGCCGGCACGTTGGTGTTAGCTGGACTGGTCCTGTTGTGCTCGCTGTTGATGCTCGTCATGATGCGCGGCATGCACAGCCACGAGTCCGGTCAAGTCAACCGGCCCGCACCGCCCGCAGGAGAATCCCACGGCGACCAGCGCCACTACACGGCACACCGGTTAACACGCGAGTGAAGTTGGTCACGATGATGTACTGGGGAAACGGCATGGGCGGCTGGGGCTACGTCCTGATGACGGTGAGCATGCTGCTGTTCTGGGGACTGCTGATCGCAGGCGTCGTGCTGCTGGTGCGTTACGTCGGTGGCGACCGCCGTCAGCCGCCGATCACAACGGCAGGACCCGACCCCCGGAGCGTGCTCGCCGAGCGGTTCGCCCGAGGTGAGATTAACGAAGAAGACTACCGGCAGCGGCTCAAGGTCCTCAGCGGCGTCTAGCCACTGACGTCCGCCGCCACCCGACGCCGCCCCGCCCGCACTGCGAGCAGGGCGGCGCGATTGCGCGTTCGTGTCTCGGCGACCTCCGATCGCGGGACGGCGCTGCCGATCTCCGCAACGGCCGGTCGGCGTCTCACAGACGCAGCGCCCGGCGCAATGTGGTGGTGAGTTCGTCGAGCTTCACCTGAGCGTCCGTGGAATCGGATCGGGCGGCGTCGACGACGCAGTGGCGCAGGTGGTCGTCGAGCAGGCCCAGGGCCACCTCGTGGAGGGCTCTGGTAACGGCGCTGACCTGGGTGAGCACGTCGATGCAGTACCGGTCCTCGTCGACCATGCGAGCGATGCCGCGCACCTGGCCTTCGATCTTGTTGAGTCGGTGGAGGTGATCGGCGCGCCGTTCGGCATAGCCGGGGGCACCGGGTGCCTGGTGGCTGTGGGTCGCGCTGCTTGTCATCTCTCACTCACCTCCACGGTTGGCCGGAGCCCTCCGACCTCCTTCATGGTCGCCTCCGCATACCCCGCTGGGGTAGGGACCTGTGGCCCACCAACCGGGCCTACCGTCCCTACCCCCGGGGGTAGGAGAGGCGCACGGTGAAGGGGTCCAACCGCGTAGGCCACCGGAGGTGGCAGATGAAAGCACACATCGAGCAAGACACGCTGAGTCCCGAGTCGGCGGTGGACCGGGTGGTCCTGGCCGCGGCGGGGATTGTCAAGTCCTATCGGCGCGGGGGATGGCCGCTACGGCACCGTGTTCAGGTCCTCACCGGTGCGGACATCTCCCTGCACCCGGGTGAGGTCGTGGGCCTGGTGGGCGAGAACGGGTCCGGCAAGTCGACCCTCATGAAGATCCTGGTTGGCGCGCTCGCCCCGGACTCGGGGACGGTGGCCCGATCGGGGCGGCTGGGCTATTGCCCGCAGGAACCGTTGGTCTACCCGAGGCTGACCTGCGACGAGCACTTCGACCTGTTCGCCCACGCCTACGGGATGACCCCACAAGCGGCGCAAGCATCTAGGCAGGCCATCTACGAGGCGCTCGGCTTCGCGCGCTATGCCCGGACCCGGGCCGACCAACTCTCCGGCGGGACGCTCGCCAAGCTCAACCTCGGCCT
>JAXIPB010000103.1:0-3729 GCA_045403155.1 Micromonosporaceae bacterium
CCTTGAGGTGGGCCGGGCCCACCGGATCGTGCCGCATTGGATCCGCAAGGCCCTGCACGCCCGCGACCGCGGCTGCCGCTGGCCAGGCTGCGACGCCCCCGCCGCCTGGACCGACGCCCACCACCTCATACCGTGGTACCTAGGCGGCCACACCGACGTCGATGAACTCCTGATTCTGTGTCGTTGGCACCACTCACGGGTCCACGAAGGACACTGGGGGATCGAACTCCACCCCACCACCGGCGAAGTCCGCGTCTACCGCCCCAACGGCCAACCCTACGAACTCGGATCGAGCCAACCCTTCACCGGACCCAACAACAGACGCGGCGACCCCACATACGGTCACGACGCCGACCCAGGTCCGTCGCCATAACGTCGCGCGGCGAGCTATCCAAAAGTGGCCCATCGCCTGCCCAGCAACTGAAGGGCAACCGCGTTGGCCGTTGCAACGTCGGCGATGGCGGAACGAACTCTGAGCCCGGCCTGAGGTAGCCGCATCAGCGGATCGTCAGCACATGGCCAGAATGGGCGCTCACGGGTGGAAGAGTCGGGTCATGAACACGCGATCGAGCGGCTTGGTCCTCGCTCTCACACGAGTTTTGCGCGCGTCGCCGGAACGGATCTTCACTGCGCTCGCCGAGCCAGCCGAGCTGGCGAGGTGGTGGGGTCCGCACGGGTTCACGACACCCGAGATCGACCTGGACCTCCGTGTCGGCGGCGGCTATCGCTTCGCCATGCAACCACCGGACGGAGACCTGTTCCATCTCTCCGGCGAGTTCCTTGAGGTCGACCCGCCGCGACACCTCGCCTACACCTTCCGCTGGGAAGAACCTGATCCCGACGACCGCGAAACAGTTGTCGCACTGTCCGTCGATGACCTGGGAGGCGCCGCGCAAGTGTCGCTGCGCCAAGGCGTCTTCGTCACGGAGGCGCGGCTCCAGCTCCACCGACGAGGATGGACGGACAGCTTGGAAAAGTTGCAAGAGCTCATTGAGTCGGACGGCTAAGCGATCACAGCTCCGCGAGGCCGCGGACAAGTCCAACGACAAACACCGACCCGACGAACAACGGCACGATAAGGCCGACGATCGCGAAGCGCTGATAGAGCGGTCGCCCGGCGTCGAGCGGCGGCCGCGAGCCATACGTCCGAACCGGCGATTGCAGGCGGTTGAAGCGGACCCGCAACACCAGGTTAATGATCAAGACTATCGGGGCGATGAGCAGGGACAGGGCGCTCCACCACCCGAGCAGCATCGTGTCGGCGCTCATCTTCCGCACCGTGGCGATGCCACAGTCGCGGCAGAAGGGTCCGTCCGACGACCGGAACTGCATGAGCACGATGTATCCCCGATGGCCCCGGACCTTCGCCTTGAGGAAGGGTGTCGCATCACAGTGCCGGCAGGCCTCGCCGGGCAACACCACCGACGGCGGGGTGGGCCAGCCCTGCTGTGCGGGCACTGCGGAAGGGGGCGGGAGCCGGGGCTCAGAGACTTGCCCGTACGCCGTGGGCTGTGACGAAGGTGGCTCGGTCACGGCGACCCTCCCGGCCGGACATTCACATCGGGACCTGCGCCGATACCGTAGCCGACGCCGGCCCCGGCCGGGTATCACCGCAGACCCCGCGGACCTCGCGGATCCCGACGGACCTCGCCGATCCCGACGGACCCCGCGGACCCACACACCGCCCGCGGACTGCCGCGGGCCGCGTTTCGGCGGCGGGAGCGGGTAGCCTCCCTGGCCATGAAGCATCTCGACGCCCTGCGTGCCGACCTGGACGCCGTGCCCGGCACCGCCTCGGTCTGGTGTGGGCGACCGGGCGCCGAAACCCCGACGTTCAGCCGCGAGGCCGACGCGACGCATTACGCCGCGAGCACGATGAAGGCCGCCGTGCTCGCCGCCCTCCACCGTCATGCGGAGGCAGGCCTTCTCGATCTCGACCGCGCGGTACCCGTACGCAACGAGTTTGTGTCGGCCGACGCCGGCGCCCCCACGTTCGCTTGCAGCCAGAGCTACGACAACGACGACGCTGTCTGGGCCCGGGTCGGCGGGACCGCCGCCCTGCGCTGGCTCGCCGAGCGGATGATCGTGCGATCGTCCAACCTCGCCACGAACATCGTGCTCGCCCACGTAGGCGCGCCCGCCGTCGCTGACGCATGGAAGATCGTCGGGGCGCGCCACAGCGTGGTCGGACGCGGCATCGAGGACTCCGCGGCCGCGGCGGCGGGGATCACCAACCTGGTCACGTCGGCCGACCTCGCAGCGCTGCTCGGGGCGATCGAGCGAGGATCCCACACGCCCGGGCAACTCGCCGGCGCGAAATCCTGCCGGGCCATGCTGGACACGCTGCTCGCCCAGGAATGCACCGAAGATCTTGCGGCTGGCCTGCCCGAGGGAACCCGAATCGCGCACAAGAACGGATGGCTCCCGGGCGTCCGGCACGGCGCGGGAGTCGTCTTCCCCGACGATGCGCCACCGTTCGTGATCGTGGTCTGTCTGACGACACCGTTGGCGGTCAACGAACAAGATGACGAAGCGTGTCAGCTCGTCGCCAGGGTCGCCGCCGCCGCGTGGTCCGACCGGCACGCGATCGCGCAGACGAGCTAGGGCCGAGCTAGGCTCGTCGTTCCCGCCCCCCGGTCACAAAGGAAGCCATGCCCACGTCGCGCGTCGTCCTTGTCCTGTTCGCCTTCACCGCGACGATCAATGTCACAGCGTCAGGCAACGGGCACGCCGGCCTGGACTGGGCGACGAAGCCTCTGCTCATGCCATTGCTAGCCGGATGCCTGCTGCTCGCCGCGCATGAGGCTCGGGCGTACGCAGACCGGCTCATCCTCGCCGGTTTGCTGCTGGCAACGGGCGGCGACGTCGCGTTGATGTTCGACGGCACGGTGCCGTTCATCGCGGGTATGGCGCTCTTCTTCGGATGTCATTTGTGCTATATCGCGGCATTTGTGCGAGCTGGCGCGCTGGCACGACTGCGCCCATCCCCACAGCTAGCCGTCGCTGTCGCGTACCTCGTCCTCCTGGCCGTGACGATGCCGTGGCTCTGGGAAGGCCTGGGCGGCCTCGCCATTCCGGTGGCGGTCTATGCGGTCGCTCTCGCGACGATGGCGACGACCGCGGCGGCGCTGGACTGGCGCATTGGCCTAGGCGGTGCGCTGTTCCTCGTCTCCGATCTGTTGATCGCGGCACGGGTGGCGGACACCGCCGACCTCCCCGGGCCGCCCATCTGGGTCATGTTGACCTACACACTCGGCCAGGCGTTGATCGTCACCGGCTGGGTGAGGAGGGTAGGCCAGCCCCAGCACAGGTCACTCCAGCAGGTTGGCGCGTAACGCCGCAATCGTGCCGGGCGCGAGCGCCAGACCGTCCCGGAGGTAGCCGTCGACTCCCCCGTACGCCCGGTCGGCTTCGGCGAACGCCTCCTCGAGGTACTCCGGGCGGGCCTCCAGGAGCGGCAGCAGAACCGTCGGGTCGTCGATACGGTCGGCGAGCGCGGCGAGGACGAAGGCCGTTCCGGTCGCGTTGAGGTCATTGGTACGCAGATAGTCCGCCATGATGGCGTCGCGCTCCACGCCGAGCGCGGACAGGACCAATGCCGACAGCCAGCCCGTTCGATCCTTGCCCGCCGTGCAGTGAAAAAGCAGCGGGAGCGAATCGTTCGATGCGATGATCCGGATCGCTTCGGCGAAGACGTCCTGGGCCATCGCGGACGTAACGAACCAGCGG
>JAXIPB010000038.1:0-19568 GCA_045403155.1 Micromonosporaceae bacterium
CCCGCGACCAGATTCTGGCCGGCGAGAACGTCGACGAGGGCCACGCCCACCTTTGTCGGCTCTCCGTCCGTCTCTCCGGTAATGGACATGAGACCGCCCACCGCCTGAACCAGGAAGTCGTAACCGGGAAGTGCCGCGCCGTCCCCTCGACCGAAGCCGGTGATGCTGGCGTAGACCAGGCGCGGGTTCTCCGACGCCAATTCGTCAAATCCAAGCCCGAAGCGCTCCATCGTTCCCGGCGCGAAGTTCTCCACCAGAACGTCGGATTCCCCGACGAGCGCGCGCGCCTTCATCCGTCCATCCGATGTGGAGAGATCGAGTGCTATGCTTCGTTTGTTGCGGTTCACCGCGAGGAAGTAGGTCGACTCGCCATCCGCGGTGGCCGGCGGCAGCCAACCCCTCGTCTCATCACCCCCATCCGGCCGCTCAATCTTGACAACGTCAGCGCCCAGGTCGCCGAGCATCATCGTGGCGAGCGGGCCGGCCAACACACGCGAGAAGTCGGCGACGACGATCCCGCGCAGCGGTCCGCCGTCCCGCGTTCGATTCCCAGAAGGCCCAGTCACCGACATAGCAGAGCATGAACGACACCCGAAACACGTGGGAGGGGGTGACGTTGGCCATGCAAGGCATGACGATGCCTGTCATGACCACCATCAAGGGCGCGCCGGCGGGCAACGCGACGGGGGTCGCCGTCACCGACGCGAACGCGTGGCGGCTCAGCGTTCTCGGTCCGATTACGCTGAGCTACGCCGGACGCCCCGCCGATATCGCGGGTTCAGAGCGGACCCTGCTGGCCATCCTGTCCCGTACGCCCGGCGAGGAGGTCAGCACCACAAGCATCATCGCGGGCATGTGGGGCAGTTCGCCGCCGGACGCCGCCGAGAAGACCGTCGCGTCGCACATCGCCCGGCTCCGGAAGGCGCTCACCGTCGTGGCGCCGGACGTCGATCCGACCGGCGTGGTAGTAACAATGCCGTCGGGATACATTCTGGCATTGCCGCCCTCCAATGTGGACATCACCCTGTTCGAGCGCCTCGTGGCGGACGGCCAGAGAGCGCTGGCGGTCGGCCAGCCGGCGCTGGCCTTCGCCAGGCTCGACGAAGCGGTGGGACTGTGGCGCGGCGACGCATTCGCGGATCTCGCTGACCGTACCTTCGCGCGCGCCGAGTCCGCCCGGCTGGAAGACCTATGGCTGGCCGCCATTGAGTTCAGAGTGGAGGCACAGCTCGCCGTCATGGCGCCATCCGCGTCGGAGGAGCTGGTCGCCGAAGCCCAGGCCCTTGTCGCCGAGCATTGGCACCGCGAGAAACTCTGGTCGCTATTGATGACCGCGCTGTTCCGACTCGATCGTCGCGCCGATGCCATTGCGGCATTTCGCGAGGCGCGCGGACGACTCGAAGAAGGACTCGGCATTGAGCCAGGGGCAGACCTGCGCGCCGTCGAACGAGCGGTCAACGCCAACGACGACGCGCTGCTTGGCACGCCCGTGGAGGCGAGCATCGTGCCGGAGGCGCTCACCGCCACCGTTCCCGCCTGTGTCGGCCGGGCCGAGGAGCTGGAGTGGCTCTGCACCTCGCTCGACCTCGCGGCGACCCGGCGAGGGCAGGCCCGGCTTGTCATCGGACCGGCTGGGATCGGGAAGACGAGGCTCCTCGCCGAGCTCGCTCAGCGGGCAGCCGAGCGCGGGATCATCGTGCGGTTCGTGCGGTTCGGGCGGGGCGCCGATGCCACCGGCGCTCTCCTCGCCGGGCCAGACCGGGTGACCCTCCAGATCCTCGATGACATGGACGCCGCGCCGCACGAGGACCAGCAGACCGTCGCGGCCTTTATCCGCTCCACCGTGACGAGCCCCGTCGTGACCATCGTGAGCTGCCGGGACCCGGTTCGGGTTGGCGATCTGGCCAGCCTGCCCAAGCTTGTGCTCTCGCCGCTCGACGACGCGGCTGTCGCCGAGATCGTGCGGATTTACGCACCCGCCACCACGGACGCCACCTCGGCCTCCGCGATGGTGAACACAGGTGGGGTGCCGGCCCGCGTCCATCGAGCAGCGAGCGAGTGGGCGTTCGGCCGGGCCGGGCGCCGCATCGATCGCGCGGTGGCCGACGCCGTCGAGCCGCGGCGGCGGCTTACGACCGTCCACGACGAGGTGGTCGCGGGCGTCCTCGACCTCGCCCACGTGCGGACCCAGGCCCGGCCGCTGCGCCCGGCCCCGGGCCCGGTCACGACGTGCCCGTACAAGGGGCTGGCTCCGTTCGAGCGGGCGGACGCGGACCTCTTCCATGGCCGGGAGGCGCTGGTCGCGGAGATGGTCGCTTGCCTTGCCGAGGCGCCGTTCCTGGCGATTGTGGGCGGAAGTGCCAGCGGAAAGTCGTCGTTGCTGCGAGCCGGCCTGCTGCCCGCCCTCGCCGCTGGCGTCCTGCCAGACTCCGGGCAGTGGCACCAGATTCTGGTGACCCCCGATTCGGCCCCACCCCTGAATGAGCGGCTCGCCGAGGCGGCCGACCAACCCACGCTTTTTGTCGTCGACCAATTCGAGCAGGTCTTCACGGCCCTGGACGCGGACGCGCGCGGACCATTCCTGGCGGCACTGGCCAACGCGGCCGAGTCCGGGCGGGTCGTGATCGCGCTGCGATCGGAGTTCTATGTCCGATGTGGAGAACTCCCGGTCCTCTCCCGGCTGATTGCCGCGAACACTGTTCTCATGCGCCCGATGGCCACCGAAGAGCTGCGGCGAGCGATCGAGCGGCCAGCGGCCCTCGCCTCGGTGACCGTCGAGGGTGAGCTCCTCGATCAGCTCGTTCGGGACGCACAGTCGGTCGCCGGTACGCTGGCCGGGTTCTCGACGGCGCTGATGTCGGTCTGGGAGAACCGGGCCGACCGCACGATTACGCTCGCCGCCTACCGCGCCTCCGGCGGCGTCACCAGAGCGGTCGAGACGCTCGCCGACGCGGCATTCGCCGCGCTGCGATCCGATGAGGACCGCGACGCCGCCGGCCGGATCCTGTTGGCCCTCACGACGTCGGGACCGGGTAGTCCGGGCGCGGCGACTGGCGTCGTGGCGCGGGCCGTCGCAAGGGCCGAGTTGATTGCCGCGGCGGGCGTCCGAGGCCCGGCCGTGCTGGATCACCTCGCCGAGCACCGAGTCGTGAACCTCGCCGACGAGCGGGTGGAACTCGCCCATGAGGTGCTCGTCTCCGAGTGGCCCCGGCTGCGAACGTGGCTGGAGGACCGCGCCCTGGAGGCTTCGCTGGGTGGACGGTTGGCCGCGGCGGCATCGGCCTGGGCCGCCGCGAGCGGGCGAGCTGACCGCGTCTATCGAGGTGCACGACTGGTCGTGGCCCTGGACTGGGCCCAGGCGCATCCCGATGCCGTGGGCGCGCGAGAGAAGGAGTTCCTGGCCGCGAGCCAACGCGCGTTACTCGCCGAAGAGTCGCGCCGGCAGCGGCGCGTTCATCGCTTCAGGCAATGGTTCGCTGCCATGGTGGTTGCACTGTTACTCGCGCTGGCGGTCGCCGGGGTCGCCATCTGGCAGGTGATTGAGGCGAGGGACGCGCAGTCGCGTGCGGACGCTCAGCGGCTCGGTGCGGAGGCGCTGGCGGAGCCCGACCTGCGCCGAGCGCTCCTGCTCGCGGTCGCCGGAACGGCAATGGCCGGTGCCGGCGCGGGGGACGCCACCGCGGCGCTGCGCGGCGTACTGCTCCGATCTCCCGACCTGATCGCCTCGGCCGGCTCCGGCCTCACCGCACTGGCGCTCAGCCCGGACGGCCGTACGCTTGCGGCCGGCTCGGACGCCGGAGCGGTGTGGTTCCTCGATGCCGAGAGCCTGCGTCCGACGGCGCGGACGGACTATCCAGGTCACGCACCGATCAATGGATTGGCCTTCCTGCCCGACGGACGGCAGCTGGTCACGTGGGGCGGTGGCCGCGGGGGCACCCAAGGCGAGGGGCAGGCGGCGAGCATCGTCGTTTGGGACGTCGCGTCCCACCAACCGGAGGGTCCCCCTTTTGGACAGGCCTGGCCGGGACGGCCGGGGGGTGTGCTGGCCGACGGTGAGACGCTCCTGGTGACCCAGCTCGGCGAGGATGGCAAGCCGGCGAACGCGATCGCCTGGAGCACGCAGGCCCGCACGCCCTCCACCGCGTACGACCTGCCGACCGGCTCCGTCGACGGCCTCGCGGTGACGCCCGACGGTCGGCGCATCGCACTCGGCACGGCCGACGGGACTCTCGTCGTAGATCTCGAAACCGGCATCACCCGTCGGCTACAAGACGCGATGCATCCAACGGCATTGAGCCCCGATGGCCAGATTCTGGTCACGACACAGGGCGCCGACGTCGTGGTCTGGGATGTCAGCTCCGCGCGGCGCGACGGAGAGGCGCGGCGGCACACCGGCGACGTGTTGAGCGCGGCGTGGTCCGCAGACGGCCGCTGGTTGGCCTCGGTCGGCGCCGATGGTCTGGTCGTTGTGTGGGATGCGCGCACCCTGCAGCCGTCGAGGGTGCTCACGGGGCATCACGGACCCGTGCTGATGGCACATTTCGCCCCGGACAACCGCACGCTGTATACCGTCGGCGACGACGGCTCCGTGCTGGCGTGGGACCTGACCGGCACGCGCGGCGTCGGTTCGCGATTGGACGCCGCAAGCGACGAGGCCTCGCTGGTGCGACTCGCGTGCGCACTGGCCGGACGCGATATGAGTCACGAGGAATGGCAGCGGTTCCTACCGGACCGGCCATATCAACACGTGTGTCCGGGCTGACACCGAACTGTAATGCTCACACCGCGCATAGGCCTCGTGCGACGATAGCGGCGCGACGCTCGGCGGTTACATGATGCAGGAATGGCCACACCGGCGGCGTCGGCGACTCATCGGGGGGCTTGGCGGCTCTTCGTACTGGGGCCCGTGGAGATCCACCTCGGTGATCAGCGGGTAACCGTCACGGGTGTCGCCCGCACGCTGCTGGCCGTGCTCACCCGCTCGGCCGGACAGGTCGTCAGCGTCGAGGCGATCGTGGACGGGCTCTGGGGTTCCCGCCCACCAGCCGGCGCCGAGCGGGCCGTCGCGTCGTACGTGTCACGGTTGCGCAAGGCGCTCGTTGGCGTCGGCGGCGCCGACGCGGTCGGGGTGATCGTGACCCGCCCGCCGGGGTACCTGCTGGCCGTTGATCCCTCCACTGTGGATGTTAACGAGTTCGAGCGTAAGGTGGCCCAGGGGCGGCGGGCACTCGCCGTTGGGCAGCCCGGCCTCGCGGCGTCGCGCCTACGCGAGGCACTGGCCTTGTGGCGGGGTGAGGCCTACGCGGATCTTGGCGACGCCGCCTTTGCGGCCTCCGAGAGCCGACGCCTGGCCGAGCTGCGGCTCGCCGCGGTCGAGTCGAGGGTGGGCGCGGAGCTCGCGGCGATGGCCCCGGTTGCCCAGCCGGCTCTCGCCGGCGAGCTGCAGTCGTTGGTGGCCGAGCATCCGCACCGCGAGCGGCTGTGGACCCAACTGATCACGTGCCTGTACAGGCTGGGCCAGCAGGCCGATGCCCTCGCCGCGTACCAGCAGGCCCGTGGCCGATTGGTCGAGGACCTGGGGGTTGAGCCCGGTCCGGAGCTTCGCGCGGCCGAGCTGGCCGTGCTCGCCGGCGATCAGACGCTGGCCGGGCGGCCAACAATCGCGACCTCGCTGCCGGACGGTATGCCGGGACCCGTGCCCGGCTGTGTCGGCCGCGATGAAGAGCTCGCGTGGCTGGAGTCGGCGCTGGACGCCGCCGCCACCGACCACGGTGAGTGCCGCATGGTTGTCGGCGCCCCCGGCTTTGGTAAGACCAGGCTGGTCGCGGAACTGGCCCATCGGGCGGCCCGGCGCGGGGTTGCGATCAGGTACGGACCCGCAGGCTCCGCGGTCGACGCACTCGTGGCCGACTCCGATCGACTCAGCTTGGTGATTCTTGATGATGTCGACCGAGCCACTGCGCCCGACCTGGCCCGCATCACGTCCTGGATCCGGGCCAGCCGGTCCCGACCGGTGCTGACCGTGCTCACCGCGACAAACGCGGACATGGCCTGGCCGGGGGACCTGACGGTGCTCCCAACGCTCGCTCTGGCGCCGCTGACCGATGGGGCGGTCGCCGACGTGGTCCGGTTCTATGTCCCCGACGGCCCGGGCGATGCGGCCGTCGCCGCGGCGGCCGGGGCGGGCGGTATCCCGCGCCAGGTGCACGAGGCGGCGAGTGCCTGGGTCGCCGCCGAGGCTGCGCGCCGCCTCGACCGGGCGGTGACGGCGGTGGGAACCCCCCGGCAACGACTGAGCGAACTGCGCGACGAGATCCTCGCCGGTGTCATGGACCTCGCCCACGCCCGCGCGGCCAGCCATGCCGTACAAACCAGCGGGCGTGATCTTGTGACCTGCCCGTACAAGGGACTGGCGGCGTTTGAGCCAACCGACGCGGATCTCTTCCACGGCCGGGAACGGCTCGTCGCCGAGATCGTCGCGCACTTGGCGCAGGCTCCGCTGGTTGCCGTTGTCGGGGCGTCCGGAAGCGGGAAATCATCGGTCGTCCGGGCCGGCCTGTTACCGGCGATCGCGGCCGGCGTCCTGCCCGGATCGGCAGATTGGCACCGCATCATCCTTACCCCGGCGGGCACCCGCGATCTCGCGGCCGAACTGGACCGCGTGCCCGGGCCGGCCATCATCTTCGTGGACCAGTTCGAGGAGGTATTCACCGCACTCGATGGTACGCGTCGGACGGCTTATCTGGACATGCTCGTCGGGTCGGTGCTGGCCGGGCGCGTCACCGCAGTGCTTGCAATTCGGTCGGACTTCTACGGCCGGTGCGCCGACCATCCCGGGCTCGCCGAGCTGGTCGCGGCGAACAACGTGCTGGTTCGGCCGATGGCGTCCGACGAACTTCGTCGGGCGGTCGAGCGCCCGACGGCCATGGCCGGGCTCTTGCTCGAGGATGGCCTCACCGACCGGCTGTTGGACGATATCCGGGACGCGCCGGGTGGGCTTCCATTGCTCTCGACATCGCTACTGTCGCTGTGGGAGCGTCGCTCCGGGCGGACCCTGACACTGGCCGCCTACCAAGAGGCTGGCGGTGTCGCCCGGGCCGTGGAGCAGCTCGGCGAGCGTGCGTTCAATGCTCTTGCCAACGACGAACTGCGCGAGTCCGCCCGGCGCATGCTGCTGCGCCTGGCCGACACCGGCGGCGACCACGCTGTCGTGCGTCGTCGCGCGACGCGGGCCGAGGTTGAGTCGGTCGGCGGCGCCGTGGCCCCATCGGTGCTCGACATTCTCGCCGAGCGCCGCCTCGTCACGGTCGCCGAAGATGTGGTCGAAGTCGCCCATGAAGCCCTGCTTACCGAGTGGAGACGGCTACGACGGTGGCTCGAGGAGGATACGGTCGGCCGGGAACTGCGGGCCCATCTCACCCCGGCCGCGGCCGCGTGGGAACGCGACGGCGACGCCGGTGAGCTCTACCGCGGGGCGCGCCTCGCCACGGCGCAGCACTGGCTCGGTGAGCACGCACACGAGCTGACGAGCGGTGAGCGGGAGTTCCTCCGGGCCAGCCAGGATGCGGTCGCCGTCGAGGCGCGCACGAGTCGACGGACGATCCGCCACCTCCGGCAGACCCTCGTCGCGGCCGCCGCCGCCGTCGTGATCGCCATCGCCGGCGGCGTGGTGGCGGTGAATCAGCAACGCCGCGCCGATGCCGCGGCGGCCGAGGCGGACGCGCGCCGGCTCGCCGCGCAGGCGCTCGTGGAGCGGGACCTGGGACGGGCAATGCTCTTCGGCGTCGCGGCCACGAGGCTCTATGACTCTCCGGAGACCCGGGCCAATCTTCTGGCTACGCTCAACCGCGCGCCGGGGCTGCTGCGCATCGCCTCGCCCCCCGACGGTGATCAGTACGAGGCGATGGCGATCAGCCTGGACGGGGCAACGGTGGCGCTCGGCAGCAGCCGCGGGGCGATTCAGCTGTACCAAGCCCGTACGCTGCAACCGCAGCTGACGCTGGCGTCTCCGGCGCTGGCGTCGATCCACGACCTCGACTTCAATCCGGACGGCCGGAGCGTGGTCGCCTTCGGCAACCCCGGGCGTGCCGGCGGTCGCGGTGTCGTCGAGTGGGATCTCGCCAGTCGGGCGCCGATCGGGGATCCGTTCGGCCCCTCCTCGCCGATCGAGGGTGGCGTGCTCGCGGACGGTGACTCGGTCGCTGTCCTCGACGGCGAAACCGGGGCAGTCGAGATCTGGAGCCTGGCGCGACGGGCCCGGGCGCGGGTTCTGCCGCTCGCCGGACCCGTCATCGCCATGACAATTGGGCAGGATCGGCGGTCGATCGTTCTTGGCTACCGGAATGGCACGAGCGTCGTTGACGGCCTCACCGGCGGGGTCCGTCGATTCCCGAAAGTCGCCAACGGCCGGACGATCAGCCCGGACGGTCGCACGGTGCTCATCGGCGAGGGATCGGACGTGGCCGTCTGGGATCTGCCCACGCAGTCGCGGCGGGGGATCGCGCGTCAACACACGGCTGCGGTTGTCGACATCGCCTGGGCTCGGGACGGCAAGACCTTCGCGACCACGAGCGATGACCGCGACGTGATCGTCTGGGATCTGTTGACCCTTCGTCCGGTTCGGTTGCTCGCAGGCGCGCCAGGCCGGCAGGTACGGGCTGCATACAGCTCCGACGGCCGGGCGCTGCTCACCGCGGGCCAGGACGGAGCGGTGTACATGTGGGATCTCACCGGCAGCCGCCGATGGGAGACCCAGCTCGATCCGGCCGGCCCCTACGTGGGTTCCTATTTGGACCCGGAGAATGCCGCCGCGGTCTTCGATAGCCCGCGGAACCGGGCGATTGTGACCGAGGGGCCGACCGCCTACCTGGTCGACGTCGACGACGGCAAGCCCATGGGCTCACCGTTCGATCTTGGCGCGGCCGCCCATCAGCGACCCGAGCTCAGCGCCGACGGGATGCGCATGGCGCTCGGACTCGCCGACGGCCGAGGTCGGGTCTTCGACGTCGCCTCGCGGCGCCTGCTGCTGGAGATCCAGGTGGCCGACCCCGCCGACGCTTGGGCGTGGTCCTCCGTGAGCGCCGGGATCTCCGGCGATGGTCGAACGGTGGCCTTCGCCACATACTGGACGGCACCCGTCACGAGAACCGAGATCGTCTTCCACGATGTGGAGAGCGGGCGGCGAATCGGCCCAGCGTGGAACGTCGATGGCGTCGGGTCGAACCGCTTCGGCGCCAGCCCCGACGGCAGGTACCTCGTCGCCACGACGACCGCCGGCTTCGCCGCCGTGTGGGACCTGCGGCAGGGGCGCGAAGCGGCGCGTTTGCAGCTGCCGGTAACTGGCGGTGCGATGGTCGCTCGGTTCAGCCGAGACGGTCGCTACCTCGCGGTCGGCAACGGCGTGGGCAGGCCCAGCCTCTGGCAGGTCGAGAACTGGCAGCTGATCTGGCAGGCGGACGTCGGACACAACGGGTACGACGTAGCAGTGAGCTTCTCGCCGGACGGCGCGGTGCTGGCCAGCTCCGGCACCGACTCGAAGATCTTCCTGTACGACGTGACGACCGGTGACCTGCTCGGCAGCGCGTTCGGACCGGATCGCGACGGCTGGCTCTACGCCGAGTTCCGCGCCGACCGCAACGAACTGGTGGGCTACTTCGATGACGGTTCGATGTCGAGGTGGGATGTCGATCCCAGCTCTCAGGTCAGGACGGCCTGCGAGATCGCCGGTCGAGACATGACCGAGAAGGAGTGGCTCAAGTTCGTCCCCGACCGTCCTCCCCAGGCCGTCTGCCCCGAGTAGATCTTCGGGACCGGCGCAAGTACACGTTGCCCGACCTGGCCCCGCCGTGGGCCGCCGCGCCAAAGGCCCGCCGTGCGCCGCCGTGGGCCGGTACGCACCCCGCAGGAGGGAGTCCGTGCCGGGTTCGCACCGGCCCACATACGAGTCTGAACGATCGCGGCGACCGTGCGGTTACCCACCGTGTACCGGCAGGTCGCCGCGTACAGCCGCGTACGGCAGTGGACGCGTAGCCGCGCGAAACCGCCCGATTTACGCGGCCAAACGTCCAACGACTCGCTTCGGTACGTCAGATACGGGCGAGCGCGGCCTGCAGCGGATCGAGTCCGAGGGAGCCGAGGTCAAGCGCGGCCCGGTGGAACGCCTTCAGATCGAAGTCGGCGCCCTTGCGGGCCTGCGCATCGGCCCGAGCCTGCATCCAGATCCGCTCCCCAACCTTGTACGCCGGCGCCTGCCCCGGCCACCCCAGGTAGCGCTTGAGCTCGTAGCGCAGGTTCTCGTCCGGCATGCTGCAGTGTGCGCGCATGAACTCCCAGCCGAGGTCCGGCGTCCACCGCTCGCCCGGGTGGAACCCGCTAGGCCCGCCTGTCTCGGCTCCGCCGAGGCCATTTTGCGCGGGGATCTCGAGTTCCAGATGCATGCCGATATCCACGATCACCCTGGCCGCACGCATCGCCTGGCCGTCGAGCATGCCGACCTTGTCGCCCGGATCGTCGAGGTAGCCAAGCTCGTCCATGAGGCGTTCGGAGTAGAGCGCCCAACCCTCGCCGTGGCCCGAGCACCAACACAGCAGGCGCTGCCAGCGGTTGAGCACGTCCGCGCGGACAGCGGTCTGCCCGATCTGGAGATGGTGGCCGGGTACGCCCTCGTGGAAGACGGTGGTGACCTCCTGCCACGTCGAGAACGAGTCGATGCCCTGCGGCACCGCCCACCACATGCGGCCCGGGCGGCTGAAGTCCTCGCTCGGTCCCGTGTAGTAGATCCCCCCGTCCGACGTCGGCGCCAGGCAGCATTCGATGCGCCGTACCTGCTCGGGTATGTCGAAGTGGGTTCCATGCAGTTCGGCGATCGCGCGGTCGGCCAACGCCTGCATCCAATCGCGGAACGCCTCCTTGCCGGCGATCTTCCGGGCTGGGTCCGCCTCGAGCGCGGCGATTGCCTCGGGCACGGTGCCGCCCGGCACGATCTTGTCGGCCACCGCCCGCATCTCGGCCTCGATCCGGGCCAGCTCCTCGAACCCCCATCCGTACGTCTCCTCGAGATCGACGGTCGCGCCGAGGAAGTACCGTGATCCCAACGCGTAGCGGTCCGGCCCCACCGGCTGCTTGTCTCGTCCGACGGGCGCAAGCTCATCGCGCAGGAATCGGGCATAGTCGGCGGTCGCCGCGCGGGCGGCCGCCGCCGAGCGCTCCAGTTCCTCGGCGAGGGAGTCCGGTAACGGCGAGTCCTCGGCGACCCGACGGGCGAGGCCGGGCCAGAAGTCGTCGCCATCGACGGCGACCCAGGTGTCGCACTGCTTCGCGACCTCCTCCATCTGCGCACGCGCGGCGACGTGGCCGTGTTCGGCCGCTTCGACGAGGGTTCGACGCGACTCGGCGAGCGCCCTTGGCACCGCCGCCAACCGGGCCGCGATCGTGGCCGCGGCCTCCTCGCCGGATGTCGGCATCAGGTCGAAGATCGAGCGTACGGAGTGGAGCGCGCCACTGATCACGCTCAGGTCGCTGGTCACGGCCCCGGCGTCGTACATCTCGAGCGCGACCTGGAGGCGCTCCTGCATGGCCTCCTTCGCGACCCGTCCTCGCTCGTCGGTCGGGGTGACCAGGCTGAGTTGGGCCAGCGTTCGGCGGTCGAGGTCGGCGAGGGCGGCGTAGCCCTCGGGGGATAGGTCGGTCAGCCGGTGATCATGCCCGGCGATCCCGACGTACGTGGCGCCAATCGGATCGAGCGGCGCCCACTCGTCGACGTAACGGTCTGCGATCTGGTCAATCTCTCCCACGTGCCGACCCTAACCGACCGCGCTGGCTACCCGCGTACCACATTCTCGCCGCTGTCTGGGGCGCGGAGTTCCTGCTCATCAAGGTTGGTCGTTCGGGTTCAGGTACCGCGTCGTCCGGCGTGTTCGGCGGTCCAGCTGAGCAGCCGATCAACGGACCACACGTTCACCACCCGCTCGGCCTCGACGCCGCACAGCGCGGCGCGTTCGCAACCGTTGTGGAGCCAGTCGAGCTGTCCGGGCGCGTGCGCGTCGGTATCGATGGCGAACATGCAGCCCATTTCGTAGGCCTGCCGGAGCAGCCGCTTCGGCGGGTCCAGGCGATCCGGCCGACAGTTGATCTCAACGGCCTTGCCGAGCTCGGCGCAGGCCGAGAAGACTGCCTCGGCGTCGAACTGGCTCTCGGGCCGGCCCCTCCCGCCGCGGTGGGCCCGGTCGCCACTCTCTGGTGCCCGGGCGAGCCTGCGTCCCGTGCAATGGCCGAGAATGTCGAGATGGGGGTTCCGCACCGCCCTGAGCATCCGTCGGGTCATGACGTCGGCGTCGTCGCGGAGCCCACTGTGGACAGATGCGACCACGACGTCAAGCTGGGCGAGTAGCGCCTCGTCCTGATCCAAGGAACCGTCCGCGAGGATGTCCACTTCGATGCCGGTCAGCAGCCGAAAGTCGGCATCAGTCGCGGTGAGGGTCTCATTCAACGCGGCGACTACGTCGATCTGCTCGCGCAGCCGTTCCGCGGACAGCCCTCGAGCCACGGTCAGCCTGGGTGAGTGGTCGGTGAGCACCAGGTAGGAGTGGCCGAGGCCGATCGCTCCGGTGACCATCTCCTCGATTGGCGAGCCGCCTCGGACCAGTCCGAGTGCGAGTGGCAATCACCCCGCAGCGCCTGCCGGAGCGCCGCTGCCGCCTCCCCGACGTCGGATCCCTCGGTTGCGTCGAGGCGCCTCAGGTAGACAGGTTCCTCGCCACGCAGCGACTCGACCACGCAGCGCGCCGTCACATCACCCACGCCGCTGAGCTTGGTGAGCGTCCCGTCCGCCGCGCGTGTGGCAATCTCGTCCCCGCTCAGGCCTGCGAGGGCACTCGCCGCGCTGCGGAACGCCCGGACCCGGTAGGTCGCCTCGTTCGCCCGCTCCAACAGAAACGCGATCCGACGCAGGTCGGCTACCGGGTCCCGAGCGGCCATGCGCCGAGCCTATGGCACCGGTGTCGGCGTCATCGCCCGACGGCCTGGTACGAGAGGCGGCGCACCTTCTGGAACCAGGCGGCCGGGCGACCGCTGCCATAGCCCCACGGGTACTCCGTCATGAGGTCTCCGATGATGTCAAACTGCTCGACGGCCGAGCGGTCGTCGTCACCAAGGCAGAAGGCCATGGCGAATGTGTTGTGCGCCGCCGGCCAACCGGGCCGCCGCACGTAGTCGGGGTGGCGGATCGACCTGTCGGCCGCCGCGTTCACCTCGGCCTGCACTTCGGCCTGCTTGAGGTAGTCGAAGTTGGACCTCCGTCGGTCGTCATCGATCCACTTCTCCAGGTGGGCGTACGGGATGAGGGCGCCGAGGGGGCTCCCGGCCGGCGCCCTCGCGGCCGACTCACGGGCGAACGCGAACATCTGCTCCTCGCTGCCGTACCACTTCCGGCACAGGTACTGCAGCCGGGCCGCGCCACATCGGCACACATGCCGACATAGAAGCCGTGGTCATCGGGGTCCGTCACGCCGCCGAAGAAGTCGCGAACGGTCGGCCAGTCTCGACGCTCCAGGCTCGTCCGCAGCATCCGCGCGTCCGGATCGCCCAGGCACGGATCGATCGCGATGGTCGATTCCGGTGGTGCTTCGTCCTGCTTCTTCCGGCGGAACAGGCCCATGTCGATGCAGCATGGGGCCGCTTGAGGGCTTGTCGCAGCCCCGGTGCGTCGATATGGTCCCACCGCAACGCGCGAAATCACGGCATCGGGGAGGGTAGATACATGGTCACCACGATTCGTGCCGCGGTCTCGGTGGTCCTCCTGCTCGGATTCTACGTGCTGGCTTTCGGCATCATCGGTGGACTTGGATATGCGTCGTACTGGCTATGGCAGGAGCACGCCGGCAGCGGCGCCGCGAAGGTCAGCTATCTCACCATCGCCGTCGCCTTCGGCGTCCTCGTCGCGTTGTGGAGGGTGATTCGCGCCAAGGGCGAGGAACCCTCCGGACTGCCGGTCGGACCAGACCAGGCGACCCAGCTCTGGCACGCCGTGCGTGAACTCGCCGCGGCATCCAAGACCCGTCCCCCGGATGCGATTCTGCTCGTCCCGGACGTCAACGCGGCGGTCACCGAGGACGCGAAGCTGATGGGATTGGTGGGCGGCCGACGCCGGCTCTACCTCGGCGTGCCGTTGCTGCAGGCGCTCTCCGTCGCGCAGATGCGGTCGGTGATCGCGCACGAGCTGGGCCACTTCTCTCGCCAACACACGCGGCTGGGCGCGATCGCATACCGCGGGCGGATGGCGATTCAGGCCACGGTCGCACAGCTCGAGGGGCGGCTCTCCGGCTGGATCTTCAAGATGTACGCCAAGGTCTACTTCCTGGTCGAGGCGGCCGTCAGCCGCCGCCAGGAACTCGAGGCGGACGAGGCCTCGGTGCGCGCCGCCGGCCGCGCGACCGCCCAGAGCGCACTCCGAGAGCTTCCGGTCGTCGACGCCACCTGGGGCTTCTATTTCGAGCGGTACATCAGCCCGGGATGGGAGGCGGGCTACGCGCCGCGGGAGTTTTTCGGTGGATTCGCCGACATGCTCGCCGCCCGAGCCGACGAGCTCGAGCGATTACGGGCGGAGCCGCCGCCCGACGAACAGTCGAGATGGGACTCGCACCCTCCCGTCGCGGCGCGGATCGCGGCCATGGACGCGATGCCAGATGTGTCGGTCAGCATCGACACCCGCCCGGCCAGCCATCTGCTCCCGATGTTCGACCAGCTCTGCGCATCCCTCGCGGAGAGGGCTGTCAACTACGGTGGCCGAAAGGTCGTGTCCTGGGATGAGTTCTCGGCGATCTCCGTCGTCACGGAGGAGCAGCGCGAGGTCGACACGGTCTATCGGTCGGCGGCCCGGCTCGTCGGCTCCCCGCAGGCGGACCTGGGAACCGTCCTGGGCATCGTAGAGTCCGGACGGCTTGGTGAGCTCGCCGAGCAGTTCTTCCCGAGCGCCACCAGGAAGGAGGCCCGTGAGCAGTTCGCCGGGCAGATGGAGCTCCTCTTCCGGGTCGCCGCGGTCCGCTCCGGGGTGGCGAAGTGGCGACACTCCTGGAGCGGTCGCCCGGAGTTCGTGCGCGCCGACGGCTCCGCTCTCGACCTGACCGAGGTCGCTACCCAGGCGACGTCGCCCGAGACGGTGGACGTGGCCCGCGCGCGCCTGGCCGAGCTTGGCATCGACCTGGCCACGGCGATCCAGGTCGACCGGGTCGCCACCGCGCACGGCGCCGAGATCGTCGACGCGATGGCGAACGTCAAGGTGAACGACGTTCCGCACGACCTGGTGATTCTCGACACCGGGTTCATCCTGGTGCCCTGTCCGAAGAGCACTGACGCCGGCAAGAAACGACTGCTCTCGGTGGTCCAATCCGCCCCCGTGACGGAGCTCGCGAAGCAGAACACGTTCGTCCCGTACGAAGAGATCGCCTCGGCGGAGATCGTCAAGGATGTGCCGATCCGAGTCGAGCTGAGGCTCCACGATGGACGCAAACTCTCCCTACAGGAGACGTGGACCGGGGAGAGTATGACGAAGGAGAGCCGCGACGTACTCAAGTCGGCCGTCTCCCGGTTCCTCCCCGACGCCGCCCCCATAGACCGCCGATCATGATTTGGAGGTCATGATCGGCGCGATTTTGCGACGCTGAGCTCATGATCGACGGGCCGGCGACTAGGCTCGGAGGTCGTGCGGACGATCGACTGGGTCGACGGTGCCATCGAGATCATCGACCAAACGGCACTCCCCGCCGAAGAGCTGTGGCTTCGGCTATCCACTGTGGATGAGGTCGTCGACGCGATCGTTCGCCTAGCCGTACGGGGTGCGCCCGCGCTCGGCGTGGCCGGAGCGCTTGGCGTCGCCCTCGCCGCGCAGGCCCACGAGGGCGAGCCCTGCGCGCTAGCCACAGCGGTACGCCGCCTCGAGACCGCTCGCCCGACGGCGGTCAACCTCGCCCGCGGCGTCCGCTTGGCCGCAGCGGCCTTGCCCGACGGTCCGGACGCGGTTCTCGCCGCGGCGCTGGTCCTGCGGGATGAAGAAATTGCGGCGAGCGAGGCCATGGCCACCCGCGGCGCGGATCTGGTGACCGAACTCTGCGGCCCCGCGCCGCGCGTGCTGACGCATTGCAACACCGGCGGACTCGCCAGCGTCACCGGGGGAACCGCGCTCGGAGTCGTCGCGGAACTGCACCGCCGAACGGCGCTGGCCACGGTGATCGCCAGCGAAACCCGCCCCTTGCTGCAGGGTGCGCGCCTGACCGCCTGGGAACTCGGGCGTCTGGGCATCCCCTACCGGGTCGCCGTCGACGCGGCCGGGCCGTTTCTCATGGCCCGCGGCGAGGTCGATGTGGTGATCCTGGGGGCGGACAGAATCTGCGCCAACGGTGACGTTGTCAACAAGGTGGGTAGCTACGCCCACGCCCTAGGCGCACGAGCAGCCGGCATTCCCTTTCTCGTGGTCGCGCCCGAGTCGACTGTGGACGAAGGCACGGCACGCGGTGCAGACGTGATGATCGAGGACAGGAGTGCCGCCGAGGTACTGGGCTTCGGCGATACCCTCGTCGCCCCACAGGGTGCGGCAGCGGTCAATCCCGCCTTCGACATCACGCCGCACCATCTCGTGACCGCGATCGTGACCGACCGCCGGACACTCAGACCGGGTGGGTCGCCGTGACCGTGCGGCCGTCCGCGGCGATGGCGAGAACCGCGCCGCCCTTCCTGCCCAGCGCCAGCAAGTCGGCCGGTGTGGCGGGGATCTGCCTTGGCTCCCCCCAGCCCCGCGGCCAAGCGGTCCGCGCCGCATTGGCGGGCGCGGACCATCGTCGTACCGATCCGATCGGATCGTCCGAGTCGAGCGCTTCCCGCACGTCGTCTAGCCGTTCGAGCACCGGGTCGAGGGCGTCCAGCACTGGGCCGGCGTTCCCGCCGCACATCGACGCGATGAGCTCCGGCGCGCTCGCCGCGACACGGGTGCCGTCGCGAAAGGAGCCGGCGGCCAGCGTCGAGGCCAGCGGGTCGGAGATCGCCATGGCCAGGGCGACGGCGAGCAGATGCGGCACGTGAGATACGGCGGCCACCACCCGGTCGTGATCCTCCGCGGTGGTGGGAACGACTCGGGCGCCGAGGCTCGTCACCAGTCGTGCCACGGTCAACCAGTCATCGAAGTCGGTCTCCTCGTCCAGGCAGAGCACCCAGGCACAGCCGCGGAACAGCGCCGGATCCGTGGCGGCGAAGCCCGCTGTCTCGCGGCCCGCCATCGGATGCCCGCCCACGTACCCGAAGCGGCTGGACCCGTTGCCGCCCAGGCGCCTCGCAACGAGGCCGCGGACCGGCTCCTTCACTGACACCACATCGGTCGCCAGTCCGGCGAAGCCCGCGCCGGCCACCTCGTGCAGGACCGTGGCGACCGACGTGAGGGGAGTGGCGAGCACGACCAGGTCGGCGGAGGCCACCGCGTCCGCTATCGAGGGCGCCACTTGCCACCGGGACTGCCTCGGAGCCTGAGCCGCGGCGGTTCGAGCCATCGCGCGGGTCGCCGGGTCAAGGTCGTACCCGATCACCCAATGACCGGCGGCGGCGAGTGCTCGCAGCAGCGAGCCGCCGATGAGGCCCATGCCGATCATCGCCACGTTCACGCCGACCACACTAGGGCCGAGGGGGGCGGCGCCCCCAACCGGCGTGTCGCGAGATGGATCGGCGAGTCCAAGCCGACGTGGGGCCTCCGCGACTAGGGTTGTTGCCGTGGAGTTGCGGGCGCCTTCGGGTCTATTTCCGTCGGGTCCGCCGAGGCCTACTTTCCGCGAGCCGCACCCGGTACGGGTGGGTGCTGTGCTCGCCGGAGCCGGCCTGACGGCGGCGTGGCTGTTGCTGTTCGGGCTGCTCGCCACATCGGCTCGTGCTTATATTTGGATGACGCTTGCCGCAGCGGCGGCCGCGTGGCTATGCGCATGGGTCCTGATGCGGTTTGGGGACCGTGGGGTGGCGGCGGGCGTGGCCGTGACAACCGGAATGGGCGTCGCAGTGGCGGTCGGCCTCGTCGTGCAGCGGTGGCTGACCGCGGGGTGGCCGCTGTGGTGACGGTCTGTATCAGTACGTACATACGGCCTTCCTTCCGGTGATCGCTATTGACTGCGCAGGGTGAAGGCGGCAATCTCGCCCCATGGACCTCACGCTGCGGCAGGTGGATCCGGAACGACATCGGCGGCGCCTGCGGCTGCTCGCCGAATTGGCCGAGGCACGGGCCATCCGCGAGCGGATGCGCGCACGCAGAGCGCGTATCGAACGGATCACCGAACTTGTCGCGGTACGGAGACGTTTGACAGGCTGAGATCGGACGGGATGATCGTTCGTTGTCTTGGTCGAGTATGTGAGAGAGTCATCGGCGAGGAGACCGTGTCCCATTTTGCTGCCGCCGTGGTGAGGACCGCAGACGGTTGGTCTGCGGCCGAAGTCTCGCTCGCCGACGCCGCGGACGTCGAGGACGTGGCGGACCGGCTGCGGGACGTCGAGCCGGCTGCGGATGTGTCGCTCCTGTTCGTTGAGTCCGACGACGCCTACCTCGTGATCCTCCGGCTGGACCAGGGCGAGGATCTTCGAATCTTCGGTTCCGATGTCGCGTTCGCTGAGGAGTCCCGCATTGGTGCCCTCCTGCTTGGCGACGTCGGCCAACCGGCCATCGAGCTCGATGTCGTCGACCTCGCGGTCGCCGAGCCACCCGAAGCCGACGCCGATGCCGATACGGCTGAGCCCATCGAGACGGTCCCCGCGCCCGACGCCGACCCGGCTGGCGACGCGGATCTGCTGGCCGACCTCGGCGTGCCTGCGAGCCGGCTGCTCGAGCTGTGTGCCCACGACGGCATGCTGCCGAGCGACATCACGGCCGAGGTGTGCCAGGCCATTGGGTGCGGCGACGAGGTCGAAGTGCTGCGCGAGGCATGAACGGTACGGACCCGCGGAGTTTCGCGGAACCGCGACGGGTCCGCCACGAGACGTGGATGCGCCGGGCGATCGCGATCGCGGCCGCCGATGATCCGGTCGGCGATGTTCCGGTGGGCTCTGCGGTCTATGGGCCGGATGGCGAGGAGTTGGCAGTCGGGCGCAACGAACGGGAGAAGACCGGGGATCCCACCGCCCACGCCGAGATCGTGGCGCTGCGACGGGCGGCGAACCGGCTGGGCAATTGGCGGCTCGAGGGATGCACACTCGTGGTGACAATCGAGCCGTGCACGATGTGCGCCGGCGCGCTGGTGCTGGCCCGGATTTCGACGCTGGTATTCGGTGCCTGGGAGCCGAAGACGGGAGCCGTCGGGTCACTCTGGGACGTCGTACGGGATGGGCGGCTCAGCCACCGACCCGACGTCTACTCCGGCGTACTCGAAGCGGAGTGTGCGGCCCTCGTGCGCGACTTCTTCGCGCACCAGCGCCCGATTTAGCCTGTCGATCATGAGGTCAGCGTTCGCCTCAACCCGTCGATCATGAGGTCTGTGTCGCCCGAACCCGTCGAGGCATAGCCCCCCGGCCAGATAGACGGGGGAGTGGGGGGCCGGGGGGGGGGGGGGGGG
>JAXIPB010000010.1:0-4027 GCA_045403155.1 Micromonosporaceae bacterium
GGACCACCATCCAGGTCCACCCAGACGCGGAGTCCATGCGGCATTCACATGCAGTTGATCGCCGAGCGAGTACCTCGACTTCACGACGCACGCTGGGCCGGGCGTCCTCGTCAGCATCATGGCCCAGTCAAGCGGGTTCAATCGCCTCCCAGCGCCGTGAGCGCGTCATCCTCGCAGCAGTCTCTCCGGATAGGGGTCGTTAAGCGGATCAGTTACCTTGCCAAGAGCACCAGCTCCACAACCAGCATCGAGGCCTATTCGCGCTTCACGGGCTCACGGTTCGTCGCGTGACCGGCGTCGGTGGCCCGCGGTGGTAGAAGCAGCCCAGTCAGGCATTCCGTAAGCCAAATTCTGTACAGGTCGGGTGTCAGCCCGGCGTTGATTGCGGTGAATGCCGTAGTTGGTCCGGAGAGCAGCCACATCCCGCGCCGCAACAACACATCGGGAAGGTCGGTCCGAAGCTCCCCTCTTTCAGCGAGGAGGTCGACAAGGGTGGAAGACCGGTACCGCTCCTCTTCGTTGGCGTGGAGCAGCGCGGCAACCTCGGGATCAGCCCGCGCCGCCTCTTGGGCCACCGTCCACACCTCACCGGTGCGGGTGGCGATCTCGGAGGCAGCCTCGGCCACGAAGGCGATCATCGCCCGTGGATCGTCGATCTGCTGCGCTCTGTTGATCCATTGGCGCAGCCGCGTCGGCTCCGGCGCGTCATCCCCGCGCACCTCGGCCAGGAAGATCTCCATCACGAGCCCGGCTTTTGACTCGAATGCGTTGAACACCGTACGACGAGAAACGCCAGCCCTGTCCGCGATGGCATCGATGGTCGTGGCCGCGTACCCAAGCTCGGTGAATATCTGCAAGCCTGCGGTCCGGATGCGGCGCTTGGTCTCCCGCGCCATGGCGTCGCGGACCTCTGACCGGTAGGTGCGGGCGGCCGCAGTTTTCCTTGCACTCATGGTGAATCGAGTTTACTATGAGTGCACCGTAATGGACGGGCAAGGGAGGCTGGCATGTCCGATCGATTGTCCCGGTTCCACCGCTTCCTTCTGTGGATCACGATCGTGCAAGGGGTGCTTGGTCTCGCTTTCCTCATAGCTCCGGAACGCGTTCTCACGGCAACCCAAATCAGCGCTCCCATTGAGGTCACCGGCCTTGTCCGGGTGGCTGGGGCATTCCTGGTCGCCACGGCGCTAACGGCGGGGGTCGGTCTCCGCTCTGACAGCTGGGTGGCGACGAGACTGTTCACCTGGTTTGTTGCCGCCGCCTACCTGATGATTGTGATGGTCAGGGTAGCGGCGTTGGCTACCGGCACCGGGGGCGCCAGGTGGCAAGCCGGCATCATCGAACTTGTCATCGGCGTCGGTTTCGGTTGGGAGAGCGTGCGTAGGATCAGACACTCCAAATCCCAGCGTCATGGGTCCGTCAACACGAACCAGGCCCGCATGCCGTAGAGCAATAGGCGGTGCGGCGCTCCGAGGTCGACCTTGACAATGCTGGAGCCGCCGGAACGAGTCAGAGCGTGCTGTTTGGTTATCGCGACGTTGGCAAATACGCGGCCAATTCGGCGATCAGGGCGCCGTCCAGGCGACAGACTCGCAGGTCGGATTGTTGGCGGTCCAGGCCCGACCCGTTGAACTCACTGGATGTGTCAGCGTGTGGACCGCCAGCGTTGATCTTGCCAAGGGTGCCCTCAGAAAGCAGTATGTTTACGATTCGGTGATTTTCGGGCCTCGGCTGGCACGCGCTAGGTCGATCTGCTCACCACCGCGTACTGGAAACCCGTCCGGTGCCAGGACGGCCCAGGCGTGCCCCTCGCGTGCCCGGAGCCACGGTCACTCGCCGGGAATCGCGGTGTGCCCTGGACAAGGCGTGGCGCCAGCCACCAGGCGTTGCACCAGGTCACCGAGCTTGGAAGCGTGATCCCTAGCGAGTTCCCAAGCTGACAGTGGGGGTTCGATTCCCCTCACCCGCTCCAATACGAAGCCCAGGTCAGCCAGCTTCTCGACCGAGACCGACTCTTACGCACGTCGATGCTCAGTCTCGCCGTGCCCGTTGCGTGCCGATCACGCTTCTTGGCGATCTGCTCGTCCAGACCCGCCGCGATATCTCGATCGCGTTGCTCGCTGATGTGCTGGTAGATCAGCGCCGCACGAGTCGACTGATGGCCCATGCGGTGCATAAGGTCACGGAGGCTGGCTCCGGTACCCGCTGCGAGATTGTTCCCGGTATGTCGTAGATCATGAAAGTGGAAGCCCGGAAGCCCGACCGCAGCCACGCTCTCGGTCCACCGGGTGGTCCGCTGAAAGGTACTCCGGCGAAGAACGGCGCCCGTGGCTCCGATGAAGACCAACGCATCGCCTCCGGCAGCGTGTGCCACCCCGTCGCGCACCGGAGGCCACCAGACGGACCTGCACGACGGGAAGACCAGCCCACCTCACCACGTGGCGGCCAGCTTGGGCACTTCCTGGGCACACGGCCACAGAGCAAGCGCGAGACGTCCCGAAGTGTCAAGAGCCGCTTACCTTGCTACACAGCCGATCCGGCCGTTTCGGCAGGTCACGGATTCAGCTCGATCATTTCAACGCCAAGTAGCCCGTCGAAGCGCGGGACACCCGCGTACCTTCGGCATCGCAGGCTAGCCTTGAGCATGGCATCCGGCAGATCTGTTGTGATCAATGGTGGCCTGGGCAGCGGCAAGACCACGGTGTCCGTGCTGCTAGCGGAGCGGCTCGGAGTCCGGCGCATCAGCATCGGCGACCTGTACCGTGAGCTGGCGTCGCAGCGGGGTGTGACTGCCCTGCAGCTCAACCTACACGCCGAGCTCGACGACAAGATCGACCACTATGTCGATCAGCTCCAGAGCGATATCGCGGCCTCCGGCGAGCAGCTCGTCGTGGACAGCCGGCTGGCCTGGTACCTGTTCGCCGACGCGTTGAAGGTCCATCTGGTCACGGAGCCCACTGTCGCCGCTCTCCGGGTCCTCGGCCGGCCGACCGAAGTGGAGGGATACGCCGACGTTGAAGAGGCTCGTGCCCAGCTGGCCGCTCGCAGTGAGAGCGAGCGGGTCCGCTTCCTAACCAGGTACGGTGTCGACAAGACCCGCTTGCGTAACTACGACGTGATCTGCGACAGCACCCGTGCCACGCCTCAGGAGATCTTCGACCGGATCGTCGAATGCGTCCAATGGCCACTGGTGCCCGCCGCGGACCCGGTGTGTTACCTCGACCCTCGGCAGATCCTCCCCACGGCCGACGTCTCGTTGCTCGACGACGCGGACCACTTGCAGCCGATCGCGGTCGGGTGCGCTATGCCGCACTTCTTCGCGTTGGGCGGTCATCGATGTCTCGCAGCCGCCGTCAGGTCCGGCCAGGCCCTGGTTCGGGCCACGCTCGTCGCCGAAATCCCGGAGGAGATCTCTGGTACCCGCTGCGACGACTACCTCCGGGCGAACGTTACACAGGCCCGGTGCCGCGACTGGGAGCGAGCCCTCGGGATTGAACTGCCGCGCGTCGAGCCATCGCGGCGGGCTCCGTCGCGTAGGGACTAACGACCCGCCGCTGGCCATCGCCACCGTTGTGGACGATCACAACACTGGCCGCGGCGACCCGTGCCCGATACGTGCCCGATCCGGCGGTCAAGAGGGGTCACCGTAGTCATCGACGCAAGTCCGATGAGATTGGCAACGCCAAGATCGCCGCGCCGAGCCGCCATCTCGGCAAGTTGCGCAGCCTGCACGCCGGAATCTGGCAGCCTCTGCACGCCAGCCGCTACACAGAGCTCGCACCCGTTCCGGCTGAGTTGGTCCTAGGCCTGAAGGCCGCCACACGCACCACAAGCGGAAACGCCAGGCCTACGACCTGCCGTGCGACGCCTACCAGGCAGCCGCCGCAATAATGGGCAAGCTGGGGATGCCGATTCAGCCTGGATTGCGGCCGATCGCGCGGGATCTGGGCTGAACGCGCCGAATCGCCGCACGGGTTTCGCAGGCGCAATGTATCCCACGGCCCACCCGTAAGTGTCCGACACTTGC
>JAXIPB010000328.1:0-29157 GCA_045403155.1 Micromonosporaceae bacterium
ATGGACCGCCGCACCAAGGACGGCCTCAGCAAGAAAGAGATCATCCGCTGCCTCAAGCGCTACGCCGTACGCGAAGTACACACCGCACTCCTAGCCGACTTCGCCGCCCTCAAGGGTTGACATCCATAGGAGCATCCTCCAGGTCATGATCGGCGCTTGGAGGCGGGGAGGCCGAAGATTTCGAAGAGGGTCGGGTCGGGGAAGCCGGTGATGGTGGCGACGGCGCCGTCGATGATCGTGAGCGTCATCAGGCCGTACGGCATGGGCGAACCAGCATCATCCGGCAGATAGGCGGCGACCGCCGGTCCGCCATTGGCCGCGGTCAGGACCAGGTGGAAGCGATCCAGGTGCCCATCGGCCGGCACGGTGGCGAAAAAGTCCGCGATCGCCGCGCGGCCAGTGATCTCGGCCCGTTCCGGCGGCATGCGCATGATGGCGTCCTCGCGCAAGAGGGCGGCCAGTGCGGGGATGTCGCAGCGGTGCCACGCCGAGATGAAGCGACGGGCGACTTCGCGGTCGCGATCCTGAAGCGAAACGGTCGAATCCTCGTACGGGGCGGCAGCACGAACCGTCGCTCGTGCACGCTGCAGCGCGCTGTTGACCGCTGGGACGGTTGTGTCGAGCAGATCGGCCACCTCCGTGGCCGGCCACGTGAGCACGTCGCGCAGGATGAGCACCGCGCGTTGGGTCGCGGGCAGGCACTGAAGCGCGGCGACAAAGGCCAGCGCCACCGACTCGCGGCGCTCGGCGATGACGGCCGGGTCGGCGTCGGTCGCGGGTATCAGGTCGAGTAGCTCATCGGGATAAGGAGTCAGGTGCGTTACCTCGGCGAACCGGGCCGGCCGGCGCGTTCGCGCGGCGAGAAGGTTGAGGCAGGTCGTGGTGGCGATCCGGTAGAGCCAGTGCCGGATCGGCGCCCGACCCTCGAAGGTGGCCAGGCCGCGCCACGCTCGCAGCAGCGTCTCCTGGGTGGCCTCCTCGGCGTCGTGATAAGAGCCGAGCATCCGGTAGCAATGCAGGTGCAACGGCCCGCGATGGTCGGCCACCAGCGTGTCGAACGCGCTGCGATCGCCGGATCTGGCCGCCACCACAAGGGTTGCGTCGCCCACGTCCGCGCGTGCGGTGGCACTCACACAGGCCAGATTAGCGCCGATCGCGATGAGACCGATGAGTTCGCGGTCCGCTGGTTGTCATACCGGGTGAGCGATCAACCCCACGCACGAGAGGACTTCCCTATGGATGCCCGCAACGTCGTCAGCTCCTATTACACCGCCTGGAAGGACCGCGCCGGCGACATGGCCGGCGTACCACTGGCGGAGGACTTCACGTTCACCGGCCCGGTCGCGAGTTTCGACGACGCCGAGGGATTCCGGGCCATGGCCGCCCAGGCCGGGGCGGCGGTTCGCAGTTTCACTGTGCGCCATCAATTCGCAGCCGGCGATCTTGTGTGCTCGATCGTGGACTGGGAAATGGACCCGCTACCCGGCGTGTTGACCGCCGCCGAGGTGCTCGAGGTACGCGACGGGAAGATCGTGCGCGGCGAACTCATCTACGACGCCGAAGACCTGCGCCGAGCGATTGCCTAAGGAGCACCGACCATGCCTGAAATCATCAACACCGTCGACATCAACGCATCGCCGGACGTGGTGTGGGCGGTCCTGGGTGACCTGACCGCCACGGCGGACTGGTTGCCCGGGACCGTCTCCGCTCGCCTTGACGGGGCGACCCGCGTCTGCGATATGGCCGATGGATCACAGGTACACGAGGAGATCAGCGGTTACTCGGCGGAGAATCGCACGTTCGAATGGCGCCACTTGAAGGTTCCATTACCGGTACGGAATTCGCGTGGCACGTTCGCGGTCAGCGCCGCCGGGAACGGCGGCTCGAAGGTTACCCTCCGGACCGAGTTCGAGGCGCTCGATGACGCCACCGCGGTTGACGTGACCGCCATGATCGACGGCGCGTTCCAGCAGTCACTCGCGTCGCTCCGCCGGCGTGTCGAAACGGGCGCGCGGTGGAACTCAGCGTGATTGCGGTCGCTGTTACGGAGAGCCCGATGCTTGGGATTGGGTGACGATTCGGGCGCGCAGATCCTTGCGAAGGATCTTGCCCGACGCGCTCTTCGGGATCGCGTCGATGAACTGGACGCCACGAACCTTCTTGTACGGCGCCACGCGCTCCGCCACGTAATCGCGTATCTCGGAGTCGGTGACCGTCGCTCCCGGAGACGTCACGACGAACGCGTGCGGGTACTCCTCGCCGTCCGGCCGGTGGGCGCCGATGACGGCCGCGTCGGCGACGGCGGGATGGGTGAGCAGGACGGCCTCCAGCTCCGCCGGCGGGACCTGATATCCCTTGTACTTGATGAGCTCCTTGACCCGGTCGACGATGTACCAGTTGCCGCCTTCGTCCACTGTGGCCAGATCTCCGGTGTGCAGCCAGCCGTCGGCGTCGACCGTGGCGTCAGTCGCCTCCGGGTGGCCGAAATAGCCTCGCATCACCTGCGGCCCACGGATCCACAGCTCACCGGTCTCACCGATGCCGAGGTCGCTTCCGGTGGCCACGTCGACCAGTCGGCACTCCGTGTTGGCGATGGCCTTGCCGACGGATCCGGGCGGTGCGCTGGCGTCCTCCGGGCTGGCGGCGTGCGACACCGGGGAAAGTTCCGTCATGCCGTATCCCTGGACGACCGCGCATCCCAACCGCTGCGCGCACGCGGTGGCGAGATCAGCGTCCAGCGGCGCCGCGCCGCTGAGCATGAATCGCAGCGAGGACAGGTCGTAGTCGTCGACCATCGGATGCTTGGCGAGGGCGACCACGATGGGAGGCGCGACGAAGGCCACCGTGATCTTCTGGTCCTGAAGCGTACGGAGGAAGTCGGCGAGATCGAACTTGGGAAGGGTCACGAGGGTGGCACCCGAGGCGAGTGCGATGTTCATCAATACGGTGAGCCCGTAGATGTGGAAGAACGGCAGCACGGCAATGACCCGGTCATCCGGGCGCAACGCCAGCGTATTGCTGGCCTGCGCGACGTTGGCGACGAGGTTGCGGTGGGTGAGCATGACCCCCTTGGGCGTGCCGGTGGTGCCGCTCGAATACGGCAGCACGGCGAGGTGCTGCGCCGGGTCGATGTCGACCGGGGGAGCGTCGGCCCCGAGCGCCATCAGATCGTGGACCGATCGATACCCCTCGGCCGTGTCGCAGACGAACACCTCCTCGACCGCCGCCGCCTCGGTGGTCCGGTCGAGAAACGCGGAGATGGTGACCAGATATCGCGCCCGGCTGTCGCCGAGCTGGTTGGCCACGTCCTTCGCAGTGGACAGGGAGTTGACCGTGGTTACCGTTGCCCCGGCGCGGACGCCGGCATGGAACACGACCGGATAGAGGACCGTGTTCGGACTGAAAAGGCCGAGCACCTCGCCCGGCCGTAGACCGATCGCGGCAAATCCGCCCGCGAGCCGGTTGACCATTTGGTCGAGATGGGCGTAGCTGATGGCCTTTCCGGTCGTGCCGTCAACGAGTGCGGGGTGCTCGCCCCGAGCGGCGGCGCCGCCGAGCACTGCGGTGTGCAGCGGTGCATCTGAGATGTCTACGTCACCGTGCGGGCTGTAGAAGGACATGTCGATCTCCTCCAAAGGGTCCCGACCAGCATCGCCCCGCCGCCCGCGCGCGGGCAACCCCGACCGGCCGCCCGGCCGCCCGCGACCCCGCCCGGCCGCCCGCGCGGGCAACCCCGCCCGGCCGCCCGCGACCCCGCCCAGCCGCCGCCGATCCGCCCACCGCCACCATCCACATCGGAGGACACTCCCCGTCGGGCCCCGCGCAGGAGGAGTGCGGCCGCGTTCGGCCCCCAAGATCGTGTCGATCATGAGATGAGCGTCGCGAACACCCGCTGATCATGACCTCCAGGTCATGATCGGCGAGAAGAGGGGGGTGTGGTGGGGCCACCGTGACAGGAGTGGCGTGGGCTGTGGTCAGTGACACACGGGCGAGGGGTGCGCTGGTAGCACCACTCCGGGCATCGTTACCCCGCACGGTCGACAGCGCGCCACCAGGGGAGAGATCGACATGAGTCAAGTGTCGGAACCTTCGGCAGACCCATTCGTGGTCTTTGTCGCGTGGCACTGCGCCCTCTGCGACGTGCAGGGTCGGAGCCCGGACACGGCCCTGGAGTGCTGGAACTGCGGCGGAGAGGTCACCGTCACCGCTCGGCCCACCGTCCGCATCGACGACTACCAACTCGCGTCACATCCCCTGATCCCGGTGCAGCGAAACCGCTCGGATTCGGCGGGTGAGGACGGGGCCACCAGGGGTGCTGACCTGATTCATCCCTGGGGGTAGCGTCGTGGGCCGCCGTCATCCGCGAGCCGCGGGCCGACGGCGTACCGTCGTGGCAGGTTTGTCATCGTCCGATGGGGAGAGTCCGTGCCGGGTCCGCTCGCGCTCGTCGGTTCCGGCGAGTACACGCCGGCCATGCTGGAGATCGAGCGGGGGCTAATCGCCGGCCGCCCGCCCCGATACGTGCAGATCCCGACCGCGGCGGCGGCCGAGGGAGCAGATCGCCTCGCGTACTGGGTAGCGCTGGGAAAGGGCCAGGCCGAGCGGCTCGGCGTTGCGGCCGTTCCGCTGGTGGTGGCCGACCGCGATCAGGCCGAGGACCCACAGGTCGTTGCCCAGGTGGCGGGCGCTGGCCTTATCTACCTGTCGGGTGGAAGCCCAGGCCTGCTTGCCGACACGCTGCGCGACACGGCGCTGTGGGAGGCGATCGTCGAGGCTTGGGAGCAGGGCGCGGCGCTAGCCGGATGCAGCGCAGGGGCGATGGCGATGGCCGACTGGGTTCCGGATCTACGGCATCCGGCCGGCGGTGGCCGGCAGGGCCTGGGCTTGCTGCCCCACGTACGGGTCCTGCCGCACTTCGACAAGATGCTCGGCTGGATCCCGGACCTGTTCACCCGACCGTTCCTGCGGGCGCCGGCCGGTGTGAGTCTCGTCGGCATCGACGAGGAGACCGCCCTCGTCGGCGGGCCCGAGGATTTCACGGTCGAGGGCAAGCGATCGGTGTGGCTGCTCGGCGACGGCCGCCGACAGGAGATGACTCCCGGCACGAGCGTCCGGCTGCCCGCCCGGGCCTCGACTTAGCCTGCGGCTTCTACCTGGCGGCGCCGTGGGCCTCGACCTGGCGGTGCCGTGGGCCTCGACCTAGGCGGCGGCGGCGTCCGCAACGACGACGGTGACGTTGTCCGGCGCACCGACGTCGAGGGCCAGCTTCACGAGTCGCCTGGCGCACGCCTTCGGGTCAGGCTCCGACCGTAGGGTCTGCCCGATGGCCTCATCGGCGACGAAGTCGGACAGGCCATCGCTGCAGAGCAGCAATCGATCGCCGGCGCGAATCGGCACGATCTTGAGCGTGGGCTCGTACTCCAGGCCCTGGACCGCCTGGGTCACGATCGACCGACGCGGGTGCGAACGAGCCTCGGCCGCGGTCAGGAGGCCCTGGTCCACGAGCGACTGCACGAACGTGTCGTCCTTGGTCAGCTGGGAGAGCGTGGCGTCCTGCAGCAGGTACGCGCGCGAGTCCCCGACGTGAAGCAGCGCGACCTGATCGCCGGCAATGAGCATTGCCGTCACGGTCGTGCCCATACCATCATTCGCCTCGTCGAGATCGCTCGCGTCGCGGATCTGTTGGTTGGCGGCATCGACGGCGCCTCGCAGTGCAGCCAATGGGTCTCGGCCCTTCGGTGCGGAGCGGTCCAATGTGGCCATGGCGCGGATCACGATGTCGCTGGCCAGCTCGCCGGCGGGCATGCCGCCGATGCCGTCGGCGAGGGCGATAAGCCTCCGGCTCACATAGGCCGAATCCTCATTGTTTGTCCGAACTAGGCCGACGTCGCTGACCGTCGCGGCGCGGAAAACGAGGCTCATAGGGTGCAGCTTGCCAAGAAACACGGGTTCTTGTCTCTACGCAGTACTACGTATCGTGTTGGCCATGCTTCCGCTGTCGATGGTCGGCCGGTCCGACGAGCTCCCTGAGCTGGTCCGGGCCTGGTCGCAAGTCACATCGGGCGCGACCAAGGCCGCACAGACCGTAGTGATCACGGGCGACGCCGGCATCGGCAAGACCATGCTGGTCTCGGCGGCGCTCGACGCGTTCGCGCCCCGTCCGAGGACTGTCCTGGCGGGCACGGCGCGGGTGCACGCTCCTGCCCCGTACGACTGGTTGGCCGCGGTCCTGAGCGGGCGCAATACGGGCCGCCTCCCGATCCCGGCGGAGGCGCTGGCCTGGCTCGCGCAGCATCCGGACGGAAAGGCCGAGCGCTTCGCGCCGAGCGCGCTGCTGCGCATGGCCGTTCGAGCGGTCCGCACCCTCGTCGACGCCGGACCGGCGACGCTCGTCGTTGAGGACCTGCACGCTCTCGATCCGGCCAGCCTCAATCTGATTGGCGAGTTGGCGCTCGCGCCCGACCTGCCGGTCCTGCTTATCGTCACCAGCCAGCCGCCCGACGCCGCCGTCTCTCCGCAGCTCGCCGCGCGAACACTGGCCCGCCTTACCGGCATCGCCGGCGCGATCAGGCAGCATCTCGGCCCGCTTCCGGCCGCCGCCGTGGGCGCCGTTCTGACCCAGGTCTACCCGGGAACGCCGGTCCCACCGGACGTGACGGGCGCCCTGTGGGAGCGTACGGGCGGCAATCCGTACTGGCTGCGAGAACTTCTCGCCGTGAACGCGGGTCGCGGCCTCGACGCCCTGACGCGCTCACCGCTACCCAACCACCTCGGATCAGCCGGAGCGGAGGCTCCCGTGGAACCGGAGCTGACCGCTCGCGAGCGGCAGGTGCTCTCCTGCCTCGCGGCCGGAATGTCGAACAAACAGGTGGCCCGGTCGCTGGGTATTTCGATCAGGACCGTGACCGTTCACGTCTCCAACCTCCTCCGCAAGACGCGCTCGGCGTCGCGCACGGAGGCCGCGATCTGGGCGGTGCGGCACCGGCTGATCGGGCCGACGGTGGCCACGTAGCGGGCCGGGTGAGAACGGGACCCGTAAGAATCTGTGGGTGGACCTGCCGAGGGACCTGCGCGAGGCGTTGACGCACGCCGTCAGCGGTGTTCCGGTCAAGGATCTTGCTGAGGCCGTCGATTCTCTGATCGATCGATATCGGTCCGGCCGGCAGGCCAACTGTCCTATCTTGAGCTCCCGCGCCGACGTGGCGGCGTATGCGGCGTATCGGATGCCGGCCACCTACGCCGCCGTGCGGGCCGTGCTGGCGCATACCTCGTTGGCGGCGCCCGCGCTCGCTCCGCGCACACACGTGGACATCGGCGGCGGGACCGGAGCGGCGGCGTGGGCGGCCGTCGCGGCATTTCCGGGCATCGCGACCGTCGCGGTGATCGATCAGGTCAGAGAGGCGCTCGACGTCGGGCGCCGAATCGCGGCCGGCTCGACACACCCGGCCCTGCGGGCGGCCACTTGGATGCCGGCCCAGATCGAGACGGCGGTGCTTACCGGGGCCGATCTCGTCACGATCTCGTACGTGTTGGGCGAGCTTACCGCCGCGGTGCAGATCGATCTGGTACGCAGAGCGGCCGCGACCGCCGGCACGGTCGTCATCGTTGAACCCGGAACACCGGCGGGATACGAACGCGTCATCGATGCTCGGACCGCACTGATCGAATCGGGTCTGACCGTGATCGCTCCATGTCCGCATCAGGGCACGTGCCCGATCATTCTCGGTCGCGATCTGTCCGGACGCGACTGGTGCCACTTCGCCGCCCGGGTAAGTAGATCTTCATTGCATCGGCGGCTGAAGGACGCGGACCTTGGTTACGAGGACGAGAAGTTCTCGTATGTCTCCGCGACGAGGGTCTCCGCCACGAGTGTCTCCGCCACGAGTGTCTCCGCCATGAGCGGTGCGGCCGGGATCGCGCGTGGCCGGGTGGTGCGCCGACCCCAGCTGCGTAAGGGCCTCGTGACGCTGCAGGTCTGCACCCCGGCCAACGGGATTGCCCACGAGTTGATCTCCAAGCGCCAGGGGGACGTCTACCGCGCCGCCCGCGACACCTCCTGGGGCGACACCTGGCCGCAGCCCTCGGCGGCCGAGGACTAGCCCCGGCCGGGCTCGAAGCGACGCAAGGCAAAGCGCGTCGCCACCGCGAGGACGGCGATCTGCAGGACCAGGATGACGACGGCGCGCCACCAGTTGAAGGGCACGTGCGTCCAGAGCGGATCCGGGAACGGAAATCCGATGAGGTCCGTCGTGGCGGCCGCCGCCGCGAACCCCCACCGGCTCGGGTCGATCCACGAGATGATGTCCAGGACCCCCTGCCCGGCGATGGCGAACAGCCCCCCGGAGAGCACCAACTGGGTCATCACGCTGACCACGAGGATCGGCGTGGTCTGCTCGGTCGTCTTGACCAGCGCGCTCGCGAGAAGGCCGATCGCCGTCGAGGCGATCGCCACGAGCGTGCACGCGATGATGATGTCGACGAGCGGGTTGGCGATCACCAGACCCTCACGAGGCGGCTTGCGACTGAGCATCGAGAGGTAGACGAAGAGGGTGACCTGAATCGTGTCGATAATGATGAAGACAAAGACTTTCGAGGCGAGGTACGCCGTGGGCGAGAGCCCAATCGCGCGCTCGCGCCGATAGATCGACTGTTCGTTGACGATCTCGCGGATGGCGACCGCGACCCCCATGAAGGCGGCGCCGATGACGAAGACGACAAGCAGGCGTTGCGCCTCGAGCGCGAGGCCACGGGGATCCGGACCTAGGCCCATCTCGCCGGGGACCGCGTAGCTGAGCAACGCCAGGGCCAGCGGCAGCCCGACGAGGAAGGTCGTGTATCCACGGTCAGACAGAATCACGGCGATCATCCGAAGAGACAGTGTGAGGAACTGGCGCAGCGGAGCCACGGGATGAAGCGCCTTGTGGGTCATGGAAAGTTCCTGCACGCCCGATGCGGCCACCGCTGGGGCGACAGTCGAGGCGTCGGCGAAGACCTTGGATCCGCGTGCGGTAGCTCCGTTCAGTGCCGCCGGCTCGGTCGGGGTCGCCACCGGCTCGGTCCGGTCCAGCTCGGTCTCGGTCGCCGCGGGGTCGGCCGCAGCAGGCTTGGCGCCATCGGCGGACTCGACGGGTGCCGTCTCGACGTTCTCCGACGCGGGGGCCAGCGTCGCCTCGGCGACTGGCTCCACGGCGGTTCGCTGAGTCGGCAGCCTGAACGGGTCGACCGGCTCGAAGTCCTTCTCGGCCAGCTCGAGCGCGACCTCACCGACGTACCTGCGGTATATCTCGGAGTTGCGGTAGCGCTGCGCCCATCGTTCGGCGTCGTTGGTCACCTTGTCGAAGACGTCGGCGTAGTCCTCCGCCCCGAAGAACCCGAGCAGCTCGTCGGGTGGGCCGAAGTACCCCATCCGTCCGCCGAGGCACATGACGAGCACATAGTCGCAGAGATCCAGATGGAGCACACTGTGGGTGACCACGACGACCGTGCGCCCCCGGTCGGCGAGCAGGCGCAGCTCGCGCATGACCTCCTTGTCCAGCGCCGGGTCGAGCCCCGACGTCGGCTCATCGAGGGCGAGCAGCGACGGCTCGGTCAACAGCTCGAGCGCGACCGACGTGCGCTTTCGCTGGCCACCCGAGAGCGTGTCAATGCGCTGCTTGGCGCGGGCCGTGAGCCCCAGCAGGTCGAGGACCTCGTCGACCCGATCCGAGCGCTGCTGGCGAGGCACATCGCTGGCGAAGCGCAGCGACGCGGCGAAGCGTAGCGCCCGACGTACGGTCAGCTGGCGGTGCAGCACGTCGTCCTGGGGCACGAGGCCGATCCGGTAGCGCAGCTCGGAGTAGTGCTCGTAGAGGTCCTTGCCGTCATACAGCAGTCGCCCACGGGTCGCGGGTCTGATCCCGGTCATGGCCTTGAGCAGCGTGGACTTGCCGCAGCCACTCGGTCCGACGATGCCCAGGAGCGTGCCGTGGCGCAGCGCAAAGCTCACGTCATCCAGAAGCACGCTCCCGTCGATTTCGACCGTGATGTCGTCGGCGATGATCGACGTTGGTCCCTGGTCGTCGTGCTGGAAGATGTGCATGCCGTCGAAGAGGAACTCGTGCCGACCGATCGTGAACCGGTCACCGGCGGCAAGCGACGCCCGAGGCACGCGTCGCCCGTTGTGGTGCAGCCCGTTGCTGCTGTTCAGGTCCACCAGATGGTGCTCTGTTCCCAGCTTGCGGATCTCCGCGTGCCGGCGGGAAACCCAGAAGTCGGGAAGGACGATGTCGTTGTCGTCGTCACGGCCTACCCGGATGATTCCCGTCGTGTCGAAGGTCGCCACGGGCGTGCGCTCAGGCGCGTGCGCCGCGCCGCCCGTACCACGTTGATCGCTCATCCCCACGGGCATCATCATGCCGGTCGTGTCGAGCCCGCGTCTGCCGGCCCAAACGGTGGATGGCGGTCCGGACCTTCGGGTACGGACGGCGAGGTTTCGGGGGAGGTCGGGCGGCGGCGATGCGGGATCTCCCACGGCTCGAGCAGCCGGAACGGGGTCTGCTCGACCGTCGCGGGGGTCGCGGTGTCAACGAGGAGCTGGCTGAGGCCCGCGCGGGTGGCTATCACGACAATGGTGTCGGTGCGCCGCAGCGGTCGCCCATCGGAGGGTCGCCACAGCACCTTGCCGCCGTCGCCCGTACGCACGGCGAGCAGCCGGGCCTCATGGACACGGTTGACGGTCGCCACGCTCTTGTGTTCGAGGGGCGAATCCGCGCCAATCGAAAGCTCGGCGAGGAGCAGGACGTGGCGCCGGACCGGAATCATTCCGACGACCTCGCGCCCGAGCATCGCCGCGGCGAACGCGGGGGCGGCCAAGTAGGACACGCTGCGCGAGATATTGATCGAGAAGGCGCGCTGGACCCGGTCGGCGAACTCGTCGTCGAAGAGCCGGAGCACGACCCGCAGGTCTGGGTTCGCGGCCCGGCCGAGCAGGGCGGTTTCGAGGTTGTTGACGTCATCCGTGGAGACCACGACGAGCGTGCGGCTCGTGCCGACCGACGCGGCCTTCAGGATCTCGCTACGGCTCGCGTCGCCGATGACCACGGGGATCCGCAGATCGCGAGCCACCTGGACGCCGCGCGCCTGCGGATCCCTCTCGATGGCGACGATGTCCTCGCCCGCCGCGTTCAGCGCTCGGATGACCCTGGTGCCGACGTCGCCCAGTCCGACCACGACGACGTGGTCCTCCGTGCTGTCGGTGATATCGCCGGCCTCCAACCTGAGCCGCGCCTTCACGACCGAGTCGACCACGGCCGCGGTGATCGCGGGGATGAGCGCGATGCTCACGACGGTCAGCAGGGTCAGAATGATGCTTTCCACCCCGGAGGCGCGGGGATCCGGGTCGGCGCCGCCGAGTTCGGTGAGCAGGGCGATGTAGGCCGCCTGGGCCAGGCTCGTGTCCTTGACCACAGCTAGCGCCGCAGTCCCGACCGCGAACAGCCCGATGAGGACCACGAGGACCAGCCGCAGCTTCTTCCCGGCGAGAATCGGAAGAAGGCGGAAGTTGCGCTGCCGGCGCGGCGGCCGCGGCGGCGGCGGAGGCTTACTCCGCGCCAGCACGAGGTCGGCGCGGGCCTCATCCGGGAGTGGTGGAAGCGTCTCGGGGTCGTCGCGGCCAGCGGTGATGGCGATGCCCGCCACGACATCATCGGCTCGGGCATTCGCCCGCGGCGTCGCGACCAGCGTGCGATCGGCGACGGCCATCGGAGCGGTCGTCTCCTCGTCGAGAGCGGCGGCCACGAACGCGGGTGCGGCAATCGCGGCCGCGGATAGCACGACGCTGTTGTTGAGCAGCTTCCCCATCCGCTCGCCGAGGCCGAGGTTGAACATTCGGATCACGATGCGGAGACCCGGGTTGATTTCCTGCGCGAGCAATGCGGCGTCCACGTTCGCGGCGTCCTCCTGCTCGACGAGGGCCAGGGCGGCCGCGGTCTCGATCCCGGCCCGAGCGAACGCGTTGCGGTCGAGCCGGCCCTGGATCACCGCGACGCCCGGCAGCTGGCATATCTTGGGCGCCCAGTTGGCCTCGGTCGACTCGACGACGACTGTCACCTGGGCGTCGTAGCGGGTGACTAGCTCGTCGACCAGTCGGTAGGCCAGCGGGTTATCGCCGCATACAACAAAGCGGCGGTCACCATCGATGGGCCGCTCCGTCGCGATCTCTGGTACGGGCACCTCAGCGCTCACGAAGCCGAGAGTATCGATGCTTGCCAAGCGGCACGGTAGGGTGGGCGGGCCTGTGAGGAGTACGAGATGTCTGACCTAGCGTCCGCACCGCCCGCGTCCGGGGACGTGGTCGATGTCATCGCCTCCGGCCGCCTCGTGCCGGTGATCGTGCTGCAGGACGAGGACCACGCCGAACCGCTGGCCGCCGCCCTCGTCGAAGGCGGGCTGACCTGCGCCGAGGTGACCTTCCGTACGGCCGCGGCCGAGTCCGCCATCAAGACGATGACCAATGATGCCCGCCTGCTCGTCGGCGCCGGCACGGTATTGACACCGGACCAGGTCGATCGAGCGATCGCTGCCGGTGCGCGGTTCATCGTGTCGCCCGGCCTGAGTCGACCCGTCGTCCGCCATTGCGCGTCCCTTGGCGTGCCCGTCTTTCCGGGTGTCGCCTCTGCCACCGAGATCATGGCCGCGCTCGACGAGGGGATCGACGTGGTGAAGTTCTTCCCGGCCGAACCGCTCGGCGGCGTTGCGATGATCAACGCCCTCGCGGCACCCTTTCCGACGGTGCGGTTTGTCCCGACTGGCGGCATCACCGCCGCCCAGCTACCGGCGTACCTGGCTCACCCGGCGGTGGTGGCGGTCGGCGGCTCCTGGATGGTCGCGCCCGCCCTCGTCGCGGCGCGCCGTTGGGACGAGATCACCCGCCTCACCGCCGCCGCCACCGCCCTTTCTCGTCGATCATGATTTGGAGGTCATGATCGACGCTGATTGACGACGCTGAGCTCATGATCGTGGCGATCTTGGAGGAGGTATGCCGGTGTTGGCGCTTCGCGAGGCGGGTTCGTGCCGGTTCGACGCGGTCTCGCTGGGCGAGGTAATGCTGCGCCTCGACCCGGGCGATGGCCGGATCCGAACGACGCGGCAGTTTCGGGCCTGGGAGGGCGGCGGGGAGTACAACGTCACGCGCGGGCTCCGGCGCTGCTTCGGCCTGCGGACGGCGGTGGTTACCGCGTTCGCTGACAACGACGTCGGGCGGCTCGTCGAGGACCTCATCCTGCAGGGCGGCGTGGACACGTCGCTGATCCGCTGGGTCGAGTACGACGGCATCGGCCGGACCGTCCGCAATGGACTCAACTTCACGGAGCGTGGTTTCGGCGTCCGCGGCGCCATCGGAGTCTCCGATCGCGGCAACACGGCGGCGAGCCACCTGCGCGTGGGTGACGTCGACTGGGACCAGGTCTTCGGCGATCTCGGCGCGCGCTGGTTCCACACTGGAGGGATCTTCGCCGGGCTCTCCGACACGACACCCGACGTGGTCGCGGAGGCGATGGCCGCGGCGAAGCGGCATGGAGCGATCGTCTCGTACGATCTCAACTACCGTCCCAGCCTCTGGAAGGCGATCGGCGGCAAGGACCGCGCCCGAGAGGTAAACCGCCGCATCGCCCCGCTTGTCGACGTGATGATTGGCAATGAGGAGGACTTCACCGCCTGTCTCGGCCTTGAGGTGCCCGGAACGGCCGACCTGACGTCACTCGACTCCGCCAACTTTCAGAAGATGATCGCTGAGGCCGTGGCCATGTACCCGAACTTCGCCGTCGTGGCGACCACTCTGCGCGGTGTCCGAAGCGCCACGGTCAACGACTGGGGGGCGATCGCGTGGTCCGCGCCGACCGGATTCGTCGAGGCCACGCACCGTCCGAATCTGGAGATCTTCGACCGGGTCGGCGGGGGCGACAGCTTCGCCTCCGGCCTGATCTACGGCCTGCTCACAACGGGCGATCTCGCCATGGCTGTCGAGTATGGCGCCGCGCACGGTGCGCTCGCGATGACGACACCAGGTGACACATCGATGGCCACGCTGGCAGAGGTGGAGAGCCTCATGCGCGGCGGTAGCGCCCGCGTCCAACGCTAGACGCGCGCCCCGCGGCCCCCCACGACCGGCCGATCATGATTTGGAGGTCATGATCGGCGCCTCTCGGCGACCGCGAGCTCATGATCGACGGGATCTTGGGGTCGCGGGCTTGGGGTCGCGGGCTTGGGTGGCGGCTTGGGGGTGGTGGGGGACTTGGGCCTGGAGGGCTGGGGGTGGGGGCTTGGCGGGACGGGCGGGGCGACCTTGCGTGCGGTCAGTCGTCGATGGCGCGGCGCTGTTTCTTGAGTTGGCCGCGGCGGCGCTTCGTGTCGAGCCGCGCCTGCACGGACCCGGCCGACGGCTTGGTCGGGCGCCGCTTGGGTGGCGCGGGCGCCATGCCGTGGGCCAAGGTCAGAGCGAGCTTGGCGGCGGCCGCCCGGCGATTGTCCAATTGGGACCGATGCGAGGAGGCCGTGACGATGAGTACGCCGTCGATGAGGCGCGCCTCGAGACGTCGCAATGCCCGCGCTTTGAGGTGTTCCGGGATCGCGGTCGACTCGCCGAGATTGAAGCGAAGCTCGACCTTTGAGTCGGCGGTGTTGACGCCCTGACCGCCGGGGCCGCTGGATCGACTGAACCGCCACAGCAGCTCGTCGGCCGGGATCGTCACCGATCGATCCACCCGTAGGTCGCCATACATCGCGCCCGCCGATCAAGGTCCTGGTCGTCGTTTGTCAAGCCCTACATCGCACATAGTGTCTCCTTGATCGCGGCACCGGGACGCGACCGGGCCCCGTAGTCGCCCGGAAAGTCGTTACCATGTCCGGACCATAACCAGGCCGACCGACAATGGCGCAGTGGTCAGGCGATGCGGCGGATGGCTCGCACGGCCAGAACCAGCAACACCGCGGCGAGGACGACGAAGATACCGGTCTCGATGCCCTGGACGAGCCAGAACCGGCCGGCCGGTTGGTAGAGCTGCCAGTTGTAGGCGCCGGCCTTGAGGCCGAATTCGCTGCCACACGGCGCCCCCGGTCCCTGCACGACCTGATTACATTCGATCGTGCCGTTAGGTACGACGAGAGTGCCGTCGGGATTGCGGACGCCTACGCCGAGGATCCAGTCGTGTTTGTCCCGCTCGGGCGCACCGGCGAGCCCAAGCACCGGAGATATGCGGGTGCTCGGCGGCAGGTAGTTGGGTCGGGCCAGGACCGTGAGCGCGATGCGAACGCCGACGAACCCAACGAGCGTGAACGCCATTGCCGGGAGCACCTTGGGCCACACGGTACCGGCGAAGATGCCGAGCGCGACCGCGAACAGCGTGTAGCCGATTGGTACCAGGCCCTGCATGTCGAAGAGCAGGACGGTGAAGCGGCTCGACAATCCAGCATGACCTAGCGGAGTCATCCACCACGACAGCCCCAGCCCGTAAAGACCGCGGCGACCACCGTGGCGCCGCCGACGAAGCCAAACTTGACCAATGCCCAGTGTCGCCGGCTCACGCCCTGGGTCCAGACGAGTCGGTGGGTGCCGTGCTCGACCTCGCGGGCGACCAGGGGAGCGCCCCAGAACAGACCGATGAGCAGCGGCAGGAAGACGAAGAGAATCGCCACGAACGCGAGCGAGCTGTACTCGTTAGAGAACTGGCGGGACGCTGTGTTGCACTCCGCGCTGTCGAGGGCCAGGCGAACGCATTCGTCCAAACCCGTGCTGGCCATTGTGTTACGCATCGCCACGCCGGTCGGGACGATCAGGGCGGCCAGGGCCGCGAGTCCGATGACAGTGAAGAGCGCCTGCTTGCGATGTTGACGCAAGGTCATCCAGATCATGCCGACACTCCCCATGCCTCGTGGCTGGACTGCGTTCCACCGTCGGCGAGATACGCCAGGATGAGGTCCTCCAGCGTCACCTCGTGCACTGTCCACCTCGGATCGTCGATGTTCCCATTGGTGCGGACCAGCAGGGTGGACTGCCGATTGGTGTGGCTGGCCCGGAGCACCGCCGTCACCCCGGCGACCGGATCGTTGCCGTGGCGAGGCCCCACCAGTTGCTTATGCTCGGCGACCAGCTCGTCGACCCCGCCCGCGAGCTGCACTCGCGAGGCGTGCAGCACGATCAGGTAGTCGCAGACCCGTTCCAGGTCGGCCAGCAGGTGCGAGGAGAGCAGCACGGTGGTGCCGGAGTCGGCCACGCTGCCCATCAGTGACTGCAGGAACTCCCGCCGGGCAAGCGGATCCAACCTGGCGACCGGCTCGTCGAGCAACAGCAGCCGCGGCCGCTTCGCCAGCGCGAGGGCGAGCGCCACCTGCGCTCGTTGTCCGCCGGATAACTTGCCGACCGCACGATTTGGTGGGATGCCGAGCTGGGCGAGCCGGCGGCGGGCCAGTGCCGCATCCCAGCGACGGTTCAGCTTGGCGCCCATGGTGATCAGTTCGGCGGCCGTGAAATCCCGGTACAGCGGGGTGTCCTGCGCGACGAACCCGATCTCGGCCAGCACCGTCGTGTTGTCGTACGGTGCGCTGCCGAAGACCCGGACGGTCCCCGCGTCAGGGCGCAGCAGTCCGACCGCCAGGTGCAGCAGCGTGCTCTTGCCGGCCCCATTCGGCCCCACGAGCGCGGCGACGCGCCCGGCCGGCAGGTGCAGCGAACACTCCTGTAGCGCCCACATCCGTCCGTACCGCTTGCCCAGCCGATCGGCCTCCAGCACAATGTCCATTCCCTGTCCTCTTCTCCCGCTCACGGCGTTCCCCCGCTCACGGCGTTCATGGCCGGCGTGGCCCGCATGGTCGTCTCCATCAGGGCAGTGATGTCCTCGGGCGTCAGCCCCGCGGCCCGGGCCCGATGCAGCCACGCCACCAGGTCTTCGCGAAGCTTGGCCTGGTTGGGTAGCGACGCGCCCGCGAGGCTGCGCTTCACGAACGTCCCCACACCCGGCCGGCCCTCCGCGAGACCCTCGATCTCCAGCTCGCGGTACGCCTTCAACACGGTGTTCGGGTTGATCGCCAGTGCCAGCGCTACGTCACGCACCTTCGGCAGCTGGTCGCCGGGCTCCAGCAAACCCACCCTGAGCGCCTGCTTGACCTGCTGTACCAGCTGCATGTACGTGTTCACTTTCGACCGGCCGTCCAGCACGAACTCGATCACCCGCGACGGTCCCTTCCTATTGTCCTACGACAGTAAGACTATGGGACAGTAACCCACCCACCCGGCCGGATGTCAAGACTGGTAGGCCAGGATCAGCAGTGACAGTCCGGCCGGCCCGCATGATGGTCACGCGGAGCACGCGGAGGCAGGGCGGAGCTAGGGTGACCGTGTGGCTGTCTCCTCATTGATGGTTCCGATCGGCACCCCAGCGCCCGACTTCGTCCTGCCGGACGTGGCCGGCGCCGTACACCGTCGCGACGACTTCACCGCGGCGCCCGCACTCCTCGTCGCCTTTCTGTGCAACCACTGCCCGTACGTGAAGCATGTCGAGACGGAGTTTGGCAAGGTCATCGCCGGCTACCCCGACCTCGCGGTCGTCGGCGTCTGCACCAACGACACCGACGCGTACCCGGAAGACAGCGCGGAGCATCTGGCGGAGCAGGCGACGCGCGCCGGCTGGAACTTCCCCTACCTCGTCGATCAGGCGCAGGAGATCGGACGCGCCTACCAGGCCGCGTGCACGCCGGACTTCTTCCTGTACGACGCCGAACGGCGGCTGGCCTATCGCGGGGCGATGGACGACTCGACCCCCGGAAACGGCCGCCCGGTCACGGGCGAGCTGCTGCGGGCGGCGATCGACCTCGTGCTGGCCGGCAGCAGAGTACCGGAGCCCCATCGACCGAGCATGGGCTGCTCCATCAAGTGGCGGTCGTAGCGCGCGCCACGCGAGCAAGGCGCCGCGCCTCGCGCATCGCCTGCGGCGTACGGCGTGGGCACCAGGACCGAAGCACGGTCTCGGCAGCGATCTCGGCATCGGTACGCCAGGCCGCGTGCGCCACGAGCGGGCGCCGGCCCTGCCGGGTGCGCACCCACCGCGCGACGACGTCGGAGTCGAGACGGAGCGGGCTCGTCGCGCCGTAGGAGTCCTCCGGCCATGCACCATCGGCGAGCAGCGGCCGGTGGGTGAGCCCGACGGTCGGGAGGTCGAGCACGGCCCCGAGGTGTACCGCGAGCCCGGCCCGCCGCGGGTGGTCGCGGCCGGTCGCGTTGACCAGCAGGACGTCGGGGCGTTGCGGAAGATGCCGCACCGCGGCCTCGAGGAGGGCACCCTCGCGCAGGGCCAGCAGGCCGGGCTCGTACGGTGCGCCGGCCGCACCCGTGACGACGCTGGACGCGACGCGGCGCCGTCCGTCGAAGAGCGCCGCGCCGGCCCACGCCGGATCGCCCGACGCTCCACGACCCTGATACGCCCGCGGGAAGCAGACGAAACACCCCGCGACCAGCAGTTGCCCCGCCGGTGGACGCCAATAAGACCGCGTCCGGGCGGCCAGGTCGCGCTGCGCGGTGATGAGTTCCTCGGCCGTGTTCGGCCAGGTCAGCATGGGCTCAGACGCTACGGCGAGCGGTCGTCGCGACGACACGCCGGGCGTCATCGCGGCGAAATCCATTCCCTTCACGGCGGGAATGCTGGTGCGAGGTTAGCGTCGTTGTATGACCGACCACGTTCTCTCCGTCACCTCCGCCACTGTGCCGCCCGAGTCCGAGGCGGCTGTCATCGACGCGTACCGCGTCGCGACCTCAACGCTGCCGCACATGGTCCTGAGAACCTTCCTGGTCAAGGGCGACGCCGGCGATTGGCAGATCATCACACTCTGGCGTAGCCGCGAGCAGCTCGAGGAGTACCGGCGGTCCGTGGACACCCCGGCCGGCATCAAGATCTTTCGTGATGCCGGCGCCGAGCCGACAGTGCGCGTCTTCGAGGTCGCGGCGTCGGGTGCGACCGAGTGACGGTCGGCTTTAGGGGGAGCCGCCCTGCGTGGTCACGACGAGCTGCGGCGCGAAGCCGGCCGCGCCCTGTCTGGAGGTGTAATCCGCGCCGTTCGACGCGGTCGACGTCATCCGGAGGCTGACTACGCCGTCTGCGGTGACCCAACCGGTGAGGTCGACCTCGTACCAGGAGCCCGACGAGACCGCCCCGAGCGTGGCCAGGGGGACCGTCGCATACTGCGGCGCGTTGTTCCACGTGACGGCCCCCTCGGTCCAGGTCGATGTTCCGGTCACCCGGTGCACGCTGCCGCCCACGCCGGACGAGTCGACGCAGTGCAGGCGGAGCTTGACGCTGGTGACGGTGCCGCTGCCGATCCCAGCGACCGCGAACTTGAGCAGGATGTGCTTCACCGGACTGTTGTCGACCTGTAGCGACGCGTCGGAGCCGAAGGTGGAGTTCGGCGAGTCCGGTTTGACGTAGGCGTCGTCGGTGGGGGTGAAGGTCAGCACCGGGCCCGGCGGGTTGGGCCCGGGCGTGGTCACGGTCAGGGCATTGCTGAGGTCCGAGACGTTGCCGGCCGCGTCGCGGGCGAGGACCTGATACTGGTACGTCGTTGACGCGGACACCGTCGTGTCGGCGTACGTCGTTGCGCCTGGCACGGATGCGAGCAAGGCGCCGCCACGGAAGACGTCGTATCCGGTCACGCCGACGTCGTCGGAGGACGGGGTCCAGCTGAGGTCGACCCGGTTGGCGGCCGGCGCCGATCCCGACAGCGTGGGCGGGGAGGGCGGTGTCGTGTCGCCGGATCCGCCGCCGAACGTCACGACCAGCTCCGGCCTGTTGGTGGACTCGCGGCTGGCAAGACTGGTCGCGGTCGTGCTCAGCGAGGTCAGCGCCAGGCTGAGCAGTCCATTGCCCACAACGAGCGAGGTGACGTCGACCTCGGTCCATGTGCCTGCGGTCACGCGACCCGACGAGCCAACTACCTCGCCCGTGGCGGGCCGGTTGCCGTAGACGAGGCTCGTCTCGCCCCAGGACGTGTCGGCCACGCTGCGAACGTCATAGCCGATCGAGCTGGCCGAATTGGCGAACACGCGCAGCCTCGCCCCGACGATCGGACTGCCAATGTCGGCGAGGTTGAACCGGAGATAGCTCACCACCTCCGGCGAGGCGTCGGTACGCAGCGTGGTCCTGGTGCCGAAGTTGCCGCCGGCCTGGTCGGCGGCGACGTATGCGTCGGCGGTCGGCGTGAACGTGCGCGTGGTCGGTGGCGGCGGGCCGCCGGGCGTGAACCGGGCCGTGTAGGTGGCTGGGCTAGAAGGCGTCGTGATCGTGTGGTCACGCCCGCCGCCGTCCGACCACGAGTCGAAGATCCACGACGTGCCGGATGGATCGACCTGATCCGCGGCACTGACCGGGATGCCGTACTTCTCCCACGAGAGCACGGTCGACGGGCCTGTCAGCGTGAAGCCGCCGGCGGTGATGGTGCGCCCGGGCGGATCGGTAGCGAAGGTGACCTCCACCGTCTGGGGCCGAAGGTCCCTCGTGACGGTCTGAGATAGGCCGCCCGCGTCCGTCGCCGTGAGCATGATGCGCAAGTAGCTGTCCTTCGCGGCATCGAGATCCTCGGGTTCGGGGAAGGTGAGCGGGATGCTGTTGCCCGTCGTCGGCGGTAGGAACGGATGTGTGTGGGTGGCGTGCACCAGCTCGACCTCCCAGGTCAGCGCCGTGTCGGGCAGCGGGCCCTGATCCGGATCGGTGGCGCTGCCGCGCAGGACGATGGCGTCGCCGACCGCGGCGAGCGCCCCTGCCGCAGGCGCCTCGATGGTCGGCACCGGGGCACGATTGCCGGCGTCGATGCCAACGGTCGCGCTGTGCGCCGCGCCGCTGTCGTCGCGGACGGTCAGCCTCGCGGTGTAGGCGCCAGCGACGGTGTACGTATAAGTCGGCGTGACGGCGGTGGAGTCCGTCGTCCCGTCGCCGGTGAAGTCCCACTCATATGTGAGCGGGTCGCCATCGGGGTCGCTGCTGCCGGCTCCGTCGAACCTCACCGCCAGCGGGAGCGGTCCCGAGGTGGGCGCCGCTGTGGCCACCGCGACCGGCGCCCGGTTGACGCTGCCGGTGTAGGCGACACGGCGCACCTGGCTGCCGTTACGGGTGACGTAGTAGAGCGCACCATCGGGTCCGAACCGCATGCTGACGACCTGGGCGATTGGGGCGAACTCCACCGCCTCGAACGCCGACGTCGGCGGGGAGCACAAGCGGCAGTTCGGCCCGGTCGGCCGCAGTTCGAAGATCTTGCCAAAGACATAGTCGGCGAAGAGATAGACGCCGTCGTACGACGCCGGCCAGACGCCGTTGGGCACGAACGCGCCCGCGGTGACCGCCGCGCCGTCCGGACCGTGGTGGTACCAGTGGATCGGGTCGGTCATGCCGGCCTGCGGTGCGCAGTCGGTGTCGGAGTCCTTGGCGCAGGGACCCTCCCGGACCGACCAGCCGTAGTTGCCGCCGGCGACCGGTCCCGCGCTGATCTCCTCCCAGGTGTGTTGGCCGACGTCGTTGATGTAGAAGCGGACGCCGCTGGCGTTCGGGTCGAATGCTTGCCGGAAGGGGTTGCGCAGGCCGGAGGAGAAGATCTCCTGGCACTTGGTCCCCGGCGCCGAGCCGGCCGGCGGGACCCCGGCCGCTTTGCAGCGGGCTGTTCCGGGCCCGGTGTAGGGATTGCCGGCGGGGATTCCGCCGGCGTCGGTGATCCGGACGACCTTGCCATCGAGGCGGCCCAGGTCCTGCGGCCAGCCCAGACTGGAGCCTCCGGCGTCTCCGATGGTGACGTAGATGAGCCCGTCCTTGCCGAACTTCGGGTCGCCACCAGTGTGGTGGTCCTTAAACCTCGGCCCCGTCTCAAAAAGGACGACCTCGCTCGAGGGGTTGATCACGTTGCTGTCCGAGAGGACGAATCGGGAGAAGCGGCCGACCGGCCCGTCCGTGGCGCTCTCGGGGCAGTTGTTGTTGAACTTGTTCAGCGTGTAATGGAGATAGACGAAGTGGTTCGTGGCGAAGCTCGGATGCACGGTGATCCCGACCAGGCCCTGCTCGCCGGTGGTGCACAGCTTGGCCGAGAGGTCGAGTGCTGGCGTAGGCAGCAGCGTGCCGCCCGCGTAGACGCGCACCTGGCCGGCCTTGTTGATGATGAGCATGCGGCCGTCCGGCGTCCAATCCACATCGGTCGGCCCGGAGACGCCGGCGACGAATGTGTCCGTGAAGCCGGGCGGCGGCGCGGCCCGCGCGGTCGCCGGCGTCGTCAGCACTACAAGGATCGCTAAGAGGGGGATCGCGCCGGCAATCGCGGCGGCTGTTCGACGGACTGGCACCGTGCCTCCTGTTTGCACCTTTTACGTCTTTTGCGCAAAGCCTCGGGGGTCTAACGAACGGGCCGAGCATTGGCATCGGCGGCGTCTGATGTGGACCACGATCGGGTTACCTCCGGCCCGCCGTACGACCGATGGACGAAAGAGCGCCGCGGCCGGTCCCGCCGGCGTAGCGTCAGGGGCAAGGACGAAGGGGGAGTTATGATCGTCTTTACACTTGATCTCAAGAACCAACCGGGCGAACTGGCTCACGTCTGTGAGGCGCTGGCTCAGCGAGGAATCAACATCGAGCTGGCCGGCATCACGGCCGGCGACCACGGTCTCGTGTCCTTGACGGCCAGCGACGAGGATTCCGCGCGTGCGGCCCTGGGTGAGGCCAGCGTGTCCTTCACCGAGCACCCGGTGCTCCAGGTCAAAACGGCGGATCGACCCGGTGAGGCCGCCAAAATCGCTCGGAAACTCGCCGACGCGCACCTCAACATCGACTGCCTGATCCCCATCTCCATCTGCGGCGGAGAGGTCATCCTCGCCATCGGTGTTGACCGCCCCGACGAAGCCCGGCAGGCGCTGGGCGGCCAGGTCGTCGCCTGACGCGCGGCGAACGATCAAGATCATCGCAACTGTACGACACTCGCCCGAGCGATCGTCGCAGCAAGGGGCGAGTGACGGACAGTTGCGTGGATCTTGGGTGACTGACGGGTCAGGGGACGAGCAGGATGAGGCCGGCGACCGCGGAGCCCAGGATCGCGCCGCCGTAGCAGAGCGCGTTGATCGGCCCGTGCAGCCGGTGCAACTGCAGGCCGTCGTACAACGTGTACTTGAACCGGTGCGCCCAGTGGAAAAGTGACAGCACGCACGTGCCGAAGAGCACGAGCCGCGTCAACGGGTGGGTGACCACGGCGAGCAGGTGCGCGTAGTCGGGCGGCGCCACGATGTTCAGCGGGAACAGCACGCCGAACATCAGCAGCAGAACGGGAATCATGATCGCGGCGACGACGCCGCCCGCGCTGAAGAGCAGCCATTGAATGGGTGCGAGACGAGGTTTCATCGCGTCACGCCAGCACAATCAAGGCCACGATCGCGGACACCACGATCCAGGCGCCGAAGTGCGCCGCCGCGATCAGGAATGGCGGCACCCGCCGCCCCCGTAGCTTCACCACCATCGCCGCCGGTGCGAGATTGAACCAGGTGAGCGCGTGCAGCACAACGAACAGCAGCGCCACCATGTTTACCGCGAGCACGACCGGATTGGCGGACCAATCGAGGAACCGGCGGTAGCCGTCCTCACCCGACATGATCGCGCGCACGAGCAGCAGCAGGTAGACGACGAACCACGCCACGAACACGCTGCTTACCTCGCGGGCGGCGAAGAGCAGGTACGACCGGCGTCGAAGCCACCAGAGCCTCGACAGGTGTTGGCGGTACGGCCGGGGCGCCACCCTGGTCTGCGCGGTCCTCGTCGTACCCGTCATCGCCCGCCCCTTGGCAGCAGGAAGGCCTTCATGGTCTCGTTGGCGGCCGTGAGCTTGTAGCGCTGGATAGCGCCAGCGGGGTCGACTCCCTTCGGACAGGCCGTGCTGCATTCGCCGACGTAGGTGCAGTCCCACACGCCGGTCGCGCCCGACAGGGCGTCCATGCGATCCGCGGCGCCCTGGTCCCGTGAATCGAGGTTGTAGCGCTGGGCCAGAGCGATCACCGCCGGCCCGAGGAAGTGCTCGTTCAGGCCATAGATCGGGCAGGCGGAGTAGCAGAGCATGCAGTTGATACACATGCTGAACTTCTTGTACTCGTCGAGCTCCGCGGGCGTCTGCAGGTACTCGCCGTCTGGCGGCTCCTCGTCCTTGCGAATGATCCAGGGCTGTACGACGGAGAGCTTGTCGATGAAATCATCGATGTCCACGATGAGGTCCCGCACCACGGGGAAGTTCCGCAACGGCTCGACCCTGACGGGTCCCGAGCCGTAATCGGTCAGGAAGGTGCCGCAGGTCAACTTTGGTTCCCCGTTGACGGTCATCCCACAGCTTCCGCAGATCCCCATCCGGCACGACCAGCGATACGACAACGTGCCGTCGAGTTCGTCCTTGATGTAGTTGAGTCCATCAAGGATCGCCCAGTCCTTGCGCAGCGGGATCTCGTACGACTGCAGTGTCGGTTTGGTCTCGCTCTCCGGGCGGTACCGCGCAACCTGCATCGTGATGCGCTGACCCTTGCCGCCCGCGCGCTGGCGATGGCTTCCCGACATCCGGCTACCTCCCGTAGACGCGCTTGCCCGGTGGCCAACGGGTGATCGCCACCGGCGGGTACTCGACCCGCGGTGATCCATCGGCTTCGCGGTGAATCAATGAGTGGGCTAGGAAGCGCAGGTCGTCGCGCTCGGGGAAGTCGGTGCGTTGATGCGCCCCTCGAGACTCCTCGCGGAGACGTGCACTGTGGACGATGCACTGCGCCAGGTCGAGCGTGAATCCGAGTTCGAGCGCCGTGACCAACTCAGTGTTGAATGTCGTGCTGCGGTCCTCAATGGACACGCCCGGCAGGCGCTCGACCAGCTCCTGGAGGGTGTCGGCGCACTTGTCCATGGAGTCCGCGGAGCGGTAGATGCCCGCGCCCTGCTCCATCGCCTTCTGCATCTCGGTCCGGATCGTCGATATCCGTTCGCGTCCGTCCTCCCGACCCCGTAGGTCGTCCAAGCGGCGCAGCTCGTCGTCGGCCTGAGCCAGGACCGCCGTCCAGTCGCCGCCATCGTCGGGTTGGGAGGCGGCGAACTCCGCCGCGGCCGCTCCTGCTCGTGCGCCGAAGACGAGCAGCTCCGGCAGCGAGTTCGAGCCGAGTCGGTTGGCCCCGTTGATGCTCACGCAGGCCACCTCGCCGGCGGCGTACAGGCCCACGAGCGGCGTCGCCCCGTGGATGTCGGTGCTGACGCCGCCCATCATGTAATGCACCACCGGTCGTACCGGCACCAGGTCCTTGATCGGGTCGATGTTCTCGTAGTCCAGGCAGAGCTCACGCACCATCGGCAGCTTGGTCTGGATGAGCTTCGCGCCGAGATGGCGCAGATCCAGGTGGACGACCTGACCGTACGGGGAATCGATCGTCCGGCCCTTCTCCATCTCCTTCACGAAGGCCTGGGAGAGCCGGTCGCGCGGCCCGAGCTCCATGCTGCGCAGCACGGGCCCCGGCTGCGGCGTACCGAGGTCGTAGTCCTGCAGGTAACGGTAGCCGTCCTTGTTGAGCAGCCAACCGCCTTCGGACCGCGCAGCCTCGGTGATGAGGATGCCGGTGAATGGCAGGCCGGTGGGGTGGTATTGGACAAACTCCATGTCCTTGAGCGGCGCGCCGGCGCGGTAGGCCAGGCCCATCCCATCGCCGGTCTTGATGGCCGCGTTGGTGGTGAATGGGAAGACCCGCCCGCAGCCACCCGTACAGAGAATCACCGCCTTGGCGGTGATTGTCTCGGTCCGACCGGATTTCAGGTCGATGGCCACGACGCCCCGCACGCGGCCGTCGTCAACGAGCAACTTCGTCACGAACCACTCGTCGTAGCGCGTGATCTCCTCGTATTTGAGTGAGGTCTGGAAGAGCGTATGGAGCAGGTGAAAACCGGTCTTGTCGGCGGCGAACCAGGTGCGTATCCGCTTCATTCCCCCGAACGGTCGCACGGCCACCCGACCATCGGGTTCCCGGCTCCATGGACAGCCCCAATTCTCCAGCCGCAGCATCTCCTTCGGCGCCTCGTTGACGAAGGCCTCGACGGCGTCCTGGTCGCACAGCCAGTCGCCGCCAGAGATCGTGTCGTAGGCGTGCTCGTCGAGGCTGTCCTCCTCGCGGATGACGGCCGCCGCACCCCCCTCGGCCGAAACGGTGTGGCTGCGCATCGGGTAGACCTTGGAGATGATCGCCACGCTGAGCTGCGGATTCGCTTCGACGACGGCGATGGCGGCGCGAAGTCCCGCGCCACCACCGCCAACGATGACGATGTCGTGTGTATAGGTCATCGCACCTCCGTGGGGGGCAGGTTGTCAGGCGCCGTGCTCTGGTCCGAAGTCGTCGCTGACTGCCTTCTTCTTCTTGTCATGGCGCACCACCTGGGTGTGGATGCTGCCGTCGTGGTACTCGTGGCGACTCTGGCGACAGCCGCATGCGTAGTGTTGCACATAGATGATCAAGCCCTGGTCATCTTCCTCGCGATAGTGCTCCCCGTCCACGGTCCTGCCGCAGGGGGCCTGCTCGCTGGTGAAGTTGGTTCGCATGCCAACCATCGTCTGCTCCCTCGCAGATCGCTGGGCGTCACAGGGCAGGCGCTCAGTAGCACTAGCGTGCCACTCGCCGGCCACGGAGGGAAGCACATCGTTTTAACTCGAGCGCCGACCGCCAGGCAGCCGTCCGGACCGTTTTGGCCATTGCACTGTTGGTGCGGCACGGCAGGATGTGCCCCGTGGAGCAGAAACCTCGGGCTCGCGGCGTTGCCGGCCTCATCGCGCTGCTGGCCCTCGTCGTGCTCACCCTGCTGAGCTTGTGGGCGGTATCGCCGCCGTCACCGAGGGGAGCCGACGTGCCGGTCGGCGAGTTCAGCGCCGCCCGGGCGTTTGCCCACGTCGAGCGCGTCGGCTCACAGGTGCACGTGGCCGGCAGCCCCGCCGCCGACGATGTCCGTGGCTACCTCGAGTCCACGCTGCGTGGTCTCGGGTTGCGGACCGAGGTGCAGGACGCGATCGGCGCCGAGGACGCGTTGGGCGGGTTCGCGATGGCCCGGGTGCGCAATGTGGTCGCGGTCCTCCCCGGCTCGGCCGGTGCCGCGGCCGGCCGGGTGTTCCTGGTGGCCCACTACGACTCGGTCCAGGTCTCGTACGGCGGCAGCGACGACGGCGCCGGCGTCTCGACCCTGCTCGAGACGGCCCGGGCGCTGGCCACCGGTCCCGCGCTTCGAAACGACTTCGTCTTCGTCTTCACCGACGCCGAGGAGGCATGCCTGTGCGGCGCGGAGGCGTTCGTGCACGGGCACCCTCTGGCCACCGACGGCGGGGTGGTGTTGAACTTCGAGGCCCGTGGTTCGCGCGGACCGGTCATCATGTTCGAGACGTCGCCGGGCAACGCCGACCTGGTCGGCGTCTACGGCTCGGCCGTGCCGTATCCGGTGGGGACCAGCTTCGCGGTGGAGGTCTACCGGATCCTGCCGAATGACACAGACTTCACTCCGTTCCTCGAGTCCGAGCGCTTCACCGGGCTCAACTCCGCCTTTATCGACGGCTCGGCGGCCTATCACACGCCCGAGGACAAGCCGTCGTATCTGGACCAGGCAAGCCTGCAGCATCACGGAGACAATGCGCTCGCCCTCGCTCGCGCGTTCGGCGATGCCGACCTGACCAATCTGCGTAAGCCTTCCTCCGCGGACGCCACATACTTCCCGGCGCTGGGCCTCTTGGTGCGTTACCCCGGCTGGCTTGTCTGGCCCGTTGCCGTGCTCGCCCTCGCGGCCGTCGCGGTGCTCGCAATCCTGGCCCGCCGGCGCGGCCACGCGCGGCGGTCGCAGATTGCCTCCGGTTTCGGCCTCGGGTTGATCCCGCTGCTGCTCGCGGCGGTGGCTGCGCAGATGCTGTGGTTGCTGCTTCTCCTGCTTCGTCCCGGGTACGCGGAAATGATCGACCCGTGGCGGCCGGGTTTGTTCCGGGCTGGCGTCGTGGCGATGGTCGCGACAATCGTGCTGACCTGGTACGGGCTGCTGCGCCGCCGGCTTGGTCCGTGGCCGCTGGCGACCGGGGCGCTGTTGCTGCTGGCGGTGCTGGGGCTCGTGCTCGCGGCGGTCACGCCCGGCGGCTCCTACCTGGCGGCGATTCCGGCGCTATTTGGGGCCGTCGCCGGCGTCGTTGCCCTGTCGGTGCGCAACTGGATGGCCCGCCTCGCCGCGGTGACGGCCGGCGGCGCGGTTGCGGTGCTGATCCTCGCGCCGACGGTGCTGCTCTTCCTCCCGGCGCTCGGACTGGCCACCGGCGGTGCCGCGGCATTCTTCGCCGCGATGCTCGGGTTGGCGCTCTTGCCTGCTCTCGACTTTCTGTACCCGGCGCTCGGCGAGCGCAGATCGAGCCCGGCGGCCGCGACGGCACCGCGGGGGTCGGCGTGGGTGTGGTCGTCGGTGCCTGCTCTCGTCGCGGGGGCGCTGGCGCTGGCCTGCGTCGCCGCCGGCCTGGCCGTGGACGGCTTCGACGAGGCGCATCCGTCGCCGACCCAGCTGATGTACGCCCTCGACGCGGACTCCGGGCAGGCCAAGTGGGTCAGCGCGGAGTCGAACCCGAGTGAGTGGACCAGCCAGTACGTCAGCGGCCGCGAGGACCTCGGTGAGCTCTACCCGGTGCTGGGCGATGATCTGGCCACCGGCCCCGCCCAGGCGGCCGCCCTGCCCGCGCCGAACCTCACCGTGATCGGGGACACCAGCACGGATGGCCGGCGGACGTTGACGGTGAATCTGGCGCCAAGACGCCCGGCGGTCCGGCTGGTGTACCTGGGCGTGCAAGGTGACTCGAGAGTGGAGTCAGCCACAGTCGAGGGGCGCCCGGTGAACATGAACGCCGAGGAGGGCAGCGGGTTCGGGGTGCTCTTCCACGCTCCGCCGATCCGGGGAGTCACGATCACGCTCGTGCTCGCCGATACCGGGCCGGTGCGCCTGCGGGCGCTGGACGGCAGCGACGGCCTGTCCGAGCTGCCCGGTTTCCGGCCGCGCCCACCCGGCGTCGGCATCGAAGGCTCCCACGACTCCGAACTCGTCGTGGTCGCCAAGACCTACACCGTCTAACCGCCTCCCGCCCCGAGCGCCGATCATGATTTGGAGG
>JAXIPB010000118.1:0-8739 GCA_045403155.1 Micromonosporaceae bacterium
GAGCCGCGGCAGCCGTTCCGCGACGGCGTGCACGAAGGCCCCGGCCTCGTCGTCGGTCATCGACCGGACGTGGTCGCCCAGCGCGACCGTCCGCAGGAAGGTCTCGAGCCCTTCGAGGGTCTCGAACGGTGTGGGCTCTGCGTGCAGCCAGCATTCGATGTCGACGAACCCGGCGGCCCGCAGGCGATCCGAGGTGCGTTCGGGTGTCGCGAACACCTTCGTGCTGAACGGGTCCGCGCCGAGCTCCTCCAGCGCCTCCAGCACGGTTGCGAGGTTCCCTGCGCCGCCGCATTGGGCGGCGAGCATGCCGCCAGGACGGAGCGCCACTGCAAGGTGCCCGAAGAGGACGTCGTGATCCCGGACCCAGTGGAAGGTCGCGGTCGAAAGGACGGCATCAACGGGTTCGGCCAGCGGGATCGGGTGCATCAGGTCGGCCACCACGAACCGGATCCGGTCGCCGAGGCGACGCAGCCTGCGTTGGGCCTGCTCGATCATCGACGCCGAACCGTCCAGCGCGACGACGCGTCCCCGCGGGAGACGTTCGGCGAGGAGCTCGGTAACGCGCCCCGAGCCACATCCGGCGTCCAGGACGGTCTCCTCGCCGTCGAGGTCGAGCCACCCGACGACGCCGGCGCCCCAGCGGAACTGCGGATCGGCGATCCGGTCGTAGGTTGTGGCGTCCCAGTCGCGAGGCACCGGCTGGACGCTACCGGTGCCTGTCGACCTTGGGTGGGTCGGGGGGCGGCCGGTCGACTCGAGTCAGCTCCGTTTCGGCGACGTCGTAGCTCGTCGAGTACTCGCCGATGAACGACGTGATCGTGGCCGCGATCGGCAGCGCGAAGAACGCGCCCACGAACCCCCCGACCGCCCCCCCGCCATCGCGGCGCCGAAGGCGACGCCCGGGTTGAGTTCGATCGTCTTCGAGCTGATGCGTGGGCTGAGGTAGTAGTTCTCCACCTGCTGGTACACCACGATCTCGATCAGGACCACGAGAGCCGTGGTCGGTCCGTCCTCCGCCAACGCGACGATCAATGGGAGGGCTCCTCCGACGTACGTCCCGACGATCGGGATGAACTCGGCGATGAGCGCGGAGAGCACCGCCAGCGGCAGGGCGTAGGGAACGCCCAGGATCTTCAGCGTGATGTACATGAGGACGCCGTTGATCAGGGCGAGCAGCAGCCTTGAATAGAGGTAGCCGCCCATCTTCTTGATCGCCGTCTCCCACGCGAAGAGCAGGGCTCGCTGTCGCTCCGGCGGCAAGCGTGACAGGAGCGCTCGACGCACCTGCGGACCCTGCGCTGTGAGGTAGAAGGTGAAGAGCCCCACCGTGAAGAGCGTGAAGACGCCGCCCAGACCGGACGCGATCCCCCCGAGGACGTCCTCCTGGTGTTCGATCAGGAAGTCTCGGGCGGCTCTCGCTGCGTCGGCGGCTGCGGCTCGCTGAGAAGACGAAATCACGGTGACGTCGAAGTTGTCCTGCGTGAACCCGTTCAGCTCGTCCACGTACGACGGGAGGTCGTCCACGACCTCCGCGGTCTCACGCGCCAGCACCGCAGCGAGGCCGGCGACGAACAGGACCAACAGCAGGAACAGGCCGACGAGCAGGAGCCCGGTGGCGCTGCCTCTGCGCCAGCCGCGCCTCTCGTGGAGCCAGATGACGGCCGGCTCGAGGGCCAGCGCGATCAACTCGGCCATGATCAGGTAGCCGATGAGGTTCCGTTGGGTGCTCAGGAACCACGGAGCCGCCAGGGTGACCAGCACGGCGCCGATCGCGTACCGGATAGCGTGACGAACGACGTCCGACGTCGAGGGAGGTGGCACGTCTCCGGCGGCGGAGGTGTCGCCCGGGAGTCGCGGATCTCGGACGCGTCTGCGGTCACCCCGTCATCCTCCCCGCATCCGGCCCGCATCCGGCGGCTGTCTCCCCGCGCACGTCGAGCCCGCGCACTCGCCTTGTCGTCCGCCCATCCCCGTTGGGGAGAGGGCGACCTCGACGACTGTAGGCACATGCCGGTGTCGTGTCGATTCGACGGACGGCCAGCGTGGAGCGGACGAGCTCGGGGATAATCCCTGATGAGATGACCGACCTTCCCCGATCGGAAGATGTGCGCGGCGGCACGACATCCCTCGACCGCATGCGTTGGATCCCCGGCGGAGACTTCCTGATGGGCTCCAACGACTTCTACCCGGAGGAGCGCCCCGTCCATCGCGTGAGCGTCGACGGCTTCTGGATGGACGAGTACCCGGTCACGGTCGCGGACTTCCGGGGATTCGTGCGCGCGACCGGCCACGTGACCGTGGCCGAGCGTCCGCTCGACCCCGCGGAGTTCCCCGATGCCGACCCGGACCTGCTCGTCCCCGGCTCTCTCCTGTTCCGCAGGACGGCCGGGCCCGTCGACCTGGACGACTACCGCAACTGGTGGGCATACGTCGCGGGCGTGAGCTGGAAACGGCCAGGCGGCCCGAGCACGACGATCAGAGGTCTCGGCCGGCACCCGGTCGTCCACGTCGCGTGTGAGGACGCGGAGGCGTACGCCGCATGGGCCGGGAAGGAGCTCCCGACCGAGGCCGAGTGGGAGTTCGCTGCGCGAGGAGGGCTCGAGGGAGCCGTCTTCGCGTGGGGAGACGAGCACTTCCCGGACGGCCGGGCCATGGCCAACACCTGGCAGGGCGAGTTCCCGTGGCAGAACCTGAAGCTCGACGGTTTCGAAGGGACGTCCCCGGTCGGCCGCTTCCCACCCAACGGCCACGGCCTGTTCGACATGACCGGCAACGTCTGGGAGTGGACGGCCGACTGGTTCACACCTCGCCATCCCGACGAGGTGCAGAGCCCGTGCTGCGTCCCGGTGAACCCGCGCGTGACGGCTCGGGACGAGAGCTACCTGCTCGGGCAGCCCGGGGAGCACATCCCCCGCCGCGTGAGCAAGGGCGGCTCGCATCTGTGCGCGCCGAACTACTGTCTCCGCTATCGGCCTGCGGCGCGGCAGGCTCAGCAGGTCGATTCGTCGATGGCGCATCTCGGCTTCCGCTGCGTCGCCAGGACTCCCGATGGCGCGGGCGGTGGCCACGACTCGAGGGAGGGGAACGCCTGATGCCGAGCAAGCGAGCAGCCAGCAAGCGCGCGACCGCGAAGCGGACGACCGCGAAGCGCGCAACGACGAAGTCCTCCAGCAGGCGACCGGCAACCACAGTCCGGGCCGAGCCCCCCGCTTCCAAGCCGCCGAACATCCTGGTGATCTGGGGCGATGACATCGGGATCACGAACCTCAGCTGTTACAGCGACGGGCTCATGGGCTACCGGACGCCGAACATCGACCGCGTCGCCGCCGAAGGGGTCCGCTTCACCGACTCGTACGGCGAGCAGAGCTGCACCGCGGGGCGATCGGCGTTCATCACCGGACAGAGCGTGTACCGCACCGGACTGTCGAAGGTCGGCATCCCGGGTTCACCCGTCGGCCTCGCGGCCGAGGACCCGACGATCGCCGACCTGCTGAAGCCCCTCGGGTACGCGACGGGACAGTTCGGGAAGAACCACCTCGGCGACCGCGACGAGTTCCTCCCGACGAAACACGGGTTCGACGAGTTCTTCGGCAACCTCTACCACCTGAACGCCGAAGAAGAGCCAGAGCACGCGGACTTCCCCGATCCGAAGCAGTTCCCGGAGTTCAACCGGCTCTACCACCCACGCGGTGTGATCCACAGCTGGGCGAGGCCCAACGGCACACAGCGGATCCAGGACACGGGGCCGCTCACGAGGAAACGGATGGAGACCGCGGACGACGAGTTCGTGTCGGCTGCGGGCGACTTCATCCGCCGCCAGCACAAGGCGAGGAAGCCGTTCTTCGCCTGGGTGAACACCACGCACATGCACTTCCGCACCCATACGAAGAAACGGAGCCTCGGGCAGTCCGGCCGCTGGCAGTCGCCGTACCACGACACGATGATCGACCACGACCGTAACGTCGGGACGCTGCTCGACCTGTTGGACACGCTGGGGATCGCGGACGAGACGATCGTCATGTACAGCACGGATAACGGCCCGCACATGAACAGCTGGCCGGACGCCGGCATGACACCGTTCCGCAACGAGAAGAACTCCAACTGGGAGGGCGCCTTCCGCGTGCCATGCATGATCCGGTGGCCCGGGCGGATCGAGCCGGGCACCGTCTCGAACGAGATCGTCTCGCACCTCGACTGGCTGCCGACCTTCCTGTCGGCCGCGGGCGAGCCGGACGTCAAGGCCAAGCTCATGAAAGGGCATCGGGCTGGGGAGAAGCGGTTCAAGGTGCATCTCGACGGGTACGACCTCGTGCCCTACCTGACCGGGAAGGTGGCGACGAGCGAGCGCGAAGGATTCTTCTACTTCTCCGACGATGGGGACCTCGTCGCGCTCCGGTTCGACAACTGGAAGGTCGTCTTCATGGAGCAGCGCGCGTTCGGGACGCTTCGGATCTGGGCCGAGCCCTTCACGTCGCTGCGGGCTCCGAAGCTCTTCAACCTGCGCACCGACCCATTCGAGCGCGCGGACATCACCTCGAACACCTACTACGACTGGTTCCTTGACCGTGCGTACATGATCGGGGCGGCCCAGATCGTGACCGGTCGTTTCCTCGAGACGTTCAAGGACTTCCCACCGCGTCAGAAGGCGCCAAGCTTCACCGTCGACCAAGCGATGGAGAAGTTGGAGGCATCGTTCTCGGCAGGTCGGTGACGCTCACCGACCGGTCGCGCCCGACGTCCGCGATGGCTGATAGACCGAAGCTGGTAGACGTCGAGCGCTCGATGCGTGATGTGCCCCGGTAAGGTTCTTCGATGCCCGCCGCGACGCTGACCGTCGGAGACGTCGAAATCACAGCGATCCTCGACGTCGACACGTCGATGCCGCTCGCCGAGCTGTTCGATGGGAGCGGCGACCCTCTACCCGGCGGATCAGAGTCCCTTGCTGTGAGGTATCCAGACGAATTCACCGCCGACGCGTGGCGGTTCCGCGACCATTGCTTCCTGGTCCGCATGCCGACGCGCCTGACCTTGATCGACACGGGCGTCGGCCCGGCCGACTCGGCATTCGGACGATGGCTCGGCGTCGTTGGGGCGCTGCCGGACGAACTGGCCGCGCTCGGCGTGGTGCCGGACGACGTTGACGACGTCATCCTCACCCACGTCCACTCGGACCACACGGGGTGGAACACGACGCCGACGTCGAGCGGATGGGTCCCGCGGTTCTCCAATGCCCGGTACCACCTCCACGACGCCGACGTCGCGTGGATGCGGGGCTTCGTCGACGAGGAGGACGTCCGGGAGTTCGCCGAGGCGATCGCCCCCCTCGAGTCAGCCGGGCAGCTCGACACGTCCATCGAGGACCGCGAGTTGTCGCCCGGCCTGAGCCTGCGACACGCGCCGGGTCACACCCCCGGACACCGGTGCGTTCTCTTGGACGCTGGCGGCGAGCGGGTGCTCTTCGCCGGAGACCTCTTGCACTTCACGTTCCAGCTGAACGACCCCGAATTCCGCTCACCCGGCGACGATGATCCGGAGGAGGGGAGCCGCACACGGGCCGCGTGGCTCGATCGAGCGGAGTCGGAGGGGCTGACGCTCGCGACCGCGCATGTTCCGCCTTCCCCCATTGGCCGGCTCGTCCGTGAAGGGGGACAGCGGCTGCTCCGGCGTCGCTAGGGGGACCCTTGACCGCTTTCATCGGCGCGCGACCCGTGGCGAGCCAGGTCGAGACCTATCGCATGTCTGGGCATTAGAGGCCACGCGCCCCGCGTGTGAGGCTTCCTTCGTCCCTTCCGTGTGTACATGCAGGAGCGTTGCCCACGGAACGAGGGTGTCTTCCGGACGGCCTCGGGCGCACCCGATCGCTACGGCGCCGAAGCAGCGCGAGACCGCCGGCGGGATGCCTGTTGGCGCCGTCATCCACTCGTCCGCGAGCGGAGTCTGATGCGGACGCCGAAGCGATCTCAACGAGGCCCGAAGGGGTTAGCTGAAGAGGCTCGTGACAGCAGCATCGTCGGCGTGACCGCCGTCCTTCCACGCGTACTCGCGGTACGCCTCGGCGTCCACCACCCAGAATGACTCGTAGAACTCTGAAGCCCCCGCCTGAGCAGCAAGTTGCTCTCCTTCCTGGACCCAGTTGTCCAACGACTCGCGGGAATCGAACCGGGTCACCCCGACCTCTTCACCGTCCGCAGCCGGGTAGGTCGTTCGCGAGATGAAGCCCGGCATCGCCTCCACCGCTGAGGACAGCTGCTCCGCGAATTGTCGCTCTCGGTCCTCCATGCCCGGGCGAACTCGGATACCGCCGAACACGCGGATCACCATGGTTGCTCTCCTCTCCATCGGATCGACGCAGGCTCGGTCACTCCGAAGCCTAGAAGAGCGGAGGACGCGGACAGCCGAACGCGCACGATTGAGGGCGGGCTAAGCCTCAGGACTGCAGCCCCTCGAGGTCGGGGGTTACCGATGGGTACATCCGACCCCGAAGCCGTTTCGACGTGGGACATCCTTCGGGTCATGATTCGGCGATGCCGCGTACGACCGAGGACCATCCTCAGGCCTCCGACCCGCGCGTCGATCTCGACCGTGTCGCTCACCTGAGACATCGGGAGGATGCAGCCTTTCTTGATGCGCGCCCCCGGTCGCTGGCACTGCTCGACCGAGCACGCCGCTCGATGCCGCTGGGCGTCCCGATGTCGTGGATGGATTGGCTCTTCGATAACCCCCCGATCTTCGTCGACAGCGCCGATGGCGCGTACTTCACCGACGTCGATGGGCATCGCTATCTCGACATGTACATGAACATCACGGTCTCCTCCGCGGGCCACACACATCCAGCGGTCGTCGCGGCGGCGATCGACCGGCTCCAGCGCGGTGTGCAGTTCGGACTTCCGACGGAAGACGCGATCGCCGTGTCGGAGGCACTGACCGAGCGATGGGGTCTGCCGAAGTGGCAGTTCGCGCTGTCCTCGACGCAATCGGTCACCGACGTGATCCGGCTCGCGCGGATCGCGACGGGCCGTGAACGGCTCCTCACGTTCGAGGGGAAGTATCACGGTCATCTGGGGGAGCTCCTCGCGATCGAGCAGGACGGCAGGACCGTCCCCGAGTACGTCGGGATCGACGCGGCTGACATCGCGCGGACCGAGGTCGTTGACTGGAACGACCTCGACGGGGTTGAGCGGGCGCTCCGGACTGGCGACATCGCGCTCCTGATCGCGGAGCCCGCGCTGACGAACTCAGGAATCGTCTTCCCCTCGGCCACGTTTCATTCGGAGTTGCGCCGCCTTACGCGCCAGACGGGCGCATTGCTGCTCGTTGACGAAACCCAGACCCTTCCGTGCGCCTACGGAGGGCTTGTACGGGAGTGGGGCCTCGATCCGGACTTCGTCGTACTCGGGAAGAGCCTCGGCGGCGGCGTGCCCACATCTGCCTACGGGATGACGGACGACATCGCGGTGTTGATCGAGCGGCCGGGTGAACCGTACGAGGTGGCGGGCAGCGCGGTCGACGAGCCGGCGATCGGAGGCACGATGTTCGGCAACGCGCTGTCGATGGCCGCGCCCCGAGCCGCCCTCGCCGAGGTGTGGACACCCGAGAACCACGCGCACACACAGCAACTCGCAGCTCTCCTGGTCGCGGGGATGCGAGCGGCCTTCGATGACGCGAGCGTCGACTGGGACGTGTATCAGCTCGGGAACCGTGCCGGTTTCCGCTTCTCGCCGACGCCGCCTACGAACAACGTGGAGGCGGGGGAGCGAGACGTCCCTGCGGTGCGCCACCTTCAGCGTGTGTTTATGGCGAACCGAGGTGTCTGGGAGTTCGGCTGGTGGTGCGGCCCCGTGGTCTCCGCGCAAGCCACACGTGACGACATCGACTTCTACCTGAGCGTGTTCGCTCAGTTCGTGCGTGACTTGCTCGGGTAGCTCACTTAGCCCAAGACCGTCACTCGCCCGGGCAGTCGCTCCAGCGAGACCGACACGTTCGACGAGACCTGGCCTGAGGTCTCTGACGCGCATGACCGGAGGCTGTCTAACTGGTCAAGCGTGCGACGCGCGAGGCTTCCTTGGGTCCCTGTTCGGTGTACGCATAAGGACTCTTGTCGGCGGACAGAGGGCGGGCGGAAGATAGCCCGTCAGCTTGATTCGGCCTGCACAACGCAGAACTCGTTGCCCTCGACGTCGGCCATCGTGGTCCACTCGAAGTTTTCGTTCGTGATGTCCCACAAGCGCGTCGCGCCAAGCGCGATCAGATGCGCGACCTCGACCTCTCGATCGGGCGCGTGCCAGTCGATGTGCACCCGGTTCTTCGTGGTCTTGGGTTCCGAGACCTTCACGAACGTGAGCGGCGGATCACTGGGGAGCCAGTAGTACTTGTCGGGTGCGAGCTGCTCGAGCTCGCGCTCCAACGCCGTCTCCCAGAACCGTCCGACCCTTTGCAGGTCGTCGGAATCGAGAACGACGGTGGCCAAGTGCCGGTCCGAGGGAGGGTTTGACTGGATCACGCAGAACTCGTTCCCTTCGGAGTCGGCGAGTGCGGTCCACTCCATGTCCTCTTCTCCGACCTTCTCTTTCACGTCCCAGAGACGTGTCGCCCGAAGCCCGAGCAGACGTTGCACCTCGGCCTCGCGGTCGGCCGCACCCCAATCCAGATGCATCCGGTTCTTCGTGGTCTTGCCCTCCGGCACCTTCATGAAGTCGATCCGGGGGTCCCCCGGCAGCGTGGCCCATTCCCCGGGCTCGC
>JAXIPB010000264.1:0-20097 GCA_045403155.1 Micromonosporaceae bacterium
CGCCGCCCGCCGCAGCGGGCCCTTGCCGTCCCAGCGGTCGGTCAGGTATGCCAGGCTCGCGGTGACTGCAGCCGGGGCGCCGGTCTGCTCGGCGAGCATCCCGGCCACCTCGCAGTTGGCTGCGATCGTCGGGCGGGACGACCCGACCATCCGCGGCAGGCGCAGCGCGATCTGCATCGCGCGGGCCGGCCCCGATGCGCCCGGGTCGGGAAGAGCCCGGATCAGGCCGGTCATCACCTCACGGCTGGACCCGTACATCAGCGGGTTAAGGTGTTCGGTCAATGACCCACCGAACACCTCGGCGGCCAGGTGCGCGTCTGTCGTGCAGCCCGCGTGCGACAGCAGGCTCCCGTAGTACGTCTGCACCGCGGTCTGACGGTCGACACCGAGCCGATGTGCCAGCCGCATCGCTATCACGGTCGTGTGCAGGCCGTGCTCGAACGGGAACCCCATGCCGAGGTCGGTGGCGAGGCACAAGGTGCCGATGACCTCAGCGGTGCGCAGCTGCTCGGCCACGGACCCAGCACCGTGCGGACCCACGCTGCAGAGACTACCGAGGATTCGGCGAAATGCCCCCACGGCACTCTCGGCGGCTACGCGCGTTCCGACCTGCCGGGCACCGCATGAGCCGCGCTCAAATGTTCGTGCACCATGCGGACGACGGCTGCGCCCTCGCCGACAGCCGAGGCGATCCGCTTGATCGAGCCGTGCCGTACGTCGCCAGCGGCGAACACGCCGGGCATGCTCGTCTCGAGCGCCAGTGGATCGCGACGGGCCCGGTGAACGGACGGTAGCTCGAGAAGATCACGGCCCGTGACGACGTAACCTTGTGAGTCGATTGCGATTTCGTTGGGCAGCCATCGGGTGTTCGGCTCGCCACCAATCATGATGAACAGCGCGTCGGCGGCCACATCCTGCATCGCGTCGTTGGTTCGATCCGCGAGCGTGACGTATTCGAGTGCGTCGCGCCCGCCGCCGCCGATCACCTCCGTACGGCAACGGACTGCAACCGTGGGCGTCGACTCGATGGAGCGCACCAGGTAACTCGACATCGACCCAGCCATTCTGTCGCCTCGGACCAGCAGCGTGACCGAATGAGCGTCCTTGGCCAGGTGCAGTGCCGCTTGGCCGGCCGAGTTTCCGCCCCCAACGATGAAGACGTTCTGGCCCCGCATGGCGCGGCTCTCCCCCGCGGCGGCACCGTAGAACACCCCCGAGCCCACGAGCTCCTCGAGACGTGGCACGCCCAGCCGTCGCCATTCGATCCCGGTCGCGAGCACCACGACCCGTGCGCGCAACCCCGTTCCGTCACGCATGCGAACCCGATAGTCGCCGTCGCGCTCGAGCCCGACCGCCTCCTGTGCGAAGACGATGTGCGCTCCCATGAGCCACGCCTGCTCACACGTCTGAGCCATCAGACGGCCGCCGTTGACGCCATGGGGGAAGCCAGGATAGTTCCTGATCAGCGGGCTCGCGCCCGCCTGCCCGCCTGAGACCTCCTCCTCAATGAGCACAGTCTCGAGACCTTCCGAAGCGGCGTAGACTGCTGCCGCCAGACCGGCTGGCCCCGCACCGACGATCGCCACGTCACACGAATCGGTGTCGTTCCGTATCTTCACCCCGATCGCTGACGCGAGATCGGCCAGGTTCGGGTCGACGATGGCATCACCGTCGTAGCGGACAATCACCGGGAGCCTCGTCCCGTCGAGGCCTGCCTCCGCTAGTAGCCGTCGGCCGGCGTCGCTCTCGACCGAATACGACCCGAATGGCATCCCGAACCGCGTCATCACGTCGCGCAACTGCAGCACCTTGCTGTCACCCTCCGCGGCGATGATCCGGAACGACTCGAAGGGGGGTTCACGCTCTCTTGTCCAGGCCGATAGGTACTCGCTCATCGGGCCGTACAGCATCTCCGCGTCCGACCACGGCCTCACGATGTGATAGTCGGCCCGCCCGAGGGCGATCGCTTGGACGGCCGGGCTGTTCGTGGAGTAGTCGCGGTTAATGAGCAGGACCCGCTTCGCGTGAGGATGCAATTCGTGCGCGCGGCCGAGGAGATCAGCATCGACGTCGCCGACGACGAGCATCGCTACCAGCTCCTGTGCACTTGCCATCTGCTGTAGTTCGGTCAGCGATGCCTCCGGCGATGTTTCGCCGTGGACGGCATAGTCGTTGCCATACCGCCGAACGAGCGCGGAAACGGTGGCGGCGAGCGAACCTGGGTCGCGGTCGATCACGAACAGCGCAGGAAGGGACGACGACGTCGTCATAACCACAAGCCTAGCTACCTCAGAGCTCGCAGACGACAGCCTCAGAGACGCGCATCACGGTCGACCGTACCGCGGTGCGCGTCCTTCACAATCTTCACGTCAGCCTCTTTCGTTACATGGGACCAATTCAAGTCCACTGTGGTTAGAGGAAGTCAGTCCGTTCCGGACGCATCGAGCAGCAGTACCGAGTTGACGACGACGGTTGGAGCCGCAGTCTGCCCCAGTCTGCGCCGCCTTTAGGACGCCGATCTCGCAGTGCTGCCCGCGGGACCGGGCGCCTGACTGAGCGGGTGAGAGTCTCTCATCCTGCGCACGCTCTCCCATGTGAAACCGACGCCAAAGACGAGGTCGACCAGGCCAACTTGCCACCTACCGCCTGCGGTGCCGGTGGCTAACGCAAAGCCCCTGACAATCACGATCATGAGGTAGGCGACGGCAACGAACCAGGTGAACAATCGCGTCTGTGCCCAACTGTCGGTGCGGAGTGCGAACCCCGCCGTCAGTGCAGCGGCGACAAGAAACGACCCAACGACCCGAATGACAACGTTGACCTCGACGGGAGCGATGATGCTGACCATATCTAGAACACGGTCCGGAGCGGCGAGGAAGGCCAGACCTATTACGCCTTGTAGGACTACGAGCCAGAGAAGCGTCCGGTGTACGCGGGACAACCGATCGGACATGTCAACCTTCTTTACCCGAGAAATCCAGTGCACCTATCGTAAACTAGATTCATCATGAGTGCAACGAACTCGACCGAGGGCCCCCGCGCGTATCGATCCGAGCTCCGTAATGCCATGGCCCGGGAGACAAGGCGCCGGATCCTGACCGCAGGCTGGCAGCTGTTCACCGAACTTGGGTACGTGGCCACGACCATCGAAGCGATCGCCGACAGCGCCAGCGTGTCTCGTCGCACGGTGTTCAACGCGTTCGACTCGAAAGCTCGGCTGTTGATGGAGATCTTTCTGGCTCAGGTGCGGGGAGATGACGAGCCAGCGCCGAGCCAGCTGCGTCAGCGGGTCACAAGGGCGCGGGAGATAGCAGACCCCAGGGAGGTGATCGCCTTCGTGGCCGAGGCGGCAGCCGATGTCGCCACGCGAACCGGTGAGGTGTGGACGGTGGCCCAAGAGGCGGCACGGGTCGATCCCGAGGTCGCCGCACTTCTGCACGCCAACGAAGAGGAACGGTACCGATCCTCCATCCTCGTCGACATGCTCGCCGAGAAGGGGATGCTTCGGACCGATCTTCCGCGCGAGTTACTGCGGCGCGGGATGTGGCTCCTCTCCGGACCGACCACCGCGTTCACCGCGATCAACGCCGGGCTAACACCCGACCTGTACCGCATGTGGCTGACTGAATGTCTGACCGGACTCCTCCTACCACCACCGGCCACGGACCTGAGGGGCGGCCGGCTCGAAGGCTGACCCGGTGGTCATACCGCAAGGGGGTTTGCGGGGCGTGACCCCCGGCCAAAGTGGGCTGGTCCACATCACGGCTGTGACGATGCCGGCGCAGGTGTTCTAGTGTCGGGATACGCCCGCGACAACGCGCGCGAAAGGACGCAACGGTGTCGTACACGATCAAACCCCTGAACGCCTCTACGTGGGCTGCATTCGCGGAGCTTGTCGAGCGCAACAACGGGATCTTCGGAGGGTGCTGGTGCATTGGTTACCACCCCGAGGCCGGCGAGCGGGGAATCAGCTATCGCGCGGTCAAGGAGGACCGGGTCAGGACAGGTCGCGCTCACGCCGCGCTCGTCCTCGACGAGCACGGCGCCGCACAGGGGTGGTGCCAGTACGGCAGCCCCGACGAACTCCCAGGCATCAAGCACAGGCGCGAGTACGACAAGCACGCGCCGCGGCTTCCGGACTGGCGGATCACCTGCTTCTATGTCGACAGGAAACATCGTGGCCAGGGCATCGCACGGGCTGCGCTGGAAGGCGCTCTCGACCAGATCGCCTATTTCGGCGGCGGCCTTGTCGAGGCCATCTCCGAAGTGACCGCCGGCCGCGAAGCCCAGGGCCGTGTTCTGTTCAGCGCGACCGTCGAACTCCTCGAGCAGTTCGGATTCACCCGCAGCCGGCAGGTTGGCAAGCACGCATGGATCGTGAGCAGGACGGTCGATCCGACGTGACCGTCCGCGACCAAACGGGTCTGTCCAGTCGGAGTTGCAAGGCGGCACTCACGTCGGCCACGTCGGTCGTACGGCCGCAGTGGACGGGCGAACTCCACCGCTGCCGGTCACACGTCCGAATATCGCGGAGTCGCCCCGGGCATCGAATGCAGTATGGTCTCGCCGGTCTGATCATCCCCGAGTAGGAGATCCACTCTGGACCCCACTCGGGTTTCAGAGACTCGGTACTCCGCACGATCCCCGATCCCGATCAGATACGAGCCGAGCCCAGCCGGGACCGTCGTAGAAAACATGAAAAGGCAGCGTGCAGTGGGCTTGTCTCTTACACCCTTGGACAAGACTGTGGAGCCGAGGACGTTGCCGGCGCCGTCGGAGATCACGACGGTTGCGCCGGATCGAATGTCGCCGACGCCCGGCCGCCCGACACACTCGACGCCCGGCGCGCACTTGAAGTAGCCGTCGCTGAGCGTAATGGAGCCGACGATAGCGATCGTCGCGTCCGTCGTCCTTATAGCGGGTGCAGGGGTGCTGTCGTCAAAGCGCATGAGCTCGCGTGCGCCGACAACAAACGACGCGATGACCAGCGCGGCCATCCCAATGACCGCGACGACCCCCATCGGCGGCCTCGAAGGCTCCTGAATAGGCATGAGCGACGAGCGGCGAAAAGGCCCAGCCACGATCCAAGACGTTACATCTCCGCGATTCGGCGACGCCAGCCTTCCTGTGAGACCGCTGCGATGATCGTTTTACACACTCTGAGCTCTCGGACACATCCTCGCCCGGCGTGAGGCGCTCGCTCACGCCGGTGATCAGATGCACGCCCGGTCGACGCGAGCACGCAAGAAGGTGATGGGCCGCTATTGCGATCATCACTGGATCACTTTGCGCATCACGCAGTGGTTCTTGCCCTTCGGTCGGACGTAGTTGAAGCCAGCCTGCTCGAAGAGGCTCCGCGTGCCGTTATAGAGAAAGGACGCCGATACCTTCTGACCGCCGGTGTCCTGCGGGTACGCTTCCGCGACCCCGCCACCGGTCTGTGGTCTCCTCGTTTGCGGGTACGCCGGTTAGCTGCTCACGCGTGGTCGGATGGATGCTGGGTGCCACCCGGCCGGGGGGTCTTCACCGACCAATCCGTCGACGGCCTCGCGCAGTAGGTCGGCGTGCCCCGTGTGCCGGCCATACTCCTCGATCAGGTCGCAGAGCAGCCGGCGCAGGCTGAGGTGGCGCCCGTTAGACCTGGCGAGATGGACGAGCTGGTCGGGGCCGCCGTCGGCCAAGGCCGCGTCGAGCCTCGCGCGGGACCGCTCGATTGTGCTGTCCCAGAGCGCGTAGAGCTCGTCGGGGGCATCGTTGGCCGCCGAGTTGAAGTCCCAGTTGGGGTCGGTGGCCCAGTCCGCGGCGTCCCACGGCGCACCCATCGGCGCGCCGCTGAGTTTGGTGCTGAACATCTGATCTTCGGCCCGCGCGAGGTGCTTGAGCAGGCCGCCCAGCGTCAGCGAGGAGGCGCCGATCCGGGTCTGCAGTCCGACCGCGTCGAGGTCGGCGGCCTTCCAGCGAAAGGTTGTTCGCAGGCGGTCGAGCGCACCGACGAGGTGCTCGGCCTCGGTTCCGGCGAGGGGCGGTTCCCACCAGTAATCACTGTTGGTCATGGCGCCACGGTAGACGTGATTGCGGACGTTCTGCGTCCGGAACCCATAGACGTCAGGCGATGTTGCGGCCGGCGAGCGGCGGCTTGATCAAGCGTGATCGGGGCATGACCGGTCAGAGGTAGCTGAACAACGGGGGAAAGGCCAGGACCACGATCCAGGCCCACACGGCGTACACCGGGAGGTAGCCGGTCTGCCAGCGCTCGAGCGCCGCGAACTGCCCGCGCCGCCGAAGGAAACTCAGTAGCAGCCACGTCGACCACGCGAGGTTCACGAGCAGAATGACATTCTCCCCGAGGGCGGCCGCCTTGTTGGGCGTGGTGCCGTACTCGGTGATACGCCCCGTGATCTCTAGCAGCACCAGAACATCAATGGCCAGGGCGCTGATCACGAGGGCGAGCTGCAGCCTGTCGAATAGGCCGGGCGGGGCCAGCGGGTCGCGCGCCGAGATCGAGTAGAGCAACAACCCCAGCACGACGACCAGGAGGAGGTTGAACAGGATCAGCGCCTCCCGCTCGACGTCGATGCCGCCGCCGGACCAGCCGACGGCGACGAGGAATGCCAGCAGGACCGCCGTAAAGAGCGGAGTGAACAGCCGGGTGAGCACCGGGGCGATGTTCTCGACAACACCCTGCTTGGCCTCGACGAGCCACCCGGCCACGACGACCGCGGCCACGACCCCGCAGGGAAAGAGCCAATGCGAGATGAATATCTCCGGCGAGATCCCGATGGCCTCGAATGTCCCGAACATGAACGCCATCAGCACACCGCCGCCGAGGCCGATGAGGGTGAAGTAGACAAACCATTCGCCGGTGAAACGGATGAAGTCCATGCGTCGGCGCGACGAGCGCAGGTCGTCAGCCACATAGGCCAGACCGACCACGAACCACAGCGCGATGGGCAGGTGGATGGCCGTCAGGACCACCGACTGGGACTGACTGCCGAAGGAATAGACGTTGGCCGCGACAGCGCCGAGCGCGAACAACGCGACCAGTACGCCGATGAGCGCCGGTCTGGCCCGACGGCGCCAGGCGAGGAAGGCAGCGAGCCATGGCAGCGCGAACAGGCTGAAGTTGGTCGCATAGAACAGGCCGGCGTCGTCTTCGAACCCCAGCCCGAACAGTTCCGGCACCTTGACGGACGCCACCGCGCCTGCCGCACAGATCACCATTGCGAAAAGGTCGCGCCGCGGGCGGGTGTCCGCCGCAGGGCTGGCGGTGTCTCCGGCCAGTACCAGTTGCTTCCATAGCCGCTCCGAATGTTCCCGGGCGAACTCTCGGGACAGGTCGTCCAGGCTGCCCATGCGCTTGACCGCGACCAGGAACGCCTCGTCGGCGCGCAGGCCGACGCCGATGAGCTCATCGACGGAACCCCGGAGATGGTCTTCGAGCTCTTCGGCGTCGGACGGCTGCAGTGGGCGGCGGCCCTGTACGTAGGAGCGCCACTGCGCGAACTGGGCCTCCAGCCCGTCCTGACCGTGTGGTGCTGTCATGCGTGGCCCTCCAGCGGGATCGCGATCAACGGTCTGAAGTCGCCGGGGCCGAGCCAGATCTCCTTGAGCGCGTCCACGACCGTGTCCCACTGGCGGCGATGCTCGGCGAGCTCGGCCAGCCCCTTGTTGGTGATGCGGTAGTACTTGCGCCGCCGCTCCCCCGTGACCGACTGCCAGCTCGACTCCACGTAGCCGAGCCGCTCAAGACGGTGCAGCAGCGGGTAAAGCAGACCCTCGGTCCAGTCCAGCTCTCCACCGGACAGCTCGTTGATCCGTCTGAGGATGGCGTAGCCGTAGCTCTCCCCCTCACCCAGGATGCCCAGCACCATGGGTGTCGCCGCAGCGGCCACGAGATCCTTGGCGACCCTCACCACACCTCCCGACGTCGAGCACCCTAGTACTGTGATGCATAGTAGTTCTAGGTATCGTCGAGCGCAAGGCCCGGATCGCCGACAAAGCGGTCATGCTCGGGTCGCACGCGCGGCCACGAACCACTGGCCTTTCAGCGCGACCTGCCCCCCAATCTCGCGAGCGAGCTGCTCAGCGTCGAGGAATCGCTTATAGACCCGGTGCTGTGAACCATCATTGAGCACGCGTTCCTGCCACTGCTCGGCGTTGATGCCGGGTCGGATCGCGGAGTCAATGACGACCAGCTCGGCCCCCACACGCCGTACCTCGACGAGAAACGCCTCCCGCTCAACGGCTGGCAGGTGACCGTAGAAGTGCCCGGTCAGCACACGGTCGAATGCGTTGTTGGCGAAGGGCAACGCCAGCGCATCCGCCACGAGCGCAGCGCCACCCACGAGGCGCTGCCGCGCCAACGCGACCATCGAATGACTCTGATCCAGACCGACGACGAATCCGCGCAGATGCCTCGTCAGAAAGCCGGTACCGCACGCCACGTCCAGTGTTCTGCCCGCCGGCAACCCACGAACAAACGCAACGAGCGTCGCGATCTCGCGCGGCCAGCCGGGCCTGTCCCGATCGGCGAAGCGTCCCCGCCCTTCATACCAGTCGTCGTACTCTCCGGCGCGCTTGTCGTAGTACGTCGCGGTCGCGGGGTCGCGCGCGAAGGCGGGCGAGGGCATCATCACGTCCACAATCATCCTCGAGTCAGTCGCGGAGGATCCCCCACCGAGTTCACCAACAACCGTGGGCGACCCGAAAACGGCTTGAATGTTGCGCTACTCGGCCTGATCTCTCCGCGGGACGGTTGGGGGAAACCGGGTTGTCGCCGTCACGGCTCGCGAGAATGAGCTCATGGGCGCTGGGCGATCGCACGGACCGCTCTGGTTCCTACTGGTCGCCTTGACCGTAGTAACCGGGCTAGTGGACGCGTTCAGTTTCCTGCAGCTGGGACAGGTCTTCGTCGCGAACGTGACGGGCAATGTGGTGTTCCTCGGCTTCGGGCTCGAGGGTGTCGGCGTCGTCGCGGTCCCGCTATGCCTGGTTGCGATTGCCGCCTTCACCGTTGGCGCGCTCTCCGGCGGCCGGTGGGCGGAACGTCAGGTCATGCACCGGGGTCGCCTGCTGGCCTTCGCCACCGCGACCCAGGCCGGCTTCGTCGCCGTCGCGGCCCTCGTTGCGGAGATCGCCGGGGTCAGCGGTTCGGCGGTGCGGCTGACCCAGGTTGGTCTGCTCGCAATCGCGATGGGCGCCCAAAACGCCGTCGCTCGCAAGCTGGCGGTTCCAGACTTCACCACCACGGTGATCACGATGACATTTATCGGTCTCGTCGCCGACGCCACCTCTGGTCCGCGCGCCGAAGGCGCCTGGTGCCGATCGTGGCGATACTCGCCGGAGCAATCGCCGGCGGTGCTCTCCTGCGTTGGGTGAGCGTTGCCGCGTCGCTCTGGCTGGCCACAGCGCTGCTAACCACATGTGCCGCAACCGCCTACGCCGCGACGCGCCGGCCCAACTCGGAGGACTGGCGATAGCGGAGTTGCGCGGGTATCGCTGGGTGCTGCGGGCAATTTAGAGTGCGCTGGTGACCCGACCCAGGAAATCGACGCGCGGTCTGGCCGCCCTGTACGCCACGGACCCGTACGCTGCCGTCCTGCTGGTTGTGCGGGACGCAGACGAGGCGGTCACCGCAGCCGAGATCAAAGAGTCCCTCCGGGTTGCCGGTGTGCTCGGGCTCGACAAGCGAACCTGGGACAGGTTGCAGAAGCGCCTCCGGGCGGACGACCACATCGTTGTCGAGCCCGGGTACCGGTACCGATGGGTGGCGGAGCCCGTAACGCCGTCGGCGACCGACGCATTCGAACAGATCGTTCGCGCCGTCGGCGGCCGCATCAAGCGTGGACACGTGGAGATCATCCGGAAGGCCCTCGCCGATGCGCCGGGCGTGCCCGAGGTCGCCGCTCGGCAACGCCAGGCAGTCCTCGACGGGGTGCGGGCGCTCGCCGAGCTCGCGAGCGAGGTCGAGGAGCTCACCGTCAACGAGGCGTCGACCCGAGCGATGATCCACCGCGTCAGGAGCCGGGTGAAGCTCACCGGCCTGGAGCCGATCGAGCGCGCCGGGGACGGCGCGGTGTTCGATCGACGGCGGCACGAGCCGATCGGTCCAAGCATTGACGATGGAGCGCCAGTTATCGTCGTGCGGCCCGGTTATCGATGGAAGACGACGCACGAGGATGTTCTCGTTTCGAGAGCGGCCGTTCAGGAGTAGGGAGCTCACGTGTGCGCAGCGAGGCGGTCAACGGTTGGGCTGGACTTTGGTACGTCCACCACGCTCGTCGCGTCGACGCGCGGGGTGATTCCGATCGGAAACGACACGGCGTTCCCGTGGATGCCGTCACTCGTCGGGTACGCCGATGACGGAACGGTGGTCGCCGGCGAAAAGGCCCAAATCCTTCCCGACGGACAGCTGGCCCCATCGATCAAGCGGTCGATTACCGAGGGACGAGATTTCGTTCGCATCGACCTGCCCACCGGCGCCAGGGACATCCGTACCGATAATCTGATTGTCGAGCTGCTGCGCGAAGCAGGTCGTCGCGGAGCGCGCCGGGGCCGGGACATTGGCGTGGGTAGCCTCGTCCGACTCGGATGCCCGGCCATGTGGGACGGCCGACAACGACGTCGACTGCTCGGAGCGGCACAACGGGCCAACCTACCGGTCGTGCTGGCCACGATGATCGATGAGCCGGTGGCGGCGGGGATCGCCTGGCTCGACCAACAGGACATCGACACCGATCGTCCACTGCGGATAGTGGTCTTCGACATGGGCGGCGGCACACTCGACATCGCGGTGCTCGACGTGCGCGGCGCCAGTCACAAGGACGTATCGGTGCTGGCCGCCCTAGGAATCGCCGAGGCCGGCGACGCCCTCGACGAGGCGATCGCCGCGGACCTCGACCTGGAGCTTGCCAAGGCCGGGATCGACATCGACGCGATCGAAAACCCGGCTCGGGCGCGAGTGTGGCTCAGCGGCGAAGCGCGCAGGACCAAGGAGCTGCTCTCAGTCGGCGACGAGCATGCGATCGTGCTCTCGCAGCAGGCGTTCGGCCGAGCGGCCGAGGTCTGGTACACCCGCGAGCAGCTGAACGAGGCGTTCATGCCGCAGATGGAGCAGGCCGAGGACGCCGTTGGACTCGCGTTGAAGATCGCCCGGATCGCCGAGCACGCGGAGTCGGCGGCCGAGATCGCACGGATGCCCATGGACCAGCTGGCCGAGGGCGTCGACGTGGTTCTGCTATCGGGCGGCATGTGCCGAATACCGTACGTCGGTCAGCGGATGGAGTGGCTGTTCGATTCCTCCACGAAGGTCGAACTGGCGATGGATCCACCCGAGAACGCGGTCGTGGTCGGTTTGGCCAAGGCCGGCGAGTACGGGAAGATCAACATGTATCGGCCGGCGTTCGACGTACTTCTTGAGTGGGATCGGGGCCGGGAGTTCCGCACCTTGTACGAGGCGTTCACGCCGCTCGTTGAACGCACTCAGATCGCCAGCGGCGATGTTGACCTGCGGTATACCCGAAACGGACGCGATCTGTCATTGCCCCGAAACGGCCGGGGGCGGCTGCGCGTCGTGTCCTACTCGGGCGAGCGGCTGCGCGCGACCATGGGGGACCGAAGGCTCGACGGTTACCCGGTGGCACTGAGTAACGAGAAGTTCGAGTTCTCCATCTATCCCGACGGCCGCATCAGCATGACTGACAATGCTGGCGTGTTCGAGGGTCGGGTCGAGGACTGGCACCGGTTCGACGCGGAGTGAGAGGAAGCGCCACGGCTGCGCAATACGGTCCCCATCGATGGTCGGCGGGTTATCCGGAGGAGACACGGTCGGTCGGAGACTGCCTCGGCGTGGTGATGGAGGAGGAGTGCGCGCGCCACCGCTTCGCGGTGCGAGACCTCGCCCGTCAGGATGGAATCAGCACCGCCGCGCCCGTTACCCGGTCGGCAGCGAGGTCGGCGAGCGCCTGATCTGCCCGATCCAGCGGGTACGGGGTCACGACCACGCGCAGCGGATGCGCGGCGACATGGGCGAGGAAGTCCCGCCCGTCCTGACGCGTGTTGGACGTGACGCTCCGCAGGTTCCGTTCCTGGAACAGGTGTCGCTGATAGTTCAGCGGTGGGATGTCGCTCAGGTGGATCCCCGCCACCGCGAGCGTGCCACTGCGGTCGAGCGCCTCGAGCGCAACCGGGACGAGATCGCCAACCGGAGCGAAGAGGATCGCCGCATCCAGCGGCTCCGGCGGTGCGCTGTCCGTCTCACCGACGGAAGCGGCCCCAAGCTCGGCGGCGAGCCGACGGGCCGATTCGGACCGCGTGAGCACGTGCACCCGTGCACCCTGTGCGATCGCGACCTGCGCGGTCAAGTGCGCCGACGCGCCGAAGCCGTACACACCGAGCCGCCCGCCCGGCGGCAGCTCCGCCCGCCTCAACGCGCGCCAACCGATGATCCCGGCGCACAGCAGCGGAGCAAGTTCAGCGTCGGAGGCGTGGGCCGGCAGACGGTACGCGTATTCGGCTGGCACGGTCGCGAACTGGGCGTATCCGCCGTCGGCGTCCCAACCGGTGTACTGCGAGTTGGGGCAGAGGTTCTCGGCCCCGCGCCGGCAGAACGCACACGTGCCGCAGGTACGGCGTAGCCAGGCCACCCCGACCCGCTCCCCCACCCGCCATCCACTCACCTCGCTGCCGATCGAGGCGACCTCGCCAACAATCTCGTGCCCCGGCACGACACCGCGACGGCGGGGGGCGAGGTCGCCCTCGGCGAGGTGCAGGTCCGTGCGGCAGACCCCGCACGCGGTGACCCGGACGAGGAGCTCGTCGGCGTGAGGCTTGGGGACCGTCCTCCGCACCGCGTGCAACGGCCGCGACGCCAGCGGCCCTGGCTCCGCGACCTCCCAGGACACCATTTCGGCCGGCACATCACGGGTCACACACCGACGGTACGACGAGCCGCCGAGTCGCTCACGTCGAGGGAGGTGGTTGGGCCTTGCGGTGCATCCGGTAATGCAAGACCAGAAACGGGAATCCGAAGAGCCGAAACGCGTGCTCGGCCCGCAGCTCGCCGTCCGCGACGTACACGTCGAGCTGTTCGGCGAACCCGGGCACAGCGAGGGTGGTCAGCTCCCTCGTCTGCGAGTCCACATAGGTCAGATAGTGGCCGGGCTGGCCCAGGTCACTACGGCTCGTGAGGCGGAGGCCGCCGTTCGGGCCCGGCTGTGGCGCCAAGGTGGCCGTAAAGCTGGCCTGGGGCAGGGGGAAGCCGACGCTGACGAACCCGTGACCCTCGCGGCGGTACGTGGTGTAGATGCCGACATAGATGGGCTCGTCATTGTCCATGAACGACCTGATCCATCCCCTGATGCTCACCTCTCCCTCGCCTGGGCGAGTGATCGTGTCGATCCGGCTGCGGATGCCGCGCTGAGTCTCCCGCTGGTTCATCGGCACGTTGGCCTGCCCAAGCGGCCGCGCCACCAGCGAGCGGTAGAGCAGATATCCGGGGCGCACCCACAGTCGCCACTTCGGGACGATGTCCAGGGAGAACCGGGTCGTGTGCTCATAGAACTCGCGAACCCTAGGGTCGACGGCGGACGGGTCGAACGCTGGCCCGGCGAGCGCGTCGAGGGAGGCGACGATGCCGACGTCGGCCGCGTCGGGCTCGTATTCACCGCCGATCACCTCGGCGAGTTCTCGCACGTACCCCGTCCCTACGTAGCGGGTACGGGCCTCCAACGGCACCACGAACGGCAGATCCTCGGCCTTGACCCGTTCGGCGAGCAGCTCCACCTGCGGGTCGCGGAATATCGCCGCGGAGAGCGTCCGGAAGGCGAGGACCGTCGCCGCGGCAACGATCGCGCCCGGAACGTCGCCCCACAGGGCGGACAGCGCCCAACCGACCGCGAGTCCTACCAACGGTCCTAAGACGACCTTCTGGGGGCGCAGTCCGAGGGCGCCAATGAGCACTCCGACCACAACACCCACCACGACCGGCCCGGCCAGCTTCCCGAGCACCCAACCCAGCGGCGCGATCAGCGCCACGCTCATCACGATCCGGGACCACAGCGCGGGGATCTGCCCGGGGCGTTGCCGCGCCCGCGCGACGGCCTCGGAGACGGCGACAATCAGGCCGCCCAGAACCGCTCCCGCCGCGATCGCGAACGCGCCCCAGCCGGCCGTGATCGACGCGCCACCCACCGCGCCGATGATCAACGCCACGCCGATCGACCCGCGTCTGGTGTCGCGGGCCTGCACCTCGGAAGCCACGTCGAGAATCTACCGCCGCGGCGACCCTCGGCCACCCTCGTGATCGACGCCGAACACGATTGTCTCCGAGAACGACACCCCGTCGATCTGGTACGCGTAACATCCCGGCCCGGACACGAAGGTGCCCGACGGCCAATCCTCGTCCCATTCCGGGATCGGGAACACGACGGCGTCACGTCGGGACGATGCCTCGCTGTAGTACAGCCGCACCAGGCCGCGGCCGTCGCCGTCGAGCCGGGCCACCCGCACGACGATCGGTCCCGGCGAACCGGCGGATGAGAACCATAGGTTCTTCAGGTCATAGAGGCCGTCTGAACCGGGGGTGTTCTCCGGCCTGATGTGCAGGCGGCGCTGGGTCGGGTACAACGGACTGGCGCCGAGCGGTCGCGACTCGTCGACGGGACACGCCGTACCAGGCCCGATCCTCGGCGTCGGCAAAGGGCGGGCCAACAGATCGGCCACCACAGCGTCGAAGCGTGGGCCGCTCGCGGGGACGGGCACGGCGTCCACGCGGGTCGCCGGGGAGGCACAGCCCGCGAGCACTCCTACCACGAGGAGGATCCAGCGCTTCCTCATAACCGGATGACTCCTCGGCGGGCGGCAGGGTTCCCAGGAGGCTTAGAACTCCTGATGGACGACCCTGGTCATGGCGAAGAAGTCGCGAGTGGTCTGCACCGCTCGCTCTGCGTCAAAACTCTTGCAGGTGAATATGACCGCGGCTAGAAACCTCGAGGTGGTCCACACATAGAGCGAGATCCCGGAGTCAATGAGCGGGACGAACGCGTCGTATCCTTCGTTCTCCGCGCGACCCAGGCCCTGCGGGGCGAAGATGGTCGGGGCGCCGTAAGCCCGCAACGACAGGTCGCCGGTGAGCGCATCGAAGTAGCGGGCGATGGCCGCCTCATCGACTGCAATGGTGTAGTAGCCCTCGATGAGGACGCGCTGTCGAAGGATGTCTGGAGCCAGATCTTCCATACGCCCACACTAGGTGCATGAACAACTGGGCCGGCAATGTCGCGTTCGGCGCGACGGACGTGCACCGACCGTCGTCGATCACGGAGCTTCAGCGACTGGTGGCCGGCAGCGACCGCATTCGCGCGCTCGGCACCGGACATTCGTTCAGTCGCGTCGCCGACTGCCCGGGTGACCTCGTCCTGTTGAGCGGCCTACCGCACACGATGGACATTGATACGGCGAGCTCGAGCGTCACCGTCGCGGCGGGTGTGAGGTACGAAGAGCTGGCGACTCACCTGCACGACGCGGGCTTCGCGCTGCGCACCATGGCCTCCCTGCCCCACATCTCGGTCGCCGGCGCATGCGCTACAGGTACCCACGGATCGGGCGTGACCAACGGCAACCTGGCTACGGCCGTGTGCGCCCTGGAGATGGTGACGGCCGGCGGCGAGATCATCGAGATGAGCCGAGCCGCCGACGGTGACCTCTACGACGGCGCCGTCGTCGCGCTCGGCTCGCTGGGCATCGTCACGACCCTGACCCTCGATCTGGTGCCGACATTCGATGTTCGGCAGTACGTCTATGACAACCTTCCCCGCGAGGTTCTCGATGAGCACCTCACCGACATCCTCGCCAGCGGTTACAGCGTGAGCCTCTTCACCGACTGGGCCGACGACCGGATCAACCAGGTGTGGCTCAAGCGCCGAGTCGACGAGCATGACTCACGGACACCGGAGAAGACATGGATGGGCGCGAGGCTGGCCGACGGCCCTCGGCACCCGGTTCGCGGTATGCCGGCCGCCAACTGCACCGAGCAGCTTGGCGTGCCGGGTCCGTGGCACGAGCGACTGCCGCACTTCCGTCCGGACTTCATGCCCAGCAGCGGCGACGAGCTTCAGACCGAGTACATCGTGCCGCGCGATCGTGCGGTCGAGGCGTTGGCCGCCATCGACACGATCCGTCACCGCGTCCACCCCGTGCTTCAGGTCTCGGAGATTCGCACCATCGCCCCGGACGATCTCTGGATGAGTCCGAGCTACCGGCGCGACGGTGTGGCGATCCATTTCACCTGGATCAACGACGCCCGGGCGGTGACACCGGTGCTGGCCGCGCTCGAGCAGCAGCTCGCCCCGTACCGCGCCCGGCCCCATTGGGGAAAGCTCTTCACCACTCCCCCAGAGGTCGTGAGTGGACTGTATGAGCGCTGGTCCGACTTTGTGCGGCTGCGTAGCCGCTACGACCCGACCGGAACGTTCGCCAACGAGTTCATGGACACGTACTTCGGATCCGAGGGTGCACGGCGCCGTTGAGGCCCGGCCACACGTGCGGCCGGGCCTCTAGCCCGTGGCGGTCAGGGCGCAACGGGCGGGAGCACAGGCCCCCCAATCACCTCCGCGGTCGTCTGCACGACAGTCCCTGTCGCGGCGCGCGGCGCCAACCACTCCACCAGCGCGGTGAAGTCGGCCAGCGTGATCGAGTACGCGTCGCAGTGATCACAGACATGGTGGAAGACGATCTGCACCCATCCGCCGCCGTTCTGTTCCGCCCCGGTGACGTAGGCCTGGATCGTGGCGAGCGTGGTTCCGCTCTTGACGTTCGCCGGCGTCCTGGTCGCGTAGGCGTCGGCCGGCGGGATGGTCTCGGCAAAGACCCGCCGACCGTCCACGCCGGACACACCCCGACCGCTGTTGTAGCCACACGCGGCCACGACCTGCTTTGCAAGCGCGTCGATCCCGCCGAACGGGTAGGCGAACGAGACCGGCGCGAAGCCGTGATCAAAGAGGGCAACCCGGTCGCCGCAGACCTCCTGCCGCGCCGGGCCGGTCTTGAGCTTCTTGAGATTCGCGTGGTTGACCGTGTGCCCGGCGATCTCGCTGCCGGCTGATGCGAGGTCGGTCAGCTGCGCCCATGACATGTGATCCGCGTCGCCGACCGGGCCCGAGTTGACGTAGTAGGTGGCGTGCATGCCGTGGGCGTTCAACACGGCCAGCGTCGCGTACTGGTCTGCGTTGCCGTCATCGAACTGCAGCGTGACGACCGTCGGCGTGGCGGCGGCCGCCGGTGTGGCGGTCACGACAGCGGTCGTCAGGGCGACCAGCCCTCCCACGGCGAACGGCAGCGCCCAGAGGTACCGGAACCGTTTCACGGCGATCAGCCTCCTACCGCTTGCCAAGCGAACGCGAGCGGCGATGTGGCGGTGAGGTCGATCGCCGGCTCGATGTTCGGGTACGACTCGACGTTGTCCCTGAACTGAGCGCCCTGGCCGTTGAAGGCCGCATAGACGTCTCCGCCGCCCGGTGGGCACGCTCGCATAGCGGTCAGCGCACCGCGCCCGGTGATTGAGTTCGGGCCCTCGACCGCGGCGCCGGCCAGCACCGGCGGCGTGCCGTCGAGCGAGCCGACCAGGTTCGTGAGCTGGTGGTGCGGGCACTTGGGGTACGTGCTGCCGGTGCCGATGATGAAGGACAGACCCCACGCGTTGGCGCCGAGAATGTTGCCCACCCACCGGTTGGCCCACTGCTTGTAGGTGTTGTCACCGGTGAGCGCCGCGTACTGGCTCGCGGTCACGGCCAAGCCCGCGCCGTGCGACGTGGTGTCCCAGGTGGCCCATGGGAAGCCGAACCCGAACGGGTCGGTCGCGGCCTCGGCCGTCCCCCGGTCGAGCTGCTTACGCAGGTCGGCGACGAGGGCGGCGGTTGTGGTCTCCAGTCCGGGCGGGTTGCCCGCGGCGGTGATGGACCGGTGAAGCTCGTAATGAGCGAGGCCCGCGACGTCGTACAGGTTGAGGGTATCGAGGGCATCCTCCGGCCCGGTGATATAGGCGTTGGCCCAATGGGCCGCCTGCTGCAGGTAGAAGGCCGGGTCGGTGTGCGGCAGGCCGGGCGGTGGTGATCCGCCGGCAGCCACCATGGCCTTGTGTAGTTCAACCGCTGCGAGCTCGAGGTCGTCCCGCCACTCGGTCTCCGGATAGAAGCTGAACGGAATGACCGTGACCAGATTGCCACTTGGGTTGGTGTTCGCAAGGTCGAAGACGTGCTGGGCCGAGACCAGACACTGGTTGGCGAACGCGGGATCACTCACGCGGAACAGCTGGTAGCACAGGGCCAAGGCGCCCGCCTCGCGGCCGGCCATGTTCGGGCTGATCAGGCCGCCGGGAGGCGCCAGCCGGAAGACCGGGCGGTTGCGGACGTAGCGGTACTTGGGGTCCGTCCCGCCGAAGGTATCGTCGGCCTGCGGCAACCGCCAGATGTCGTGGTCGCCCAGCGTTTTGGAGTTACCGCTGCCGATGCCGACCTGGTAGTACAGCGTGCGCGCCGGGTCGTCCCACATGCGCAGGATCCAGTCGGCGCCGTGGCGGGCCTCCGCGCTGAAGTTCGCGGCACCCGCACCGGCACCCATCTGGTTCGGGAAGTCCCGGACGCCGATCATCAAGACCTGGGCAGTGTACGCCGCACCGTGCAGGAACTTGAGATAGTCGCCCGCGTCGAACCACCCGCCGGAGGCGTTGATGGTTACTCCCAACGGCGACAGGTCGCCGGAGAAGCGACCGCTGGAGTTGGCGTTCGGTGTCAGGTACGTCATCGCGTTCGCGTCGTTGAGGTGCGCCGCAGCCGTGCGCAGAGCCGATGGGATGAAGTTCTGCCCGTCGCGCTGCACCTGGTAGTAGTTGAGCGAATTCGCGATCGCGCCGGCGTAGAGATTCGCGCCGGTGTCGACGCGGAACGTCGGCGAGCTCGCGGCGATGGGCCCGGTCACCTCAATCGTGTAGGCCGACCCAGGGGCCGTGACGGCGTCGAAGTCCAGCGCATAGACGTGCGAGTAGGTGTTGCTCCATGAACCGAGGTCCGCACCGATGGATCCTGTGAAGACGCTCGTGGAACCGTTGCGGACGCTGAACGTCGCACCGGTCTCTACGCCCGAAGCGATGAGGTAGGCCCGCTTGGTCGCGGTCGCGACGTAGCCCACCTGGTTGACGCGAACAAACGCCGTGGGCGTGCCACCGGGAGGTGCGGCTTCGGCGGTGGCTGTCTGTCGTGCCAGCGCAAAGGCGGCGCCAGCGAGAACCAGCAGTAGCGCGAGTGAGGGATGCAACGCCCTCCGAGCAACAGTTGCCATTGCGAGTGGACCTCCTGCCGGGAGTGGATGGAGGCCGGGGCGACACGGCGAAGTGTCGCCGAGGCATTTGTTAGTCAGACTTACTATCAGATGTTCGTCGATATGGCAACCCGAACGCCGCGCGAAACGTCGCGCTAAGTTACCCGGCGGCACTAAAGGGCGGCCGCGTCACGAAGATGTCCTCATTGGATGCCGGAGTCGAACGGCACGGTGACGGTGGCGTAGCGGCCGGACCTGACGGCGACCTGAACCGGGTCACTTCTGGGGTATGGCGCGCCGGTGAGGTTGGTGGCGTGCAGCGTATAGGTGCCCGGGGGCAGCTCGACGCGGAAACGGCCGTTCGCATCGCTGTTGATGACTGTTACGGGTATGCCGGTGTCAGCGAGAACCACGATGATGCGCGCGGAGATCGGCTTCTGCGGACACGGCGACGCCTCGTACTCCACCGGGCAGCCCCCGTCGACCATGGTGCGTCCGGCGACGCCAGACTCCCCCATCGCGGGGGACGCGGGCGTGGTCCGCGGGTCCGACGGTAATGGCCCTGTGGGTGAGGGCGATGGTGATGCCGTCGGTGTAGACGGCGTCGGCGCCGCTGGCACACCGACCGAACAACCGGGCACCATCACCGCGACGGCCAGCATGGCTGAAAGCAGCCTGGTAAAACGCATCTCAATGCGACCATACCTGTGTGGGGGGGGGGGCGGGGGGGGGCGCCCCCCCCCCCCCGGGGGTGGGCGCCGGGGTGTGTGTGCCCACACGGCGGGGGGG
>JAXIPB010000257.1:0-29759 GCA_045403155.1 Micromonosporaceae bacterium
CAGGAGCAGGAGACCGGGCAGTGCGGCGAGCCCGACGGTGACAGACCCGACCGCGAGGCGGTTCGCCGAGTTCTCGTCCTCGCGCGGCGTGGTGATGGCGAGCAGCGCCGCAGCGAGCACGACAAGCCCGACCGCGGCGTAAATCCCGATCGGCTCGACGCGGCGTGCGGCGACGACGGTCGGCCAGATCACCGCCGAGATCACCGTGGCCGCGAACGCGTACCAGGCGAAGGCCGGCCACCAGCGGCGTACCGCGACGAGACCGGCCAGTACGAGCACGACCGCACCCGTCGTGCCCCGGCCGACCCACCACGGCGTGACATCCGCTGCGACCAAGGTCGAACCGACGGCCGGCGGAATCGCGACCAAACCCACCCACGTGGCGGCGCCACCCACGAATACCCGCGCAGCCTCATCGCTATCCACAGTGGACAAATCTGTCGGGCTGCCCACACGACTGAAGGCGCTGGTCGCGATGCCCAGCACGGCGACGGCGCCTAGGATCGCCGCGGTGCTCTCCGGCCGGGCCAGACTCGCGAGCACGGCGTGCCCGGTCAGAACCGCGGCGCCCAGTCCCCGCGCCCACACCGCAGGGGTCGAGCGGGCGCGCGCGGCCGCGATCGCGAGGATCGTCGCCCCGGCCAGGTCCACGACCGACGGTGTCCACCAGCTCACCGCCACTGAGCCGGGCAGGGCCAGCACGACCAGGACGCCGACCCCGGCGATCGCCTCGAGCCAGTCGCTCCGCGGCCGTCCAACGGCATCAAGCGCGGCGATCAGCGCAAGCGTCATGAGGCCCAGTGCGCCGAGAAGCTGCGCGTCGAAGCGGGTGGCGGTAACCAGGTCCGCCTGCCACATCGGCAGCGCCTTCGCCACCGTATCCGCGGCCGTGATCAAGGTCAGCACGAGGAGGACCGCTCCGAGCCCGCCGGTTACCACCGCCGCGCCGGCCCGTGGGCCGGGGCGGGCGCCGTCCGGCAGCAGCCGCGCGGCGCCGGCGGCCAAGACCGCTGCCGCGGCGACGACCGCGGCGGCGAGGATGAGTGTCCGCGACGGCCAGGCGACGGCCACGAAGCGCGTCGCCGCTCCGGCCGCCGCCACCACCACGAGGCAGCCCGCGAGTGCGTGGAAAGCGGTCGAGCGGGTCAGCGCCGAGCCGGCCGCCAGGACCGCTGCGGTCGCCAGAACCGACACGCCGGCCCACGCCGCCTCGCCGCCGGTATCCGCGCCAACCTCCGCGATGAGCGCGGCGTACGCGGCGCCGGTGAGCGCGATCGCGTAGAGGGACCATCCGGTGCCGCGTAGGGCCGTCGCGACTGGTACGGAGGTGTGCGCCCACGGCTGGAGACCGCGAAAGACGACGAGCAGGTTCAGCAGCGCGACCCCGGCAAACACGATGGACCACCCGGCCGCGTCGGGATGCCACTCCGCCACGATCAGAGGCAGTACCGGCTGGGCCACCACGACCGCAGCGAAGCCTGGCCCGACCAGCCGTGTGAGCGCACGATAGCCGGCCGCCACCGCCGCGGCGACGGCGCAGACCAGGCCGGCGTACCGTGTCGCCGGCAGCGCATGCACGTCGAGCAGATCCACATACCACGCGGCGTACCCGTCGAGCACGACGAGCAGAAGGCCGAGCAGGGCGAAGGTCTCGGCGGTGGCCCGCAGACCCCGGCGCAGCGCGAGCAAGGGCGTGGCCAGAGCGAGGGCCGTCACCACGGCGAGGATCGTGGCCCGACCCGTGACCCCGAAGGTGGCCCAGGCGACTGCGGTGAAGACCACCGCGGCGGTGCCAAGCAACAGCCCGCCCAGGATGAACAACACATTCTGGACGGTCCGCGTCGAGGTCTCCGGCGCCCAGGCCGGCACAGCCGCTGGTGTGATCGAAACTCCGGCGCCGGCGGGAGGCGGTGACGGCGCACCCGGCGCCGGCCCGGTGCTGACGAGCGCCCACAACCGCCGAGCGAGCTCATCGCGTCGAACCGTTGTGGCACGCAGGATCGAGTCCGCCGCCGCCCAGGCCTGGCGGGCCTGCTCGGCCCGCATGGCGAGCACACCAATCTCGAGGTCAAGGCGAGCAAGCTCGTCGGCCGAGTCTCGCGGCTCCTGCGTCATGCGGGCAGTGTGCCGGTATCGCCGGGCGTCACGCCTGAGTGCCCGTACTCACCCTCCTGCGTGGGCGGTGCTGGCTGGGTCGGGATGTGGGGCGTCACGGCTGGACCGACGAGCCAACGGGTTACCTCCGCGCTGCTCAGCGGTACCGAGAAGAGGTAGCCCTGCCCGAATGGGCAGCCGATCTCCGCGAGTAGGTCCCGGTCATCTGTGGTCTCGATGCCTTCGGCGACGACGTCGAGACCCATCGTCCTGGCCAGATCCACGATGCCGGCGACGAGCGTCCGGCGACGCTCGGACGCCGCGACTCCGCCCACAAAGGACCGATCGACCTTGATGACGTCGATCGGCATGTCCGCGAGATAGCTGAGGGAGGAGAACCCCGTGCCGAAGTCGTCGATCGCGATGCGAATGCCGGAGCCACGCAGGGCCTCGAGCTCCGCCCAGACCTGGTCATCCTCGTGTAGCAGCAGACTCTCGGTCAGTTCCAGCATGAGGTGGTCCGGCTGCAGCCCCGCGGCGGCGAGCTCGCGTCCGATCCACTCCGCCAAGCCTGGAGTGCCGAACTGGCGCGCCGAGACGTTGACGCTGACGTAGGGACCGGGTGGAGCGACGCGGTGCCAGTGGACCGCAGCAGTCACCGCGCGCCGGAGCACGAACTCTCCGATCGCCTCGATCGCCCCCATCTCCTCGGCAAGCTGGATGAACTCCTCGGGTTGCAGCAAACCGCGCGTGGGGTGCCGCCAGCGGACAAGGGCCTCGAAGCCGACGGTTGTGCCGTCGCCGAGCGCGACGATCGGCTGATATTGCAGCGTGAGAGCGCCCGCCTCGACGGCTCGATCCAGCTCCGTGCGTAGCCTCAGCCGCTCGACGATCGGGCCATGCAGCTCCGCCTGATAGCGCCGCCACTGCCCGCGGCCGGCCGAGCGGGCGGCCCGCAGGGCGAGGTCGGCATGACTCAGCAGGTCGGGCGCGGCGGGGGCGTCGGCCGTGGTCGCGCAGCCGATGCTGACCGAAACCCCGACCTCGCGTCCGGCGAAGGCGATTGGTACGCCGAGCGCCGCACTGGTGCGGGCGGCGAGGGTCTCAATGTCGTCAGGTCGTTCCAGTATGACCAGAAGCGCGAACTCGTCGCCGCCGAAGCGAGCCGCCAGGCCTTGCCCACCCATGATCCGCGTCAGTCGCCCAGCGACGTCGACGAGGACCTCGTCGCCGCCGGATTGGCCCATCGCCTCGTTGAGGATCCTAAACTCATCGATGTCTATGACGAGGACACCGACGGTAGGCCCGCCGGCGTGCGCCTTCGCCACGGCCTGGGCCAGCCGATCCGAGAACCGCGCCCGATTGGCCAGGCCGGTGAGCGTGTCGTGTTGTATCCGATGGAGAAGCGAGCGCCGATGGTCGTTCGCCGCCTCGACCAGGCGCCACTGGTTGAGGAGGAAGACGGCCGCCGCGACGATGGCGATGAGGACGCCGTTCACGACCCGGCCCGAGAGGGCCTGAACGAGGAGCACGGCGGGTGCCACAAGGGACGTCAGCGCCACTATCAGGACGCGACGCGCCGTGACCTCGCGCTCGGGCAGCGCCTCGGGCTCGGTAAGCCTCGCCATGGAAGGGTGCAGACCCGCGGCACCCCACGCGGCGTAAAAGGCGATCCAACCGAGGTCCAGTGCTGTGCCCGCCTGCCACGTACCTGTCGCGATCCCGAACGCATAAAGGACATCCGCCAGCAGTCGGACTCCCGTTCCGGCCACCAGCAGAACCATCGCGGGTGTAGGCCGACGGGAATTCATCAGGCGTAGCCCGGCCGCGAACAGCAGCGCGTCACCGATCGGAAAGACGGCCAGGACCGCGTCGTCCAGGCTGGACAGTGCGGCCATGTACGGCCGGGCCAGAACTACCCAGGTGAGCAGGGCAAGGACCAGCGTGACGGTGAACGTGTCAATGAGGCCGGCGCGATCCCGGTTCCAGTCGCTGGACCGACCAAGCAGGAAAAGCCCCGCCGCGGCGACCGGAAACATCGCCAGGTAGAGCAGGTCGGCGACCGAGGTCAGCGCGGTCGACGATGGATCTCGGACGAGGAAATACAACACGTCGCCGGTGGCCGAAACGAGCGCGGCGGCCGCCATCAGCCCCCACGGCCAAAGCCGGCTGGGCCGATTGCGCATCACGCCGGTCACGATCCCGGCGGCACTCAGCAATCCGACGCCGCCCCAAAGCGCGGGACGCAACGACGGCGCGGCGAAGATGCCAGCTATGAGACCGGTCATCCCCGCGAGGTACAAGGCCATCACGCTGCGCCCCGACACCGTCCTCCCCTCGGTCGGCAATATGCCATTCGCCGGTTTACCAGCCGGTCGGGCGTTTTGGCTATCGCCCCTGCGTACAGTGATCCGGATCCATGCGTGTGGACTTGCTGACCGTCCGTGAGCGCGCGAAGATCAGAGTATGCGTGCGGAATCGGCGCCGGCGGCGATCGACGCCCTGGCCGCCAGACTCCGGGCGGAGTTGGGCGAGGATGCGGTCGTCACCGATGAGGCCGCGCGAAGGACGTACGAGTGTGACGGCCTGACCCAGTATCGGGCGATTCCGGCCCTCGTGGTGCTGCCGGACTCCTCGGAAGATGTCCAGGCCACGGTGCGGGCTTGCCGCGATCATGGAATCGCGTGGGTCGCCCGCGGGTCGGGCACCGGCCTCTCCGGCGGCGCACTGCCGGTGGCCGATGGCGTGCTGATCGTGACGAGTCGGATGCGTCGGGTAATCGATGTTGATCTGTCGAACGGTCGCGCCGTCCTTGAGCCGGGCGTGGTCAACCTCGCCGTGAGCCGTGCGGTCGCCGACGACGGGTGGTTCTACGCGCCCGACCCGTCGAGTCAGGTCGTGTGCTCAATCGGCGGCAACGTGGCGGAGAATTCCGGCGGAGCGCACTGCGTCAAGTACGGGTTCACGGTCCACCACGTGACCGGACTCGAGGTCTGCACCTCCGACGGCGACCTTGTGTGGCTCGGCGCGGGCCGAGCAGCGGACGCCCCCGGTTACGACCTCGTCGGTGTCTTCGTCGGATCTGAAGGAACCCTCGGCATCGCCACGAAGGTGGCGGTGCGCCTGCTCCGATCGCCGGAGGCGGTTACGACGCTGCTCGCTGCGTTCCCGACCGTTGCCGACGCCGGGGCGGCGACCAGCGCCATCATCGCGGCGGGACTCACGCCGGCCGCGGCCGAGATCATGGACGCGCTCGCCATCCAGGCCGCCGAGCACGCCGTGGCGTGCGACTATCCCGCCGGCGCCGGCGCGGTGCTCATCGTCGAGCTGGACGGTCCAGCGGTCGAGGTCGCCGCCGAGGAGGAGATCGTACGAGGCATCTGCGCGCGGACGGGTGCGTTCGAAATCCGCACCGCGGCCGATGCGGCCGAGCGCGCCGAGATCTGGAAGGGTCGAAAGTCAGCCTTCGCCGCGGTGGGACGGATCAGTCCCAATTACATCGTCCAGGATGGAGTGATTCCTCGTACGGCTCTGGCCGAGGTTCTCGCGGAGATCTCGGCGCTCTCGGTCTCGGCTGGCATCCGGGTGGCCAACGTCTTCCACGCCGGGGACGGGAACCTGCATCCGCTCGTGCTCTACGACGAGACGGTGCCAGGCGAATATGAGTCGGCGCAGCGAGTCTCCGGGGCGATCCTTGACCTGTGCGTGGAACGTGGCGGCTCTATCACCGGCGAGCACGGTGTCGGGGTGGATAAGGCCGAGAAGCTACCCAGGATGTTCTCCGACGATGACCTGCAGACGATGCAGCTGGTCCGGTGTGCCTTCGACCCGGCGGGTCTGGCCAACCCAGGCAAGGTGTTCCCGACGCCGCGGCTCTGTGGCGAGCCGCCCAGGTCACGCGCGGCCAGCGACTCGGCCGACCGCGCCCACGAGCGAGACGGCATAGTCGCATGGTGACGGCCGCGTGGTGAGCTTGGTCGCGCCCGCGTCGGCGGCCGAGGCGGCCGACGTCATGCGCGCCGCGACAGCGGACGGGTCGGCCGTCCTACCCAGTGGCGCGGGCACGAAGGCGCACTGGGGCGGCACACCGTTGAGCGTGGACATCGTCCTGGACAGCCGGGGCCTGCACGGCGTGACCGCGCACGAGCCAGGGGATCTGGTGGCGACCATCCGGGCCGGCACCGCGCTCCGCGACGTACAGGCCGTGCTCGCCCTGGCCGGGCAGCGGCTGGCCCTCGAGGCCGGTTCACCGGAGGCGACCGTCGGAGGCGCGCTGGCCGCGGGCGAGGCCGGGCCGCTCCGGCTTCGTTACGGTGCCGGCAGGGACCTGCTGATCGGGGTGGAGTTCGTGCGCGCGGACGGCGTTGTGGCGCACTCCGGCGGGCGGGTGGTCAAGAACGTCGCGGGCTACGATCTCGGCCGCCTGTTGTGTGGCTCGTACGGCACGCTCGGGCTGATCACCTCGGCAACGTTTCGACTGCATCCGTTGCCCGCGGCGACGGCCTGGGTGGCTCGCCGGGTCGCAGCCCTGGCGGAGTTGGGCGGCCTCGTCGATGCGGTGATGAGCCCGCGGGTGAGCCCGTCGGCGATCGAGGTGGATCTCCGGGGGGCGGCCGGAACGGTGGTCGCGTTGATAGAGGGTTCGCGCGCGGGGGTCGCCGCGCGGGTGAAGGCGGCCGTCGACCAGCTGGGCGGTGAGGCCACGGTCGTGGACGAGCCGGACTGGTGGGGACGCTATCCCTTCGCCGATGAGGACATCGCCCTGAAGCTCGCCGCGCCCGTCGGTCGGCTCGGAGCGCTGCTCGGTCTCCTGCTGGCGGCCGCGCCGGACGCCGCGGTGCGGGGCTCGGCGGGGGCCGGAGTTGTCTACGCGAGACTGCCCGGGTCGACGACCGCGGGTGAGCTCGGCGGCGTGCTGGGCGCGGTCCGAGCCGCGATGAGCGACTGGGGCGGCTCGGCCTTGGTGTTGGCCGCCCCTCCAGCCCTGCGCGATGGAGTGGACCTATGGGGCCCGGTGCCGGGACTCGCCCTGATGCGCCGGCTCAAGGAGCAGTTCGATCCGGGCCGCCAGCTCGCCGCGGGACGCTTCGTGGGAGGGATCTGATGGACCTGCGCGCGCTGACCGACACGTGTGTCCATTGTGGCTTCTGTTTGCCCGCCTGCCCGACCTACCAGCTGTGGGGCGAGGAGATGGATTCCCCTCGGGGCCGCATCCACCTCGTCCAGCAGGTCCTGGACGGCGCGGATGTCTCGGCGACCCTGGCCGGACACATTGACGCCTGTCTCGGCTGCCTGGCCTGCGTGCCGGCGTGTCCATCGGGGGTGCGCTACGACCAGATCATCGAGGAGGCGCGGGTGCTCGTCGAGGCTCGGGCACCGCGGGGCGCGGTGGAGCGGGCGATGCGAGCGGGCATCTTCGCGCTCTTCCCGTACCCGCGTCGCATGGTGGTGATGCGCGGACCGCTGCGAATCGGTGCGCGCCTGCGCCTGCTCAATCCGCGACTCGCGCGGCGCATCCACCCGACCCTCGGTGCCATGGCGGAGCTCGCGCCGCCCATTCGGTCCCGGGTGAGGCTCCCGCGCCGGGTGCCGGCCAGGAGCGGGCGACCCGGACCCCCGCGCGCGGTGGTGGGCCTGCTCACCGGGTGCGTCCAGTCCGCGTTCTTCTCCCACGTCTCCGCCGCGACCGCGCGGGTCCTCTCGCTCGAGGGCTGCGACCTGGTGATCCCGGCCGGGCAGGGCTGCTGCGGTGCTCTAGCCCGCCACGCCGGGCGCACGCCGCAGGCCGTCCGGCAGGCCCGCCGGACCATCCGCACGTTCGCCCGCGCGGGCGTCGACGTCGTCGTCACCGATGTCGCCGGTTGCGGGTCGGTGATGAAGGAGTATGCGGAGTTGCTTCGCGACGACCCCCAGTGGGGCCTGAGGGCGAAGGAGTTCGCAGCCAAGGTGCGTGACGTCACCGAGCTCCTGGTGGATCTGGGAGAGCCGCTCGCCCCACGCCATCCGGTGCCGCTGACCGTCGCGTATCACGACGCATGTCACCTCTCCAATGGTCAGCGGGTGCGATCGCAGCCGCGCGAACTGTTGCGCGGCATCCCGGAGCTACGCGTCGTGTCCGCCGAGGACGGTGAGGTTTGCTGCGGGTCGGCGGGCGTCTACAACCTGTTGGAGCCCGAGCCGGCGGCCGAGCTGGGTGCGCGAAAGGCGGCCGCACTCAGGGCCACCGGTGCCGAACTCGTCGTCGCCGGCAATCCGGGCTGCCTGCTGCAGATAGCCGCCGCCATGCGCCGCGACGGAGCCCCCCCGATCCCGACGATGCACACCATCGAACTCCTCGACCGATCCCTCTCCCCGCGACCGCCGATCATGACCTGAGCCCACCCCCCGACCGCCGATCATGACCTCCAAATCATGATCGGCGCGAATTGGGGGCGCCAACTTCATGATCACCGCGATCTTGGGGTCAGCGAGTGGGTGGGGGGTTGGGCGGAGGTTGGTCACCGGGGCGGGTCTGCTCGGCGAGGAATCGCTCCAACTCGGCGCCGAGCTCGTCGGCGGTGGGAAGCGGACCGTTCTGCTCAGAGAGCAGGTTCGATCCCTCCTGCCCCCGGACGAAGGCGTCGTATTGCTGTTCGAGAGAGCGAACGATTGAGGCGGCCTCGTCCGCGCGGGCGACCTGCTGATCGATTTCGGCGCGGGCCACCTCGGCGGCGGCCCGGAGCTCATCGGTGGGCAGCAGCAATCCCGTTGCCTTCGATACGGCCGTGAGCAGGCGCTCGGCCGCGGCTGGGTACTCGGTCTGGACCAGGTAGTGCGGAACGTGGACCGCGAATCCCATGGCGTCGCGTCCGCTCTGACCGAGGCGGTACTCGAGCAGGTGTCCGGCGCTGCCGGGCACCTGAACCCGATTGAGCCAGGGTTCGTAGCCGACAATGAGGTCAGGACGGGTCGCGTGGGCCGTGATCCCAGTCGGTCTGGTGTGCGGCACGGCCATCGGGATCGAGTTGAGTCCGACTGTGACGCGCACACCGAGCTGATCGATCAAACCCATGGCGGCGGCGGTGAACCGTTCCCAGTACAGGTCCGGCTCGGGGCCGGCGAGGATCAGGAAGGGTGTGTTCGAGCCGTCCTGCAGCACGTGCAGCGCCAGCTTCGGCTCCTCGTAACTCTCCCAGTGATCTTCCACGAACAGCATGATCGGCCGGCGGGACCGATAGTCGAGCAGCGCGTCGATGTCGAACGTGGCGATGATCCGACCAGGCAGGTTGGCGAGTAGATGTTCGCGGGCGATTCGGCCCGCGGCGCCGGCGTCGACAAATCCGGTGAGTGCCTGGATCAACACCGGCCGGCCCAGGTCGGGCACGTCGTCGGCGAGTTGATAAAGCTCTTGTGGTTCGGGCACCGGTCGCTCCTGCCACTCGCGGGTACATGTCATTCATACCGATTGTGCGCGGACGGTGTGGAGTCGCCCCACCCCAAAGGCCCGCACAAACGAGCCGAATTGGGATGCGTCGTTCGCGTCCAGCCTGATAGCTTGCCGTCATGATCTCCTGACAAGCGCCTCGGCGCCCGCGACCGCACACACACCTGGCGCCCGCCGCCGTCGCGCGGCATTGTTCACATCAGCGACCTTCAGGAGGTATCACCATGCCTGCCAAGCGCAAGACCACGGAGGGTTCGACCTCGCCTGATGCCGCCCCGCCTGATGCCGCCCCACCGGACGCAGCCTCGCCTGATGCCACGTCCGGCGCAGATGCATCGGCGGCCGACCCATCGGGCGCGGCGCCCCAGGCCGACGGCGAAGATCCCGTTCCCCTCAACCGCGCCGAGCGCCGCGCGCGCGGCAAGGGGCGTGCCCCGCTGCCGCATACCGGTCGTGGCAAGGTGGCCGGAGGCCACGGCCCGGCGCACACGCAGCGGAACTGGGCCAATCGCCGAAGCGGAGGCTGAGACCGAGGGCGGGCGCTCTCGCGAAGCCTTAGCGGCGGGGCGCTCTTGTGACGCCCCGGGTGGGGGGCGCTCTCGCGAAGCCCAGGTGGCGGAGTGGCCCCGGTGAGACAGTGGGTTATGGCCAGCGAGACCCGGAAGAATCCGCGGTGACGGCCCAGGAATGACCGACTGGTACGAGCGGGAGATTCTCGCGCCTGGCAAACAGCCGCTGTTCGTACTCTTCCTCGCCTTCGTCGTGACCTTCCTGTTCATCCGGTTGAGCGTGCGGATGATTCGAGCAGGCGTGTCGTGGTGGCCGGGCAACGTTCAACCCGGCGGGCTGCATGTTCATCACGTCGTGTTCGGCATCGTCTTAGTGATGATCGCGGGCGCCGGAGGTTTCAGCGCCGTTGGTGGTGAGTCGCCGTGGGCGGAGATCTTCGCCGGGCTCTTCGGTTGTGGCGCCGCGCTGGTGCTCGACGAGTTCGCCCTCGTGCTGCACTTGCGCGACGTCTACTGGGCCGAGCAGGGCCGCGCATCCGTGAACGCGGTCTTCCTCGGCGTTGCGCTGCTCGGGCTGCTCTTGACCGGAGTGGCGCCCTTCGGGGTCAATGAGGTCACCGCCGGCGACCCGGCCTACAAGGCGTGGGGTTACGCGTGGGCGGTGCTCTTCAACGGCGCACTCGTGGTCCTGACCCTGCTCAAGGGCAAGATCTGGACCGGGCTCATCGGCATCCTGCTGCCGTTTATCGCACTCGTTGGTGCGTGGCGCCTAGCCCGGCCGGCGTCGCCGTGGGCCAGGTGGCGCTACCCGGTCAACGGCCGCAAGGACGAACGCGCGCGACGTCGAGACAACCGCACTCGGGCCCGGTGGGTCACAATGCGCGACCGGGTTCAGGACGCGCTTGCCGGCCGGCCGGGCTGAGCCTCACGTCGCGCACGCCGGGGCGCGGACGTCGAGAAGCTCGCGAATGGCGGACCGGAGTTCGGCCGGTGTATCGGAGACGCCGGACTCCCACAGCCAGACAGGTCGACCGTCCGGCCGCACAAGGATGGCGCCGCCCGGCCTGATGCCGAGAACGTGTCCGGTCGCATGGTCCACGCCGTGGACGTCCACCGGCGCCGACGACGAGAGATCAGAGACGGCGTCGGTCCACGCTCGATTGTCGGCTCCAGTGATCAGCGTCAGGCCGGGACCCAGCAGGTCCAGAGTGGATATACGAGCGCCGTCGCGCTCGAGCCATGCGTGCGGGATCCGGCCGTCGAGGTCGTCAAGGTGGTCGCCGGATACGTCGCGCGGGCCCTCGTGGGCGGACCGGGCGGTGTTACGGATCCCCACCGGGCGCCGCTCCTCTTCGTACGTATCGAGCAGCTCAAGGCTCGCCCAGCCGCGCAGCACCCAGCCCAGCTTCCAGCCGAGGTTGTACGCGTCGTGAATCGCTGTGTTCATGCCAGTGGCTCCTCGCGGTGTCATTCGGTGAGCGGCATCTCCGACCAGGAATACGTGACCCTCGCGGTAACGCTCGGCGACCTGGGCGGCGAAGGTAAACGCGCCGACGTTGAGGATCTCCGGGTGTAGGTCGTGGGAGCCGGCCCCTTGCCGGATCAGGTCGATGAGTCGGTCGTGTGGGTAGTCATCGAGGCTTTCTGTCGTGGGGTCCCACCGCTGCGAGTACACCCATCGATCGTCCTTATCGGCGCGTACGAAGACACCGGCGGCCCGAGGGTGCCCAACCATGTAGAGGGCCAACCGGCGGCCACCGAGAACACGATCGAGTGGGGCTCGAAACAGCACGGTGTAATACGCGGCAAGGTCGTCGGAGCCATCCATCGCGATGCCGACGGCCCTTCGTACGACGCTGTGCCCGCCATCGGCGCCGACGACGTACTGGCATCGGATGGACGTAACCGACCCCTCGCTCCCGATGAGCGCGCGAACACCGTCGCCGTCCTGTTCAAGGGCGAGGAGTTCGGCGCCGAACCGGATCTCGGCGTGCGGATAGCCGCTCAGGTGGTCGATCAGGACCGGCTCCAAATGGTCTTGCGGAGCCGAAACCCAGGTGGTCGGGCTGACCTCGCGCGCCCGCTCCAGGCTCGGGAAGCCCATCGGCATCTCTACGCCGTCGGGCGAGGCCAGTGTGTCGGTCATCCAACCGACGGCCTCGACGTTCATGTCGCCCTCGCGGATCCGTTCTTCGACCCCGAAGGCCCGCATCAGTTCCATTGTCCGGATTGTTATGCCGCTCGCACGCGGGAACGGTGCCGGCTTCGTGCGTCGCTCGACGATGAGCGTGCGCACGCCGTACCGAGCGAGCGTGATGGCCGTGATCAAGCCGGCGGGTCCCGCCCCGACGATCAGCACGGGGGTAGCGGTCGGCGTACTCATGTCCCGGTTCTCCTAACTTTGGTCAGACAGAGTGTCCTTCAAAAGACAGTGTGTCTTCCATCGGACAAGATGTCAACCCAATTGCTAGGATGGGCTCATGGCCAGTCGGAGGTACGAGCAGCGCATCCGCGCCGCGACAGCGGAAGACACCCGGCGGCGCATCCTCGATGCGATGCGCGAACGAATCCGGTCCGCACCGACGGAGGAGCTCAGCATCGACCGGGTGGCCCAGGACGCGGGTGTGGCCAGATCCACTATCTACGTCGTCTTCGGCTCCAGGGCCGGTCTGTTCGAGGCCCTTGGCGAGGATCTCCTGTCCCGTGCTGGCTTCCAGCGCATCGTTGACGCGGTGAGCCTTCCGGATCCTCGAGAGGCGCTACGGGCGAGCCTGCGCGCTTCGTGCGAGGTCTACGCCGCAGAGCGGGACGTGGCCCGCGTGCTCGCCTCCAATGCGGCGCTCAATCCGGGCGCGTTCGGCGGCGTCTTCGATGTGCTCAACCGTGGGCGCGCGGAGGGCCTGCGCCATCTCGCCACGCGGCTCAAGCGCGACGATGTGCTGCGACACGATGTCTCCATCAAGGAGGCGACCGAAATCCTCTGGGTAATTACCAGCTTCGATGTTTTCGATCAGCTCTATTCGTCTCGGGGCCTCACCGCCCAGGCCGTCGGCCGCCGGCTGATCGCGATGGCCGAGCGCGCCATCTGCGTCGGGCAAGGTTAGTCGCGCCGATGGACGCCGCGGCGGGGGCGAGGTTCGCCTTCGTTTCGTCGCCTTCGTGTCGTCACAGCGCGGTGAGGATGACCGGCCCTGCTTCAGTGATGGCGACCGTGTGCTCGGCGTGAGACGCGCGGCTACCGTCGGTCGTGACCACGGTCCAGCCATCGGCGAGCGTTCGGCCGGCGTCCCGGCCGCCCTCGAGGAGCATCGGCTCGATGGCGAGCACGAGCCCCTCCCGAAGGACCATGCCGCGATGTGGCCGCCCCGTGTTGGGAACGTGCGGATCCTCGTGCATCGCCGTGCCGACCCCGTGCCCGCCCAGCCCGCGCGGGAGCCCGAATCCGGCCAAACGGGCGATCCCCTCGATGGCGTGGGACAGGTCGCCGAGCCGGCCGCCCGGTCGCGCGACGCCAATGCCGGCGGCGAGCGCGGCGTCTGCCGTGTCGATCAACAGCCGACCGGCCGGGTCGAGGTCGCCCACACCGATCGTGATCGCGGCATCACCGTGATATCCATCGATGTGCGCCCCGCAGTCGATGGAGAGAATGTCGCCGGCCCGGAGCACGCGCTCATCGGGGATGCCGTGGACGATGGCCTCGTTGACCGATAGGCAGAGAACGCCGGGGTACGGGGTGCGGGCCCACGCCGGGTGATAACCAAGAAACGACGGCTTCGCGCCGAGCGCCGCGATCGACTCAGCGCCGAACGCATCCAGATCGATCAGTCGTACGCCTGTCCGCGCCGCGTCGGCCACCGCGGCGAGGGTACGGGCGACCACGCGGCCCGCTTCGCGCATCGTTGCGATCTCGGCGGCGGACTTGAGTACGACCATGATTGGTATTCTAATACCAGTATTACAATCAGCGTCCGACTACAATCACCGACATGGTGCGGGCGCCCTTGACCGATGATGAGCGTCGACGGGGACTGGTGCTTGGACGCGCGCTCCAGAGCGCTCGCGGCCGCCGAAGCGCGGCCGAGGTCGCGCTCCAGGCCGGCATCTCGCTCGATACGCTTCGAAAGATCGAACGCGGGGCCATCGCCACACCCACGTTCTTTACCATCGCGGGTCTGGCGCGGGCGCTCGACGTGGACCTCACATCGCTCGCAGAGGCGTGTGTCGACGCGGGATAGGGTCGCCCTCTTTTTCGGAGGGCCTTTCCCCTCCGCGTGACTACGTCGGCTCTTGGGACAGGTCAGGGGCCGCGGCTGCTCGCAACGGGCCCAGTGCCGGCCGACCCTGCAGATCGGTCGGGTCGATGCTCCACGCCCGGGCGACCCGCATGACGTCCGCCTCGGATACGAGCACGTCCGCGTCGTGATCAAGCGTCGATGGCAGACCGACGGCGCGCTCGGTGTCGTCCGGGTCGCCTCGCCACTCCCGTACGTTTCCCGTCTCGCCGAAGTACTCGAAGGCTCGCACCAGCTCGCCGCCCGAAGCCCGCTGCCATAGGTGCAGTTCACCGACCCGATAGGAACCAAATAGCTGTACCTCGGTGCCGAGAATGTTGGAGAGGTGCACCAGGTCCAGAGTGCCGCGATTCTTCAGCAGCCACCGTCCGGTAACGAGGAGCCACCGGCTGCCCTGGGCGCCGGGCAACAACGGGGTCAGCGCTAATCGGTCGTCGGTGAGGTACGACAGGTCGATCCCATCACGCCAGGAGACCGGGCCGAGATCGCGAAGATTGAGGGCGGCAGCCACCGCGTCGGAATCCCGATCCCGGACTGCGAGCCACGCCTGTTTGCGCCCGAAGCCAAGCATGGTGTCGCCTGCCATGGCCCCAGCGTACCGATCATGCGATTTCGCCAAGGGCGGGGAAGAAAACGAGTGGCCAATTGCCAGGTTGTAACGCTGAGGATGGCGAGTACAGTCGTTGGCGTGTTAACCAACCAATGCCAGTGATTGGCGATCTTTCGGGGCGGGGCCGGCCGACGTGAACTCGAGGGGGGTTCACGTCGGCCGTTGGGTCATTCGGTCGCCGGCCGAGGGTGGAGTTGGCGTACGTCGCCGGCCGGACCCGGCGAGATCGGCTTCCGCAGACCGTGGATATAACCATCTGTCTCGCGCTGCTCGCCGTACTCTGTCGTCCACGAAACGAGGCGTTCCTCCAACTGCGCCATCCGCCGCAGGATCTGGTCGCGACACAGAGCGATGATCACAGCCAGCCACGCCATGACGAAAGCCGCTGTGGTGAGGATGAGCATGACATCCGAGGGCGGTGGCGGCGGTGGTCCCGTACCGCGAGGTGGCGGAGGCGCCGATTGACTCTCGATCACAGCCACGACGACCAATGCCACTGTGGCAGCCACGGCGGCGACGATGCTGCTCAGGAGCAACGGGCTGATGTTGAAGTGCAGCCCGGCACGCTGAGCGGCGGTCTGAGGGGCAGAGGGAACGGCCACGCGGGTAGGGCTCCTTCCGTGCCGACGAGACCCCAGGCTAGCCCGACACATGGTGCGGCCTCAATATCCGCGGCGACTTGTCTACGCGATGCGACTTGTCTACGCGATGCGACCTGTCTACGCGATGCGACGGCGGCGCATGTCGCGGCGGTACGGCTGCAGCAGTCGTTCGAGTACGGAGGCGAGGGCCTCCCGTTCCTCCGCCGGGATGGGGGAGTCCTCGGCCAGCATTCGACCCAACTCGATGGCGAGCGGATGCGGGCGGACCGACGGGGCATTGATGTGGTGGCCGAGGCGGTCGGGGTAGGCGGCCATGACCATCTCGTTGATGGTCTTGCCGAGCACGGGTGCGATCCGCTCGATCGATCGGATGGTCGGTCGCTGCTCCTCGCTGATCCAGCGCAGCACGACCGACGGATCGGTGCCGACGGCGCGGGCGAACTGGGTCGCCGTCGCGAATCCCGCCGCCTGAATCGCGTCGCGGATGTAGAGGCCGAAGCCAACCGACGCCTGGTATTGGCCCACGAGCCAATGCTAGCGCTCCGGAGCTGACACTGTGGACACCGACGCCCGGAACCATCACGGCGTGGCGCGATTGGTACGGAGCTTCGTGCGCCGCTCGTCCCGAGCGACCCCGGGGAACAGCAATCAGACTCCGCCCGGCTGGAGCCGGGGGAGTCGCACGTCGGGGTCCGGCGCCGAGTACCCCAGGCTCCGCAGCCGCGCGCTCACCTCGCCCAGCGGCACCCGATGCTTGGTCGCCGCCGCCAGTAGGTGCGCCAGCGGCACGGGTTGGTCGGGGTCCAGCCAAGGCCGCGTGCCGTCGAGATCATCGCTCGCGAAGCTCAGGTCGGTCTTGCGGACCTTTTCGTCCGGAATGGAGCTTAGGTCCACCTCGACCGTGTAACCAAGTTCCTCGAGCCGGGACGCGATTTCCCGTACCGATCGGCGCGAGCGGCGTGCGGCGAGGAGCAGATGTGGAAGCAGGATTCGTTCGCCGGGCTGTATCCAAGGGTTGGCGCCGTCGAGATCCTCGCTCGTAATCACCAGATCGTCGCGCGTCAGTTTGTGCACGGAGACGGCGCCGAGGTCCGAGGCGACCGGATAGCCGAGCACGGTCAGCCGTGCGGCGATGTCGTGGACGTCGCGGCCGGTGAGCCGGGCAGCGCGGAGCAGATGCATCGCCCGTACGGGCTCGTTGACCTCAAGCCAGGGATGCGAACCATCGAGGTCCGAGCTCGTCATGACCGCATCGTCCGGGTCCAGATGGTCGACGATGATCTCATCCGGCTGCGCCGCCATCCGATAACCCAGCCCGCCGAGCCGGGCTGCCACCTGGGCCACGCTGCGACCGGTCGTCTCGGCCGCGCGGAGCAGGTGGATCGTCGGCACCGGGATGGTCGGGTCCAGCCACGGTGGAGACTCGTCCAGGTCGCGGCTGGCCAGCACCATGTCTTCGGAGGTCAGTTCGATCTCGGCGAGACGCTCCGGCTCGACGCCGACGGTGAAACCAAACGACGACAGTCTCCCGGCCACCTCGGCGACGCCGCGGCCGGTGTGCTTGGCGCACCTGAGCAGATGAATCGGGGTGACCGGTTCCTCCTGTTCAAGCCACGGACTCGCCTCATCAATGTCGCGGCTCAGCAGGACCAGGTCGTCGGTCTCGGTGCGCACCGCCTCACAGCCGGCGGCGAGCGGGAATCCCAACGCGGCCAGGCGGGCCGCTACCTCGCTGGCATCCCGGCGCAGTCTGTGCGCGGCGCGGACCAGGTGGACCAGAGGCACAGCGATGGTTTCGTCGAGCCACGGGAAGCTCCCATCCAGGTCCCGGCTGACCATGAGGAGATCGGTGTGCGTGAGGTCCTCGATGGGAAGCGCCTCGATGTCCACATCGACGGTGAAACCGACCCGGATCAACCTTCTGACGACGTCGCGAACCGGCCGATCGGTGCGGTCGGCGGCCTTCATCAAATGCGGCAGACACACCGGGTGGGCCGGATCCAGCCACGGCCTTGTGCCGTCGAGGTCCCGACTGATCATGATGAGGTCATCGCGGTCGCTGCCCACCGTCTCGTGCCCAACGGCGGTCGAATACCCGAGCTCCTCCAACCGCGCGGCGATGGCACTCGGGCTCCGCCCGATCCGCCGAGATGCGCGGACCAGATGCGCGAGCGGCACGATCTCGACCGGGTCGAGCCAGGGTGCCGTGCCATCGATGTCGACGCTGAGCACTTGCGCGTCCGATGGTCGGGCCCGCACCACGCGGGGCCAATCGGGCCCGGCGGAGAGGAGCTTCGCGTACCTTCCCGCCGCCGCCAGCGCAGTCAACCGCCACTCGATGAGCTGGTCCGGGGCCGCGAATGCACCGCCGTCGGCTGGGAAGCAGCCGGCAATCGTCGCGTCGATCGTGTCACCGCCAAGCTCCCACCGGGTGTAGCCACCGGCGAGCGCACGCTCGAATATGACGTCGGCGATCAGCGGGCGGGCCGCCGCGAACGAGTTGAGCCAGTCATACGTCAACACGGACGGCCCGGCGGCCGTCAGCGCCGGGATCGCCTCCCACAGCAGCCTTTCGACGTCCTCCTCCCGATATGCCAGGGTCCGGGTCCGATCCACCGACAGCCGTGGGGCGAGATCTCGGGTCAGATTGACCACCGCGCCGGAGTGTTCCTGCCCGGCCCAGAGCCCGTCAGCGAGGATCGCGCCATCGCCGCTGCACCACCACACGCCGGCAGCGATGTCGGCGACCACGGCCGCATGCGGTCCGCCCTTGCTCTCGGCCCGATGCGGCGGGGTGGCGTCGCAGAGCGCCCCCGGTGGCCAGATCTGGCGGTTGGCCCCCTCGACGGCCTCGGTTTGGAAGTCCGCGACCCACAACACAGCACGCAGAGTCTCCACACAGGACACTTCATCCGCGGCGGGGCGCAGGTGCAGCCGTACCGTCGTGCCCGAGGCCGTGCCTTCGCCGAGCACCTGGATCCGGAAGAGACTGCCCGGCCCGGCGATGGAGACCCGCAGCTGTTGTTGCGGCCGGCCGTCGCGGCCCATCCGGCAGGTGTCCACTGTGATCTCGTCGGCGAGCATGAAGTAGCTGAGCACGCCGATCCCGAATCGACTGTTGGGGAAGAGCTGCACGGGTGGGTCCAGACGAGCCCATTCGGCCTGCTCCTCGAGAAACTCCGGGAGGTCGCCCAGCCGTATCCCCGCCTGCGCGAAGACGTCGGTCAGCTCCTGCACGCCCATACCGATCCCGTTGTCGACGCAGTCGAGGTACGCCCGGCCGTCGGCGTCGATCCCCTGCTCGAACCGGATGCGTCCGGCCCAGCCCTCGTCGAAGTCGCCGGTACGCCGGAGGTACGCCGTGCGCGCCTCCCGATATCGGCAGGCGTCCAGCGCGTTCTGGTAGAGCTCCCGAATCGCCAGCGCCGGGTCGCCGTAGAGCTCCTCGCCCATGAGCAGTTCCTGCACCCGGTCCTCGGCCAGGCGAAACCGGACGCCCGCCGACTGGTAGGCCGGAACCCCGTTGATGTCGGCTGGCCGCAGGCCGTCCGTCGTCACGTGCGAGGGCATCAGCCGAAGCGGTGACAACGACTCGTCCGCAGCGGCTGCTCGCTGAACCTCGGTCAGCAGCTGATTGAGTAGGTCGATATGCGACCGCAACGCGACCTCGACGGCCGGATGGGCGCAGACCGCGTTGAGCACCAGTGCCGCACCGCGGTTTTGCCAGTTTGCTCCGCCGATGGTCTCGTGCAGATCGGCCGGCGAGACCGGGTCGACGATGCCGAGATGCTCGCCGATGACCTCGGGAAGCGCCATCGCATCCATGGCCGTGACGCGCGCGGTCACGAGCAGGTATCCGACGAGTCGCTCCCGAACCCCGTCGGTCGCCCGGAATCTCAACGCGTCGGCGCGGTCGGCTCGGCCCAGGAAGCCGGGGTCGGCCCGCATCGCCCACAGCAGCTCGACCAGCCTCACCGGACGCAGGACGGCGCCGGCCTCGCGACCGACGACCGGCTCGAGCAGCTCGTCGAGCGTCCCCGGTTGGTAGGCGGCAGGCTGGCGGCCGAGCCATCGGTGCAGCAGCCACCACCCGATCTCCTCGGCCGTATCGCGGTCGCCGCGGGTTACCGCCGCGATCGCCCGGCGGTGGGGCTGCGGATAGCTCTGCGTGAACCGCTCGAACGCGGCACGGTCGCTCGTCGCGTCCTGCGATGGGGTCAGGTCGTGCGGCCTAACCGCCCGCTCGCGCCCGGCGATCGTCGACCACAGCGTGTCGTACACGAACGGGACTGCCAGCAGGAGCGCGGTCTCCGCTGCGGAGAGCGACACGTCCGTTGGCAGGCCGGCGACGAGCCACGCCAGCCGGTCCGTCATCCGCCGCGCCAGGCGGAGATCCTGCCACGGGTCGTCGGCGAGCGGAAATAAGCCGGACCTACGGGCCCAGGCGAGGTGCACCACAAGCTCGGAGGTCTGCACGCGAAGCAGCTCGCGGTCCGCGTCGCGTTCTGCGCGGTTCCAGAGCGGGTGTCGCGCGACGAGATCCACCCATTGGTCGAGTTCGTCAGGCGGCGTCGCCCAGTGCATTGGGGGGAGGCTCATCGTCTGCGTTCACCTCATCGGGGGGATGACGCCAGAAGATACCCCACCCAACCCCGCCGATCATGACCTGGAGGTCATGATCGGCGCGGTTCAGCGACGTTGACATCATGATCACCGCGATCTTGAGGGGCGGTGGGCCGAAACTCAGATCTGGCATGGGTCGGTGGGCCGCTCAACAATCGCCCGACAAGATCACCGCGACTGTTCAACAGATGCCCGGCCCCGCCGAGGCCGACCGGGCAAGTGTTGAACAGTTGCGGCGATCAAGACGAGCGCCGTGTCGATTCAGCCGTACCAAACTCGACGCGTGGGTAAGCACAAGAGTGCCACGAACCACGAGGGGAGAAGATCATGCGATTCATGCTGCTGCTCAAGGGTGACCCGCCGCCCGGTGCTATGCCCGACGAGAGCCTGATCGGCGCAATGCTCAAGTTCAATGAAGAGCTCGTCAAAGCCGGCGTCCTGCTGGGCGGCGAGGGCCTGCACTCAAGCGGCGCCGGAGCCCGCGTTACTTACCAGGATGGACAGCGCAGCGTCACGGACGGGCCCTTCGCCGAGTCGAAGGAGCTGATCGCGGGCTACTACCTGATCCAGGTGCACTCCAAGGAGGAGGCGATCGAGTGGGCGAAGCGCTGCCCGGTCGAGTACGCCGTCAAGCCTGGCCAGGAGGCCGTCGTGGAGGTTCGTCAGGTGGCGGAGATGACCGATATTCCCGCCACCGATGAGCAGCGGGCTCAGGAGCAACGCATCCGTGATCAGATAGCCGACCGCTGAGCGGCGCGCCGCACCGGGGCGAGTTGCTGACGCGCCGCCGAAGATGCTCTGATCGGTGGTGTGGCGGCGCCGGAGAATCTTCGCGCGACGGAGAATCATCGCGTGACGGAGACCCTCCGCGCGACGGAGGCCCATCGCGCGATCGAGGCGGTCTGGCGCATCGAGTCCGCGAGGGTCATCGCGGGAGTCGCCCGGCTCGTGCGGGATGTCGGTCAGGCCGAGGAGCTAGCCCAGGACGCGTTGGTGGCCGCGCTCGAGCAGTGGCCGGGGACCGGCGTGCCCAACAACCCGGGTGCCTGGTTGATGGCGGTCGCAAAGCGGCGGGCCATCGACCTCATCCGCCGCAAGGAAGTCCACGACCGGAAGCTCACCGAACTCGGCCACGGCCTGGCGGTCGACGTCGAGAGGTCCGCGTCGGAGATCGACGCGGTCCTCGAGGACAGCATCGAGGATGACCTCATGCGCCTCGTCTTCATCTCCTGTCACCCGGTGCTTTCCACCGAGGCGCGGGTCGCGCTGACGCTACGCGTCGTTGGCGGTCTGAAGACCGAGGAGATCGCACGCGCGTACCTCGTCCCGGAGTCGACGGTGGCGCAGCGCATCGTACGAGCGAAGCGCACCCTGGCCGACGCGCACATCCCGTTCGAAGTGCCGCAGGGCAGCGAGCGCGAGGCCCGCGTCGCATCCGTGCTGGAAGTCATCTACCTGGTCTTCAACGAGGGGTATTCGGCCACCGCCGGCGACGACTGGCTGCGGCCCGCGCTCTGCGACGAGGCGCTGCGGCTTGGCCGCATCCTCGCCGAGTTGATGCCGAAGGAGCCGGAGGTGCACGGCCTGGTGGCCCTGATGGAGATTCAGGCGTCGCGGTCGACCGCGCGAGTTGGTCCGCAAGGCGAGCCGATCCTGCTGCTCGACCAGGATCGCAGCCGCTGGGATCAGCTGCTCATCCGGCGCGGTCTCGCCGCCCTCGAGCGGGCCGCTGCGCTCGGCGACGCACCGGGCCCATATGCGCTGCAGGCCGAGATCGCCGCATGTCACGCCCGCGCCAGAAAGGCCGACCAGACCGACTGGGTACGCATGGCCGCGCTCTACGAGTCGCTGGCGCGGGTCGCGCCCTCCCCGGTCGTTGAGCTGAACCGCGCCGTCGCGGTGGGTATGGCCTATGGTCCCGCGGACGGCCTGGCGCTGGTGGACGCGATCGCCGACGAACCTTCGCTGAGGAGTTACCACCTGCTGCCCAGCGTGCGCGGCGACCTACTCGTCAAGCTGAGGCGGTTTGGCGAAGCACGGCAGGAGTTCGAGCGCGCGGCGTCGTTGACGCGCAACGGGCGCGAGCGCACGTTGCTGTTGGAGCGCGCCGCCGTTGCACGTGAGCAAGCTGCTTCGTACCAGGGAATCGGCGTGACGACAGGAGGCGACGATCGATGAGCCGTGCGCACATCGGCTACGCGGCCATGCTGGAGCAGTTTGGACCCATCGAGGCGACCGAGTACGCCGTGGCGGCCGAGCGGGTGGGCTTCACCGGGGTGATGGCCGCCGACCATTTCCAGCCGTGGGTTCCGACGCAGGGGCAGGCGCCCTTCGTCTGGAACGTGCTCACCGCCATGGGCGAACGGACTCACGGCGACCTTGGACCGGGCGTGACCTGTCCCTCGTTCCGCTTTCACCCCGCCATCGTCGCGCAGGCGTCCGCCACGCTCGCGACGATGTATCCGTACCGGCACTGGCTCGGGCTCGGCTCGGGCGAGGCGCTCAATGAACACGTCGTCGGCGGCTACTGGCCTGAGCCCTATGAACGCCTCGAGCGCATGTGGGAGGCGATCGAGGTAATCCAGAAGTTGTTTACTGGTAGGGACGTCAGGCACCAAGGTCCGCATTACCGGCTGCATACGACTCGATTGTGGACAATGCCGGATTCGCCACCGCCGATCTATGTCGCTACCGCCGGCCCGGTCACCGCCAAACGCGCTGGCGGGATGGTGGATGGCATCATCACGCCGGGCGCGCCAGTGGAGAAGGTGGCCGGGTTACTCGAGAGGTTCGACGCCGGAGCGAGGAAGGCCGGCCGTGTTCCCGGCGACCAGGTCAAGGTGCTGCAGCTTCATCTGTCGTGGGCCCCCACCGACGAGGAGGCGCTGGCCCATGCGGTCACCGAGTGGCCCAACGGCGGTATGAGGTTTCCGAAGCAGGACATCCGTTCGCCGTTCGACTTCGAGCAGATGGCGAAGCTGGTGCGCTCGGAGGACTTTCAGGGCCGGATGCTCATCACCAGCGACCTGGATGCCCACCGGGCCGAGATCCAGAGGTTTCTCGATCTGGGCATCGACCGGATCTATCTGCACAACGTCGGCCGCAACCAAATCGAGTGGATCGAGGTCTTCGGCCGCGACGTTCTGCCGAAGCTCGTCGCCTGACCGCTCGTCTTCCACAACTAATCAGTTGTGCAATCTGGCGGTTGTGGATATGGTCGCGGTGTGACGGTCGTTGACGACGAGCTGAGCTTGGTGTTCTCGGCGCTGGCGGATCCGACCAGGCGGGCGATCTTGGAGCGCCTGGCGCGCGGCGACGCGACGGTGAACCAGCTCGCCGAGCCGTTCGCCATGACACAGCAGGCAGTCTCAAAGCATCTGCAGGTGCTCGAGCGCGCTCACCTGATCTCGCGAATGCGCACCGCGCAGTCGCGGCCCTGCGTACTCGAAACGGTGCGCCTTGATGATGCCGTCGGCTGGATCGCTCGTCATCGGAAGGTCTGGGCGGACCGCCATGACCGGCTCGACGAGCACCTGGCGGCCCTTCAGGCCGGGAAGCGTCGGGGAAGGGGGACGACGCGATGACAGAGACCGGCGACTTCACCTACCGGCGCGTGCATCGTGCGTCGCCCGAGTTCCTGTTCGACTGCATGACCTCGCCCGAGCACCTCACCCATTTCTGGGGCCCGGTCGGCACGAGGACGCCAATCGGCAACATCGTCGTCGACCTGCGACCCGGCGGTGCCTTCGAAACCACGATGGTCAGCGAAGCCGACGGAAGCACGTACACCATGCGAGCCGTATACGTCGAGGTCGACCGGCCGGATCGGCTGGTGTGGATCGAACCCGACGTCGAGGGCGGCATGCGAACCACCATCACCTTCGTCGATTTGCATGACGGACGAACTGAGGTGGTCACCCATCAGACCAACGTGCCGGCCGCCTACCTCAGCGCCGAGGCGAGGGCCGGGTTCGGCACCAGCCTCGACCGCTTCGACGCCTACGTGGCCGGTCTGAACAATCATTAGGGAGTACGACATGAGCACAGTCACGTCAGCCGACGGCACCACTATCGCCTACGAGCGCATCGGCAGCGGCCCGCCGCTGGTCCTTGTCGACGGCGCCATGTGCTACCGCGCCGCGGGGCCGATGCGACCACTCGCGGCACTGCTACAGCACTCATTCACTGCGTACACCTACGACCGTCGCGGCCGGGGTGAGAGCTTCGACACCGTGCCGTACGCGGTCGCTCGCGAGGTCGAGGATCTGCAAGCGATCATCGTGCAGGCCGGTGGCGAGGCGTACGTCTACGGCATCTCCTCGGGTGCGGCCCTCGCCCTGGCCACTGCGGCAGCCGGGTCCGACATCACCAAGTTGGCGCTCTACGAGCCACCGTTCATGGCCGAGGTCGAAGACGGCACGCGGGTCAAGGAGTACACCGAGCGACTCCACGAGCTGCTTGAGGCCGGGCGCACGGGAGACGCCGTCGCGCTCTTCATGACTAATGTCGGCGTACCGGAACAGGCTGTCGCTGGCATCCGGACACAGCCGGCCTGGGCGATGCTGGAGGCGATCGCCCCGACGCTCGCCTACGACGATGAGGTGCTCGCCGGCGGCAGGGTGCCTCGTGACGTCGCGTCGAGGATCGCTGTTCCCGCGCTGGTCATGGCCGGTGAGGCCAGCCCGGAGGCACTACAGCGGGCGGCGAAGGCCACCGGCGATGCTCTGCCCGGAGCAGAGTTCCGGACGCTCGACGGCCAGACGCACGACGTTGCCCCAGATGCACTCGCGCCAGTGTTGGTCGAGTTCTTCGGCGGTTGATCGCCACGATCATGACCTCAGCGTCCTCCAACTGCGCCGATCATGACCTCCAGGTCATGATCGGCGCGATCTTGGCGGCGGTCAACGCGGTACGAGCTTGATCGTCGAGGCTCGTGCTTCCGGGTTCACGACGGTGCCGACGATGTTCGCTCCGTAGCGGTGGTATTTGCTGCGGTAGGCGGCGTCGATCCGGTCGTTGACAGCGGGATCTGTGTCGATGACAAAGGCGACGTCCTTATCGACGCCTGCGGATCGGACCTGGCCTTGGTGGCGAGTCTGGGCGCCGCGAAACCATGCGCCAGCGCGGCCGTGCATGGACCGCACATACAGCTCCTCGCCATCGCGCACGACCCACACGGTGACCGGGTCGCGAAGGCTACCGTCGCGTCGCTGTGATGCGAGTTCGAGCTCGTCAGCCTGTCCGATCGTGGCGAGCTCGACGGGCGTCCATTCGAGCATCAGGGTCTCCTTCGTCTGGGACTGTGCCTCGGAGACGCGACTGGTCAGGGGCGGACGAGGACCTTGATGGCCTCGCGCCGGTCCATCGCGCGGTATCCAGCTGGCACCTCGTCGAGGCTGATGGCGCGGTCGAAGACCTTGCCGGGCTGGACCGTGCTGTCGAGCACGCCGGGTAGCAGCTCGTCGATGTAGGCGCGGACCGGGGCAACCCCGCCGGTGAGGGTGAGATTGGGCCGGAAAAGGTCGGGGCCGATCGGTCCCTGGTCGTACTGTGGGACTCCAACCCGGCTAATCACCCCGCCGGGCCGAACCACGCCGAGCGCCTGCTGGTAGGCCTCCTTGTACCCGACCGCCTCGAGCACAGCGTGGGTGCCGTCGCCGCCGGTGAGCTCGCGCACCTTGGCCATGCCCTCCTCGCCACGCTCGGCGACGACGTCCGTGGCGCCATACTCGATTCCTAGGTCGGTGCGGTCCTTGTGACGCCCCATGAGGATGATCCGCTCGGCGCCAAGCTGTTTCGCGGACAGTACCGCGAGCAGACCGACCGCGCCGTCACCGATCACGGTGACGCTCGTGCGCGGATTGACGTTGGCGCGTCTGGCCGCGTGGTAGCCCGTGCCATAGACGTCGGCGAGGGTCAGCAGCGATGGCAGCAGCGCGGAGTCCTCACCGACCGGCAGCGTGACAAGGGTGCCGGCCGCCTGCGGGACGAGGATCAGCTCGGCCTGGGCGCCGCTGAAGAACCCGCCCTGTCGGCATGAGGTCTGCAGACCCTCACGGCAGAACTCGCACGTGTTGTCCTGGAAGGCGAATGACGCCACGACGAGGTCGCCCTTCCTGAGCGAGGCCACGTCGGAACCGAGGTCCACGACGACGCCGAGGAATTCGTGGCCCATCGGGGATCCCTGCCGGGAAGCTGGCTTGTTGTGGTACGGGTGCAGATCACTGCCGCAGATGCATGTGCGCACGATTCGAACGATCGCGTCGGTGGGCTGACGCAGCACCGGGTCGGGCACCTGCACCACTCGTACGTCACCGGCACGGTAGATCAACGTCGCTTTCATGACGTCGCCCCGATCGCAGGGTCTCGCGATCGGGCGTTGTACTCGGCGTCGGTGACGGGGTCGCCCCATTCGGTCTCGGGGCCCTCGGCGGGGCTCTCCCACATCGCGAGGTGGGTCATGAAGTAGTCGGGCGCCGACCCATGCCAGTGCCACTCACCGGGCGGTGTGTGGATGGTGTCGCCCGGGCGGATCTCGATGACGTCTCCGCCGCGGGCCTGGATCAGGCCGCGGCCCTCGGTGATGTGCAAAGTCTGGCCCACGGCGTGACGGTGCCACGCGTTGCGGGCGCCGGGAGCGAAGCGGACAACGTTGACGCGTATGCGGGACGGTTCCTCGCCCCTGGCGATGACGTCGAACCAGGCGTCGCCGGTGAATATCTCGGCTGGCGCCTTGACGGTCGGCTGCTTGCTCACGATCTCCATCTGGCATCCCTTCGTGGGTTCGTCACGATGTGCGTCAGCCGGACAGGCAGGCGGAATGCTCGTGGGTAGGGCATTGCGTCCCGAAGAATATGGGTAGTGACCACCGACAATACCGAGACTCTCTCTGAGACCTATGCTGGTGCGGGAGCTGCTCGCCAAGGGGTCACTATCGGGTCTGGTGGTGGAGACCGACGACGTCGACGCGGCATTCGAGCGGGTTCGGGCGACCGGAGCCGAGGTTCTCCAGGAGCCGATGGACCAGTGGTACGGCACGCGGGACTGTTCGTTCGGCGACCCGTCGGGCAACCAGGTTCGGATCAACCAGCGCGCCAAGGGGTAGGTCCGGCCCGCGTGGTTCGGGCGGACCTCAGGGCCACCATCGACGGCGAGGCGATCCAGAGACTGACCGCGGCTGACCGGGACGAATCGCATGCGTACGGTCAGTCGGTCAAGGTCTCGATCGGTTGGCCGGTGACGGCGGCGACGATGGTGAAGTCCTTGTCGGCGGCCAGGACGGTCAGTCCAGCCTTCTCGGCTGTGGCCGCGATGAGCAGATCGGGGATCGACGGGGCGCGGTGCTGGCCGCGGTCGGCCAGCAGCAGCTGCACCTCCAGCGCTCGGTCCTCGATGGCCGGGGTGAGGTATTCGACCGGCATCAGGGACAGGGGCGGGAGAGTGAACTGCTGGCGGCCGGCTTCGCCGGAGCGCGCTGAGTAGCCGAGTTCGAGCCGGGTGATCGTGGATAGCCGGACCAGTCCGCGGCTGATGCGAGTGCTCCACTGATCGCGGTTGGGTACCTGGCCGAGTTGGAGGCGGACGTAGGCGGACTTGTCGATCAGCCAAGTCGTCACCGCCACGCGGCCTCCATGACCGTGGGGTCGCCGAGGTCGGCGAACACCGCTGCGGAGCGCTGCCAGTCCTCGGCGGTGACCGTCCGCCCGCCGCTGGCCGGGGCGATATTCTCCTCGAACTTGCGGCGTAGGTACTCGTTGCGCGATACCCCGAGGTTGGCGGCCGCGGCGTCGATGCGATCCACGGCTTCCTGGCTCAGGTCGCGGATCAGGATGTTCGGCATGGGCCACCTCCGAGAAACCGGGCCATGATATCACGATATCACGCAGGTGGTTTTCTGGCGCCGCTGGCGTCCGCAGCCACAGTTCTGGCCGGTGCACAACTGCATTACCTACGTGCACGATTATCACGCAGTTTTAGTCACTCGGCTTGGTCGAGGTTGTCGAGGAGGTCCTGCAGCGTCCGGCACGCCTCGGTGAAGCGCCTCGGTCCGATCGTCTGCGCCCAGTGTTCCTCGATTTCCGCGACCCGATTACCGGCGTCGTCGAGCGCTCGCCGGCCCCGGTCGGTTGGGTAGATCAGTTTGGCCCGGCCGTCCGAGCCGTCCGGCCGGCGCTCGAGGTACCCGAGCGTCTGCAGCTCGTTAACGAGTTCGGAGGTCGCGGCCAGGCTCAGCTGAGCCCGTGCGGCGAGGGCGGTGAGGCGCACGCCATCGATGCCGACGTTGCCGAAGATGTGCAGGTGCGGCTCTCGGAGGTCCGTGTAGCCTCGCTCGGCCGCGGGGCCGAAGAGTTCACTGCGAAACTCGTGCAACAACCGAACCAGCAGTTGCCCGACCGCGAGCCGGTCACGCGGCAGATCCCTTGACGTCGCCATGGTAGAGGATGATACTTCGGTTACCGAAGCTTCGGTCACCGAAGTATTTTGCTGGGAGGCGCCATGCAGCCACAGATCGAGTCGAGTTCGGTGCCCACCAGGCTCGGACCGCTGCACGTGCAGACAATCGGTTCGGGTCCGCCAGCCGTGCTCTGGCATAGCCTCTTCGTCGACTCCACCACCTGGATCCGGGTCCGGGAGCCGTTGGCCAGTGCCCGGCGGCTGATCCTCATCGATGGACCCAACCATGGCGCGAACCCACGGGTGCGCCGCCCGTTCACCTTGCATGAATGCGTCGGTGTTGCCGACGACGTGCTGCGACACCTCGGTATCGGCGAGCCCGTCGACTGGCTCGGCAACGCGTGGGGCGGCCACGTGGGCATCCTCTTCGCCGCCGCGCGTCCCGAGCGGTGCCGGAGCCTTCTCGCCATCGGGGCCCCGGTGCACGCGCCGAGCCGCGGCGACTGGTGGCGCACGGCGCTTCTCGCCGCGTTGTACCGTGCCGGCGGAGCGAAGTTGGTGACGAACATCCTGGTCGACGCGCTCCTCGGGCCCCAGGCGAGGAAGGACGATCCGTCGGGCGCGGCCATCGTCGCCGACGCGTTCGCGCGGGCCGATCGGCGCGGCATGTACGCAGCCATCCGGTGGCTGAGTCTGCGTCGCCCCGACCTGACGCCGGTGCTGGACCGGCTCCAGACGCCGACGTTGCTCACCACCGGCGCACACGATCCTATGTGGACCGCCGAGAACGCGCGCGCCGCCTCGGCTCACCTAGCTCGCGGAGCGCTGGTGACCCTCCCCGCCGCGGGCCACATCGGACCCCTCCTTCAAGCCCCTGCTGCCGTGGTCGACCTGGTCATGGGGTTCTGGGCCGACCCGGAGGCCGCCCTGGCGCAACAGGCGCGGTCCGGACGCGGTCAGCCGCGCAGTCACACGCGATAAAGCCGGTGACGTCCGTGGTCATCCCGCGATAATGGCCGACGTGGAGGAGGTCGAGGTCGTCGTCGCCCATCGCGAGCGTGCGACCCTGCGCGTCGGTGACGTGTTCCTGAAGATCGACGCTGATCAGACGCGCACCGACGTCGAGGTCGAGGCGATGGCTATGGCGCCGATCCCGACTCCTGAGGTCCTGTGGCGGAAGCCGCCCGTGCTCGCGCTCGCCGCCCTCCCAGG
>JAXIPB010000277.1:0-27247 GCA_045403155.1 Micromonosporaceae bacterium
GTGCACGTACGGCTCGCGAAGCCCGAGTTACATGCGCCCCATCACGCGCGCGCTGGCCGGGGCCATCCCGTCGGCGCATGTACGGGAGATCGACGGCGCCGCTCACGCGGTCTCATTCGACGCGCCGGGCAACTTCGTCCAGCCATCGTCGAAGCGATACGTTCATCGGGTCTCGTTCGGGAACCCTAGATTCCCACGAGGTGTCTTGAGGCTGCCCGGACACCGTCGGCGGACTTCGAGCTGGCTACTCAGGACTCGTCCGCGAAGCTACGTCGGGGCTCGTACTTCCCGGACCGGTTGCTGACCTACCGGCGCCGAGCCGAACAGGCTCAGTTGAGCCTCCTGCAGGTGCAAGATCGCTGTTTCGGTTGGAAACTTCGCTGCGTACCTGATCGCCAAAGGCGGCGCGTGCCGGGGCACATGATCACCGGGATCGGTCTGGCCAAGTCCGCTCAGCTCTGGTTTCGCGTCATGCACCAGCTGTCGTCTGGCCCCGACTACCGGGCCCTCGGGCGTGCGCTGACATCCGCCTGCGTGCAGATGGTCGGTCACGGCATGAGCCGGGCCGAGTGCGCCGAGGTCAACGAGGGCGCAGACGCCGTTGGCATGGGTTCATGGACCATATCCCGGTGCGGTGCCAATCGGCCGCCGGGGCCCAGGAAACCTACCTGACTCATGTATGACAGGAAAGTCCTGTGGCGCCGTGCGCGAAAGTCTGCAATTATCCGTCGTCCGGCGGTCTCGGCCGCGGTCTACACGGGAGGAAGAGTTTATGAGTAAGCATGAGGCTGGTCGCTCCATCAATCGTCGCCGGCTGCTCCGTCGCGCCGGCACCGTTGCAGCGGCCGTCGCCGGCGCCGGCGCAGTGGGCGCCATCGCCACCCCGGCCAGCGCGGCTGACGGCGACCCGATGGTTGTCGGCGGCTCGTACACCGGCGGTACAGCCACAAATCCGGCGCTGAAGCTGCAGAACACGACCGGGGCCGCCCTCGCGCTTGCCCCGATCACGTTCCCAGCGCAGCCGAACACGGCCGCACCGGGGGGCAGCCTCTACACCGACGACTACGGCGATGTCTACGGCATCGGCCAAATCGGTGGAGCGGGACCGAAGTTCGCTACTCAGCTGTACTCGCCGAACTGGGCGACCATGACCATTCCGATCTCGCCGATGCGGTGGGTCGACACCCGTAACCCCTCGTCGGGCGGGCTGGGTGCGCTGCACCTGGTGGGAACCTTCGGCCGAGACAGCTCGGGTCGACTGATTCCCAAGGGACTCGGCAACCCCGCCGCCGACGTGATAATCGACCTATCCGATCTGTTCCTGGGTGGATTCGGCGCCGTCCAGGCAAACCTCACCGTCCACAGTGCCGTATCTGCGGGCTTCGCCTCGCTGTGGGATCAGGGCAGCTTCCCGGGCACGTCGTCGATTAACTACGTTGCGGGGACGGCGATCGCCAATTTCACCCAGACGCTGATCGGCGATGCCGGCACGATCAGCTTCAAGACGCAGCGGACCTGCCACTTCATCCTGGACATCGTCGGCTTCGTGGTCACCGACCCGTTCGCTCAATTCGGCGGCGGATTCTCCGTCACGGCAAACGGCGCCAGGGCCCAGGGAGGTTTCCAGAAGCGGCGTCCGCTGGCCCGCTGACCCGGCGTACAACCGCCACGCTCTCCCAGTTCCACCCGGAACTGGGAGAGCGTGATTCGTTTACAGGTACTGACCGGTGTTGCTGACCGTGTCGATCGCGCGCCCCGACTCGGTGCCCTTGCCGCCCGAGACGAGCGTACGGATGTAGACGATCCGCTCGCCCTTCTTGCCGGAGATGCGAGCCCAGTCGTCCGGGTTGGTGGTGTTTGGCAGGTCCTCGTTCTCGCGGAACTCGTCGACGCACGCGTCGAGTAGGTGCTGCAGCCGCACGCCCTTGCGGTCGGTGGCGAGGAACTCCTTAATCGCCATCTTCTTCGCACGGTCCACAATGTTCTGAATCATGGCGCCGGAGTTGAAGTCCTTGAAGTACAGGACCTCCTTGTCTCCGTTGGCGTAGGTCACCTCGAGGAATCGGTTCTCCTCGGTCTCGGAGTACATCCGCAGGACCGCGGCCTGGATCATCGCCTGGACGCAGGACTCGGCCGATCCGCCGTGCTCGGCCAGGTCGTCGGCGTGCAGCGGAAGCCCGGTGAGGATGTACTTGCTGAAGATGTCCTTCGCCGCCTCGGCGTCGGGACGCTCGATCTTGATCTTGACGTCGAGCCGGCCCGGGCGCAGGATCGCGGGGTCGATCATGTCCTCTCGGTTCGACGCGCCGATGACAATGACGTTCTCGAGGCCCTCGACGCCGTCGATCTCACTCAACAGCTGCGGCACGATCGTGTTCTCCACATCGGAGGAGACGCCCGAGCCACGGGTACGGAACACCGAGTCCATCTCGTCGAAGAAGACGATGACCGGTGTGCCCTCGCTCGCCTTCTCGCGGGCCCGCTGGAAGATCAGCCGGATGTGGCGCTCGGTCTCACCGACGTACTTGTTGAGCAGCTCCGGTCCCTTGATGTTGAGGAAGTAGCTCGTGCGCTTCTCATCGCCCTTCTGCTCCGAGATCTTCTTCGCCAGCGAGTTCGCCACCGCCTTCGCGATGAGCGTCTTCCCGCAGCCGGGCGGGCCATAGAGCAGCACACCCTTGGGCGGACGCAGCTGGTGCTCGCGGAACAGGTCGGCGTGCAGGAACGGCAGCTCGACCGCGTCGCGGATCTGCTCGATCTGCCGGTCGAGGCCCCCGATGTCGCCGTAGTCGATGTCGGGCACCTCCTCCAGCACGAGCTCCTCGACCTCGCTCTTCGGAATCCGCTCATAGGCGTACGCGGAGCGCGGCTCGATCAGCAGCGAGTCGCCGGCCCGCAGTGGGCTGTTCACGATCGTGTCGGCGAGGTGCACCACGCGCTCCTCGTCGGCGTGGGAGATGACCAGCGCCCGGTCCCCGCCGTCGAGGACCTCCTTGAGCATGACCACCTCGCCCGCCCGCTCGAACCCGAGCGCGTCCACGATGTTGAGTGCGTCGTTGAGCAGCACCTCCTGGCCGCGGCGCAGCGAGTCGGCCTCGATGGCCGGCGAGACGGCCACCCGGAGCTTGCGACCGCCGGTGAAGACGTCGACCGTGCCGTCCTCGTAGCGGGTGAGGAAGACGCCGTACCCGCTCGGCGGCTGGGCCAGCCGGTCGACCTCCTCCTTGAGCGTCACAATCTGCGCGCGCGCCTCCTTCAGGGTGGAGACGATTCGCTCGTTGTTCTCGGTCAGTCGTGCGAGCTGAGCCTGGGTCGAAGCGAGGCGCTCCTCCAGTTGCCGCACGTGCCGAGGGCTCTCGGTGAGCTTCCGCCGCACCAGGGCGAGCTCCTCTTGCAGGAACGCGACCTGAGTGGCGAGATCGTGGGCCTCGCGCTCCCAGCGTCCGGCTCGTGCGTCCGCGTCCTCACTGCGTGCCACGTCCCACCTCCCCGGGGGGTGTGCCGCCCTGTGCCGCTCAAGCCTCAGGGCGACTGTGCTCCGTCAAAGACACCGTCCTTGTTAAACACTAACCGTTCGGAGCGACGGTTTCCCCTACCCCGTGCCCCTGTCACAAGGTCGTTATCGCCACTACGAGTACGTTTGGGTATAGCGACGAAAGGTGGTACGCGTGAGCGAGGATCCGCTGCGGGTCTGGGTTGATCAGGACCTTTGCACCGGCGACGGCCTCTGTGTCCAGTACGCACCCGAGGTCTTTGAGTTCGACATCGACGGCCTCGCCTACGTCAAGGACGGGTCCGGCGAACTCCTGACCAGTCCCGGCAGTCGCGCCGACGTGCCGGCGCACCTGCGGCTAGAGGTTATCGACTCGGCCAAGGAGTGCCCCGGCGACTGCATCCACGTGCTGCGCGCCACCGACGAGATCGAGGTCGCAGGCCCCGCCGCCAGCTAGAGCGGCCGGCCCACCATCGCCGCGATAATTCGGGCAAACTCCTCAAGGCGGGCGATTTGTCCCGGCCCGCCGTCGTCGATCGTCTTCACGAACCGCAGCGCGTCCTGCCGGACCATCGGCGCGGGATCGTCCCCCGAGCCCGAGATCGTGGCGTCGTCGAACGAACTGAGGAGGATGTAGACGTCGACGGCGTCGACCCGGGCCACTCCGTCGGCGTTTCGCTGTAGGCGGCGCCGGGTGCCCACCTCGGTGATCACTGACAGGGGCAGCACGCGCACCGAGGACGTCATCGACCCCGCCGGTCCCTCGCCGGGCGGCAGATCCTCGCCGTGCCACAGCACCACCCGGGTGCCGTCGCAGACGGCAACCTCCTGCCAGACCCCGTTGACGTCGTTGACGAAGCGCTCCAGCGTGAAACAGAGCACGCTGGCCCCGCCGAGCACGCCACCGAGCGCGTCCAGCGCCAGATCGGGATCGCGCAGATAGGCCCGGGCAGCGGACTCGAGGTCGTCGTAGGGCGACCAGTCCGGAAAGACCGCCGGCAGGTCACTCGGGAACGCATTACTCACTCGGTCACCTCCGTGACGTCGGCCGCCGCACGCCTGAGGGCATAGGCCTCCGCGCCCTTGCTCGGTTTACGCCGTCGTGGCGGGGCGACCACCCCTGGTGCCAGCTTGCGGGCGCTGATCAGAAACGCCGTGTGAGCGATCATCCGGTGGTCGGGCCGGACCGCGAGGCCGTCGGCGTGCCAATCCCGTACCAGCGACTCCCAGGCCCTCGGTTCGGTGTAGCCGCCGCGAGCGCGCAGCGCCTCAACCAGGTCCGATAGCTGTGGTGTCGTGGCGACGTACCCCACGAAGACCCCTCCCGGGACCAGCGCCCGGTCCACCACATCGAGCACCTCCCACGGGGTTAGCATGTCGAGCACCACCCGATCGAAACCGGTCTCGACGCACGACGCGACGTTCCCGACGTGCAGCGTCCAAGCCTTAGGAACCCCACCGAAGAAAGCCTCCACGTTGCGGCGCGCGATCTCGGCGAAGTCGGGCCGCACCTCGTACGAATGAAGCTCCCCATGCTCACCAACGGCCCGCAGCAGCGAGCAGCTCAGCGCGCCCGACCCGACCCCCGCCTCGAGCACCCTCGCACCCGGGAAGACGTCGCCCATCGCAACGATCTGCGCCGCGTCCTTTGGGTAGATCACCTGAGCCCCCCGGGGCATGGAGAGCACGAAGTCGGCCAGCAGCGGCCGCAGCGCCAGGTACGCGGTTCCACCGGTGGACGTAACCACCGAGCCCTCAGGAAGGCCGATCAGGTCGTCGTGGGACAACGCGCCGCGGTGGGTGTGGAAAGCCTTGCCCGGATCCAGTACGAGCGTGTGCATACGCCCCTTGGGGTCGGTGAGCTGCACCCGATCACCCGGAGCGAACAACCTCGTCGGCGTGGTCACCAGTCGGATCCTCGAAACGTCTCAGGAATTGAGCAGTCGCGCTAGATCCGCTGTACGAAGCACCCCCACCACATCATCGCCGGAGACGACGAGGTAGTTCGGGGCCGGATTCGCCTGCACGGCACGGATCACGTCCTCCCCCGCCAGGTCTGCGGCGAGGGTTCGACCGGGCTCCAGGGTACGGGCGACCGACTCCACCGGCACCCAGGGGCGGCGCTCGGTCGGGACCGCCGCGGCGGCCTGCTCGTGGACCAACGCCACAACCTTCCCGTTCGTGTCCACCACGGCGATCGACGCATCCGGACGGCCCACCTCCGCGGCCCGCCGGAAGGCCTCCGCCAGCGGAGTACCCGACACCACCGCGAAGACCGGCCGAGCCATCTGTCGCAGGTTCACCCGAGGGACCCGCGCGGCCAGTTTGCCCTGCACAATCGCCGCGCTTGCGCCCTGCCACAGCGTCAACGCGACCAGGGCGGTGAAGGCGAGGCTGAACAGGGACAGCCCTCGGGAGTACGTGAGCAGGAGGCCCACGGAGAGCGTTGCGACCGCGACGCCGCGCCCGATCCAGCCCGCCACTCGACTGCCGGTGTGCCGGTCGCCGGTGACCGCCCACACTGCCGCGCGCAGGGCCCGACCGCCGTCCAACGGCAGGCCCGGCAGGGCGTTGAAGACGGCGACGATGAGGTTGCTCCAGGTCAGCTGGAAGGCGAGCTGATCCCAGATCGTCCCGTCCGGCAGGACCTGCCACAGACTAAGTGCCGCCAGGCCGAGGATCCCGGAGATGATCGGCCCGATGACCGAGACCCAGAGGTCGGCCTTTGCGCTCGGGCTGTCCGACTCCATCTCGGTGTAGCCACCGAGTAACTCCAGCGTGATCGCCCGAACACCGATGCCAAAGCGTCGCGCCATGATGGCGTGGCCCAACTCGTGCAGCAGCACGGACAGGAGCAGGAAGATCACGAATCCGACGGCCAGCGCGTAGCCTCCGGCCGGGCTCAACTGCGGCAGCATGTTCCGCGCGACTCGCCCGTACAGGAAGATCACGATGACGGCCAGCAGCAGCCAGGACGACCGCAGATAAATCGGGACGCCGAGGATCCGGCCGAGTCGCAAGCCCCCCGGTCGCATGACCGCGGGGGTGGGAGGGGGTGGAGCGGCCGGCTCCTGGCCGGGCGTGCCGTCGGCATTCATTGCCTCGATGGTATGCGGACGGGTGGCGTACCGGCTCGGGAGCGGGCGGCATACGACGCGGCACGGCCTGCGGGCTTTCGTCGTACCTGTGCCCTACGGTCGAGCCATGTCGGTCGAAACGTCGCAGCAGACCATCACCGAGGCGCAACGCGCAAGCCTCCCGTCGCTGTCGCCATCGCGCGCGGCCGACTTCAAGACCTGCCCGCTGCTCTACCGGTTTCGGACGATCGATCGCATCCCCGAGCCGCCCACGCCCGATCAGGCGCGCGGCACGCTGGTCCATGCTGTGCTTGAGCGGCTGTTCGACCTGCCGGCGGCCGATCGTACGAAGGACGAGGCGGCCGCATTGGTCGCGCCACAGTGGGAGCGGTTGCGGGCCGAGCAGCCGTTGCTCGACGAACTCTTCGGCGGAGGCGATCAACGCGGCAGCGACAAGGAGACCGGGACATCGGAGGAGTTTCTCGACTCGGCGGTCGGTCTGCTCGACGGCTACTTCGCCGTCGAGGACCCCCGACGGCTTGAGCCGGCCGAGCGCGAGTGCCTGGTCGAGGCGGTGGTCGACGACCACCTGCTGATCCGCGGCTACATCGACCGGCTTGACGTCTCGCCGGACGGCGACCTGCGCGTCGTCGACTACAAGACCGGCGGCGCACCACGGGAGGCGTTCGAGGCGCGCGCGCTGTTCCAGCTGAAGTTCTACGCGTTGGTGTTGTGGCGCACCCGCGGCATCGTTCCGCGCTCGCTTCGTCTGGTGTACCTCAAGGACGCCGAGGCCTGCGATTACTCCCCCGACCCGGAGGAGCTGGGCCGGTTCGAGAAGAACCTGGTCGCTCTATGGCGCGCGATCGACAGGGCCACGCAGGCCCGCGATTTCCGGCCTAAGCCGAGCCGGCTCTGCGACTGGTGCAGCCACCAGAGCCGCTGTCCGGCGTACGGCGGGACTCCACCACCGTTCCCGGAGCCAGTCCCGACACCCGAGGAGAGCACCGAGGCCACCGTCGTCATGGATGACTGACGAGAAGTGCGCCATCCCCCATTGGAGGGGTCGCGCGCGGGCTCTACCGTGTCAGGTGACTTGTGGCCTGGCGCAGTGCTGGCGATAGTGAGAGGAGCGTCCTGGTGGATGCGGCGACACAATCGGCGACCGGGGTCGCGGTGCGCACGGCGGACGTGTGGAAGGTCTACGGCACCGGCGAGGCCGAGGTCATCGCTCTGCGCGGGGTTGACCTGGAAATCCAGCGCGGCCGGTATACGGCGATTATGGGGCCGTCCGGATCGGGCAAATCCACGCTCATGCATTGCATGGCCGGGTTGGACTCCGTCACCCGTGGTGAGGTCTTCATCGCCGACGTGCGGGTCACCGGCATGAACGACAACGGGCTGACGACGCTGCGGCGCGACCGCGTGGGGTTCGTCTTCCAACAGTTCAACCTGCTACCCACGCTCACCGCCGAAGAGAACATCCTGCTCCCGCTGGCCATCGCCGGGCGCAAGCCCGACCAGGCCTGGTTCGACACCGTCGTGGACTCCATCAACCTGCGCGATCGACTCAGCCACAAGCCGGCCCAGCTCTCCGGCGGCCAGCAGCAGCGGGTGGCGTGCGCGCGAGCGATGATGTCGAGGCCCGAGGTGATCTTCGCCGACGAGCCGACCGGAAACCTCGACTCGCGCTCCGGCGCTGAGGTGCTGGGATTCCTGCGCGACTCGGTGCGCCAGTTTGAACAGACCATCGTCATGGTGACTCACGACCCCAACGCGGCCTCCTATGCCGACCGGGTCGTCTTCCTGCTGGACGGGCGCATCGTAGACGAGCTGGCCAACCCGACCGCCGAGGCGGTCCTGGACAAACTCAAGCGGCTGGACGTGCTGGCCGCCGCGGCCGCCGGCGAGGCGGAGGCACGCTGATGCTGCGGGCCACGCTCAAGAGCATGCTCTCGCGCAAGCTGCGGCTCTTCCTGTCCACGATCGCCGTCGTGCTCGGGGTCATGTTCGTCTCGGGCGCGTTCGTGCTCACCGACACCCTGAGCCGCTCGTTCGACAATCTGTTCACCGACATCTACGCGAACACCGACATCGAGGTGAGCAAGCCATCGGAGCCCGGCTTCCAGGGCCAGCCGGTCCCAGTCAACCTGCCGGCGTCCGATGTGGACCGGGTCGAGGCCGTGTCCGGGGTCGCCGCCGCGACCGGGCTGGTCTTCACCGACGGCGCCCGGGTTGTCGGCAAGAACGGCAAGGTGGTCCTCAACCAGTCGCCCCGCTTCGGCGCGAACTGGATCGGCGAGAACGAGGTGACCAAGATCCGCGAGGGCCGTGGCCCGACCGCGGACACCGAGATTGCCATCAGCGCCAACTTGGCGAAGACGACCGGCTACAAGATCGGCGACCAGGTCGGCGTGCTCACCAAACAGCCGAAGAAGACGTTCACGGTGGTCGGCATCACCAACTACGCCGGTGGGCGCGACTCCCTCGCCGGCGAAACGACGGTCTTCTTCAACGAGCCGGTCGCCCAGGAGCTGCTGCTCGGTGAGAGGGGCGCCTTCAACACCATCGATGTCGACGTTGCCGGCGGCACCAACCTGACCGAGGTCCGTGAGCGCATCGCCGCCGCGATGGGCAGCGGATACCAGGTCAAGACGGGCGAGGAGCTCGCGACGGAGAGCGCCGAGGGCATCCAGGAGCTGTTCACGTTCTTTACCTATCTCCTGCTGGGCTTCGCCGGAATCGCGCTCTTCGTCGGAGTGTTCCTGATCCTCAACACCTTCTCGATCATCGTGGCCCAGCGGACCAGGGAGCTCGCGCTCTTCCGGGCCATGGGATCAAGCCGCGGTCAGGTCATCGGATCGGTGCTCGTCGAGGCGATCGTGATCGGCCTCATCTCCGCCATCGTCGGGCTCGCGATCGGGATCGGCATCGGCGCTCTGCTCGGTGGCGTGCTGGGATCGGCCCTCAGCGGAGGTGCGCTGGAGCTGGCCGGGCTGGGGGTGCCACTCTCGGCGATCATCGCGGCGTTCGCGGTCGGAGTTGGCGTCACCGTGGTCGCCGCACTGTTGCCCGCGATCCGGGCCTCGCGTATCCCCCCCGTCGCGGCGATGCGCGAGTCCACCATCCCGGACCGTCCGCTCACTCCGCTCACCATCGCCGGGGCGGCCGTGCTCGCCATCGGCGGCACGCTGCTCGGGCTCGGCCTCACCGACAACCTGGGCGACGCCAATCTGTGGGGAGTCCTCGGTGGCCTACTGACGTGCTTCGTCGGCATCGCCCTGCTCACGCCGGTCATTGCGCGTCCAGTGGTGAGCGTGCTCGGTCGAGTCTTCAGCCGCAACGCCGCAGGCAAGCTGGGCCGTCGAAACTCGTCGCGCAACCCGCGCCGCACCGCGATCACGGCGGCGGCGCTCATGGTCGCCATCGCCATCGTCACCGGCATCAGCGTTGTCATGGAGTCCCTGCAGGCGAGCACGAAGGAGGCGGTCGACACCGGCATCAACGCTGAGCTCGCGATCGGCGCCGAGGCGCTCGCCGGCGGGGTCGGGTCGATCGATCCGGCCTCCTTGCAGCGCATCCGCGATCTGCCCGGTGTGGCCTCGGCCGTCGGATTCTCGGTGGATCTGGTGAAGGTGGACGGCAGCGACGAGTTCGTCGGCGGGCTCGACGACCCCGCCGCAGCGGTGCCGATGTTCGAGCTGGAGGCGACGTCCGGCACAGTACTGCCGCTGTCGTCGGGACGGGTCATCATCGATGACGGCAGCGCCGCCGACCGCGGCCTGAGCGCCGGCTCATTAGTCAGCGTGCGGAACGCGAAGGGCGAGACCCGCACCTTCACGGTCGCCGCGGTCTATAAGAAGACCGTCATCAACTCGGGCTTCTTCTTCGGCCCCGACGACGTGACGGCCTTCTTCACGAGTCCGCCGCCGATCCAGGGATACGTGGCCCTGGAGCCGGGTGCGAACGTGAATGACGTCAGGGCCCGGATCGACAGCCTGCTCGCCGACAGTCCCGAGGTCTCGGTATTCACATTGGACGACCTGATCGCCCAGCAGGCACAGATCTTCTCCTTCGTGCTCATCTTCGTCCAGCTGCTCCTTGGGCTGGCAATGATCATCGCGGTGCTGGGCATCATTAACACGTTGGCGCTGTCGATGACCGAACGCACCCGTGAGCTCGGCCTGCTCCGGTCGGTCGGGATGAAGCGCGGTCAAGTGATGTGGATGGTCACCGTGGAGTCCGTCGTCATCTCCGTGTTCGGGGCGTTGCTCGGCATAGCGGTCGGCGCCGGTCTCGGTGTCGCTGTCTTCGAGGCCCTTCGATCGGAGGGCTTCACCGAGCTGGCATTCCCCTGGCCGCTCATGGTCGGGTACGTGGTCGCCTCGGTCTTCGTCGGACTCGCCGCCGGACTCATCCCGGCCATCCGTGCCGCCCGACTCGACGTCCTCAAAGCCATCGCCTACGAGTAGCCCCCCTCGCCCCGGCCCCCCCGCGCCCCGGCCACCCGCCCAAGATCGCGCCGATCATGACTTGGAGGTCATGATCGGCGCCCCTGTGCGGCTGACAGCTCATGATCGTGGCGATCTTGATCGGGTGCGCGGGTGCCCGGGCGGGCCGGTTCGAATCTCCTCCAGGTGATCGCCTATCGGAGGGCGGTGGGCCATCATCCTCGCTGCAAGTGTTGGACACTCGCCCGATTCCGCGCGGACCGACCGGCAGGTGTTTGACACTCGCCGCCTTCCGCGCGGACGGACCGGGCGAGTGTTGGACACTCGCGGCGATCAACGCACCGACCGGGACCTATCGAGGGCGGCCGCGAGCAGTTCCAGGTCTGCCTCGAGCAGGCTCGCCAGCACCAGCGCATCCACGTCGCCCAGATCAACCTCATGCGGTACGGCGATGACTGCGCAGCCGGCGGCGATTGCGCTGGCGACGCCGGCCGGGGAGTCCTCGATGACGACGCACGCTGACGGGTCCAGGCCGAGAGCGGCCGCCGCAGCGAGGTACGGCGCGGCATCGGGCTTGGTCCGGGGGACCTCGTCGCCGCAGATGACGACGTCGAAATTGCCATCGCCCACGGTGGCCAAGGCGACATCGACAAGCGCACGTCCCGTATTGGTGACGAGTGCGGTGCGAAGCCCCGCCGCACGCACCGCCTCCAACAGTTCCCGCGCGCCGGGACGCCACTCCAGGCCCTCGGCGAAGAGCTCCATCGCACGGGCGTCGAGCCACGCGGCGCCATCGATCGGGTCGCGCCACGGCTGATCGAGGTCTGCGTGAAGGATCGCCATCGTCTCTACCGAATCAGTGCCGATCATGGCGAGCCGCGCCGCATCGGTGAGGACGCCGCCGTACCGGGTCGCCAAGTCCCGCAACGCGACGGTCCATACCTTCTCGCTGTCAACGAGCGTGCCATCCATGTCGAACAGGACAGCCGCGAGACCTAAGGCCCTGAGTGGGCGGCCGCCGTCCAACGCCATGGACACAGTGTCCCTACTCCCCCGGGCGGGCATCGCGTGGGTGGGCCGCCGATGACACGGCATTCCTTGACGTGAATGGGCGCCGGCCGCGACGCTACTCACCCGGCGCTCGTTGAGCCCTCCATGGGGAGAGAACGGTCGGTGCGGTCTCCGGCTAGCCGGGCCGACACCAGCAATGGGCACAACCCGGGTTCGTTCGGACATATCGAGTCAGCCATTCGCGCACGCCAATCGGCCGGCAACGCCCTCCTGCCAAACTCCGCTCCGCTGCCGCGCCGCATCCCCGGCCAAACGGCGATTGTGGATGTACTCGGCCGCCGGGCGGATCCGCCGGCGGAGTCGATGGCCCCGCCGAGCCGTCTCGAGCCGATACCGGAAGTCGAGCCGACAGCGGGAGTCGAGCCGATACCGGTCCTCGAGCCGATACCGGTGCTCGAGCCGATACCGGTCCTCGAGCCGGCACCGATCCTCACCGCGGCACCGGCCGCCGAGTCGCCACCGGCCTCCGAAATGCTGCTCAAGGTCGCGGAGGTGGCGGAGATTATCCGGCAGAGCCGGGCATCAGCCACCAAATTGGTACGGACCGGCGAGATCCCGAGCGTGAAGATCGGACGGACGCGACTGGTTCGCGCCTCAGACCTCGACGCCTACGTGGCCTCCCTACCGCTTACCGTGCCGAAGGCGGCACAGCCGGCGAAGCCGCGTACCCGTCGCCGGCGCGAAGAATCGTCGGGCTGACGCGCTCGGGCTGGCGCGCTCTAAGCTGGAGCGCCCTAAGCTGGAGCGCCCTAAGCTGGGGCGCCCCAAAGCTGACGCGCTCTAAGCTGACGCGCTCGGGCTGGTGCGCCGGAGCTACGGCTCGGCGCCGGCCGCGACCGCGAGAACGACGTCGCCGTGGCACTGCTCGTCGGGCCGACACCAGCAGGCCACGTCGCGGCCGACTACCTCGCGTCGCGCCCGCTCGACGAGGTCGGGGTCATCCCGCAGGTCCCGCCGAAACGACTCGATGGCCTCCTCGCGACCGTGCACCGCGCCCCCGCACGATGCCACCCGGCACGGCTTCCCGACCCGGTGTGGGTTGGCGAACGGGCTGGCCGGCAGCCCGGGTGCCGCGCGACCGACGTATACGGCACCCGGCGGGACGCGCGGGTGATAGAGATCTCCCTCGACCCGCAGGCGGAGTGGCGACGGTCCCGCATGCCTAGACATCGACGTTCGCCGCCAGACTGTTCACATTGACGACCACGACGTTGTCCTCCAGCGAGGTGGCATCGCAGTCCAGACCTTCCACGCTGACCGCTCCGTACCCCAAATCCGCCACCGTGCTGTAGCGACGGTGGTAGTGGCCGTGCCAGATCGTGCGCGGCTGCGCGGCGTCGACCACCGCGCGCACCAGTCGACGATGCGCGTCCGCCGCCACCAGTTCCTCCGCCGGCCATAGATGCGCCGTCTCAGTGAGGCCCGGTATGTCGACACCGGCCGGACAGTCGTGGGCCACCAGCACATCGACCGGGCCGCCGCTGGCGCCCCGCGTCACGTCGTCCTTGGTCAGCGTCTCCTGCGCCCACCACGAGATGCCCGGTGTGCGCCACTGCCGGTCGACCGAGTGGGCTCCGCCCATCGCGAGTACCCGAATGCCGTTCCACTCCCATCGGAAGCCTCGGGGCAGGTGCCACAGGTGCGGGGAGAGCTCGCGCAGACCGTTGTCTCGGACCGGGAAACTCATCAGCGCCGGGAAGTCCTCATGATTGCCGTCCACGAACACCAGACCAATGCCGGCTCTGGCCAGAGCACGTTCCGTCGATCGGATGTACGCGGCGTCGAACGTGTAGCCGAAGTCGCCCAGGTGCACGATCACATCCGCGCCCTGTTCTGCGGCATGACCGATGGCGGCCGCGGCCCAGCGTCCATTCATGTGCCAGTCGCCGGCGAACGCGATCCTGGTCGGGGTCGCGAGTGGGTCGGCGGCCGACGATGTCATCAAAACATCCTCACACGCTGAGCGCGGGCGTGTACTGGCGCCGCCGAGCGGGTATCTGAAACGGTTGAAGGGAGACCGACATGATTAAGAAGTGGATCTTCGCCGCCGGTGCTGGCATCGGCTACGTCCTTGGCACGCGAGCGGGCCGCGAGCAGTACGAGAAGATGGCGACGCGGGCACGTCACCTTCTCGACCACCCGAAGATGAAGGAAGCCACCGACGAGGCCGCCCGACTCTACGAGGAGGGCCGGTACGCCGTGCTCGACAAGATGCGTGAGCTGAACCACCGTCGGGAATCCGAGTTGCAGCACGCAAGCGTCGGGTCGACGACGGCGGCTCCGACTGTCGCCGCGACGGCACCACCTTCGGCACCGTCACCGGCGCGATCGCCGCGGCCGTCGCCACCGCCGGCCAGGCAGACGAATGCCACCCGCGCCGATTTGCCCACAACGAACTAACGTCAGAGTGAGCCGTTCGTAGGATTCATCTCCGCGGACCCGGGTTGTACCGCTGCCATGGGTCCCGTCTCGGGCAAAGCCGAGTCCTTCGGGATGGATACGACGGGACGACGACGTACTCGTCATTGACCGCCGATCTCGACGTCGATGTTGCCGTGATCGGCGGGGGCGTCGCCGGCCTGTGCACAGCGTGGGAGGTTGCTCAGGCCGGCCGGCGCGCCGTGGTCTTCGAGGCGGACCGGATCGTGGCCTCGACGACGGAAGCTGTACGGACGGGCCTGCCCGCCTCGCTGGTCACTGGAAGCGGCCTGCCGTTCCCGATCGCGGCCGCGATCCGGGTTGAGGATCAGGCGCAGTTCCACACCCTCGTCGCTTCCTGCTCGCCCTGGCCGAAAATCTGGTCGCAGTCAGAGGTTTGATCTTCGAGCGGACACGCGTCATGGACATGACCGAGGGTGACCCATGCCGGCTCACGACGGAGTCCGGTGCGAAGGTCACCGCGGTGACCGTCGTAGGACGTCGTACGATACTGCCCGGCAGAGACACCACGGAGGACACCATGACGACCACGTCGGACGATCCGACCACCGCGCTGCCGGGCCGCCCGCCCGTGGTCGACCTGGCCACCTGGCAGGCCGCTCGTGACGAGCTTCTGGTCCGCGAGAAGGCCCACACCCGCGAGGGCGACGCCATCGCCGCGGCCCGCCGCCGGCTGCCGATGGTGGAGCTCGACGGGACGGTCGAGGTCGTCGGTCCCGACGGGCCGGTCCCGTTCCTGGACCTGTTCAACGGCCGCGACGAGCTCGTGGTCTACAAGCACATGTGGTACGACGGCGCGCCGCACCAGGGGCAGTGCGAGGGCTGCACTACCACGGCCTGGCACCTGAAGGACGCGGTCTACTTCAACGCCCGCGGCGTCTCGTTCGCCATCCTGACCACGGGCCGGTGGGACGAGGTGTCCTCCTACGTCGAGTTCATGGGCTACACCCAGCCCTGGTACTCGGTGCGCGAACTGGAGGCACCGGTCGGCGGCAGCATGGGTTACATCACCTGCTTCCTGCGCGACGGCGACCGCGCGTTCCTCACCTACTCCACGACGGGCCGTGGTAACGAGCGGATCAACGGGTCCTTGGGCCTGCTCGACATGACGGCCTACGGCCGCGGCGAGGCGTGGGAGGACAGCCCCAAGGGCTGGCCCGAGGGGCGGAACTCGTCCTGGTCCTGGCGCTCGGACGCGGACGGGAACGCCACGTGGGGCCCGACCAGCCGCCCCGTGCCGCAGTGGACCCGCCCCGGCGCAACCCCCGTGGAGACCCTCGGCCGGCACGGCCACCACCACTGACGGGCCTTCGTCGACGGCGTCGGCAAAGCGCGTTACGAAGTAGGCCGGACCTACGGGTCACGAAGTTGGCAAGCCGAACGATCCGCACGAGACATACAGTGGCCCGACACGATCAACTGATGAGCCAGGTCGCCGTAACGAGTCGGCGAACCCTCGTAGAATGACTGGACTCCGCCACGCGACGACGAACCTCAGCGCGGTCCTAACGAGTGGTGAGCCGTCGGTGGAGTCGCCGGGCCTTCGACATGAGATGCCGGACCAGCCGCTTCGCCCACCTCGCTGGCGTGATGACGGCCCGGCCGATCCGATAGCTCATCGAGCCGGACATCAGGTCGATGGTTCGTTGCGCCCGTCGCAATGAGCGCTCGCGCGAGCTGAGCAGACTCTCGTACCAGTCGACTTCGGCCCGCGCGTGGGCCAGCTCCCGCCGCAGCGCCGCGGCCGCGGCCTGGCTCTCGCGTAGGCCGCCGGAGTCGGCCGTGGCGCTGACGTCAACGACGGCCAACCTCCTGGCCAGTTCGAACTCCTCGTCCTCGGTCAGCCCCTGCGTCCTCGTGCGAAGACTCACCTCCAGCGCGACGGCGGCGGCGATCATGCCGCGGTCGATGCGCTCGCCGGCCAGGCCACCCAGGACTGCAGTGAGCTCATTCGCGTCCATCGTGGACGGCCAGGGATTCGGGTGGGCGCCGGTGAGCAATGTCATCGCGAAGCTTCGCAGGCACCGGGCCAGCGACACCCCGGGCTCGACGGGCGCATCGAGAGACCAACTCGGGTCGAGGAGGGACATCCCCGCATCCGTGATGATCACGTTCTCCGCGGTCGCGAACGGGTCGGCCGCGGCCAGCTGTGTCCACGCTCCGACGAGCGTCCGAAGCTCCACCAGGTCGCGCCGAGTACAGGCGTCGAGCAGCGCTTCGGCCAGGCTCCTTCCCTCGGGGACGACACCGATCAACTTGCTCTGGTCTCGCGTAAGCCCGCCGCCGACCACGACATCGCGGGCTGTGTCGATGGTACGACGAACGGCTCCGGAGCTGTCGACGGTCAACTCGTACACCACGCCGAATGGGCCTTGCTGTTCAGCGACCAACACTCCAGGGTCGGTCGCGGGGGATGCCACGCTGACGGTGGTCTCGGCAACGCTGGCCGGTGCCTCGCGCCGCTGAGCACTCACAATCCGGTGAGCATTCACAGTCCGGTGAGCATTCACAATCCATAGTGGCGCAAACTCCGTCCCAAGCCCGCTCCGAATGGACGCGGTGGCCAGCCGACGAGGATCCGACAGCAGGGGAACGCCGTCGAACGCGGTGGTCCACGCGGCCGCGATGGCGGCGCTGAGACTTCCGGATCGCGCCAGATTCGTGTCCTGCGCCGCGGCGTCGGCGACCACGGTGGGCGTCGACGGCAAGGGATAACCGACCCACAGCCGACCTGGAGACAATCCAACGTCAAGCATCGCCCGGAGCAGCCCGCGCGGCGAGCCCGGCCTGGTCGGGTCCAGCTCGGTATCGGCGGGTTGATTGACGGCCACCGCGTCATTTCCGGGCATCGCGACCAGCCGATGCACCCCGAGCTGGTTCGGCGTCCCTATGGTCAGAGTCCCGCCGGGCCGCAACGCGGCGGCGAGGATCTCGACCGATTCCGCCCAGCTGATCTGGGCTCCCTCCACGGAGCGGAGTCGGTCGACGCCGTCCAGCGCGACGATCGCGTCGAACTCCTCCCGAACGGAGAACTTGGCGAGGCTCCCGCACAGTATCTGGGCGAGATCGCCACACTCGTCGGCCAGCATGTCGGCGTCCGGCAGGGAACGCACCAGGCACGCCACCGAGCGGTCTGGCGAGAGTGTGCTCAGTATCAGTTCCCGGCTATGCGGGCCGGCCATGAGAATTCGCCCACCGGGCAACACGCGTCGCAGCAGCGACTCCATCGCGCCGCCGCTGATCGGCCCGTGCTCATGATCGGACCACGCCAGCATCTCGTCCCCGAGCAGGACGACGCGGTCCGAACCGTACGTCACCGTCACGTGTCCTCCGATCCGGACCAGCCCAGCACCGCCCGTAGCTCGACTGGCGAGGCGCGAAGTTCGATCCCCAACTCCGAAGCGGCGACCTCCCGGGCGGTGGTCGCGTCGACCTGCTCACCGTGAATCGCCCGCCATTGGCGGCGGATCCGGGCGTAACCACCATGCTCGGTGTCCTCGTCGCGAAGCACCATCGGGTCCCCGTACACGGCGATGTCGCACCCCACCGACGCGCCGTAGAACACCGCCGTCGACAGCCGGTTGGATGCGACGCGCCGATGCGCTCGAAGTTCGGCTAGTTGGTTGAGAAGGAACTGGGGGTCGGTGCGATCCCACCACCTGCCGCGATAGCCGTGGCAGATGACCCGAAAGCCGGCCCGCTCGTATCGGCGGCGGGTGTGCCGTTTGTGGAACTCATTCCAATAGAGACAGACCGTCACCGGGCCGGGCTCGACGGCCCGGATGGTTTCGATCAGGCGGCGGTGGTCCCCGACGAGGTCTTGACCCTCCCAGCCGTGAAACGGATACCACAACGTTCCCTCGCCTCGCGGCGCCGACACACGATCATGATCCCGCTCCATCTCGAGCAGGTAGACCCAGGGGGCCCCAATCGCGATGGCGTTGGGGCGACCAAGAATCTGCGCCCGGCGCCTGGTCTGGTCGGACCAGACGAAGACTGGGCTGTGCCCGACGTAGGGCGTGCCCGGCGCGATCCCATCGCCGATGTTCCAGCCGTGCTGAAGATAACCACGGATCCGCGGGGGGTCGTCGGCGTCGAGGCCGCAGTAGCGAGCCAGGACATGCGCGTGGCCATAGAAGTGGTTGGCGTGGTGCACGGCTACTCCTCGTGCTCTTGTGACCGCGTGCCGCACGCGCCGACGACATTGTCCTCGTCTCACTTAGTCAGCACCGATGAACCAAGACAGGCGCGGGTCTTGCCGCATGCCCGGCGGTCCTCGAACTGCCACGACTCCCATTACCCACGTCCCTTGCGCACAACGTCCCGGGGGGGTCGGGCACTAAAACCGTATCTCATCGGACCGGCAACGGTTGGCGTTGCTGACAACATTGCCTAGCCGGAGCTGGTGAACTCGTAGATCGTCACTGGACCGTCCTCGTACCGGACCACGGCGTAGTCGGACAGACGTGGCGAGACGCTGCCCGCGCGTCTGTCCGCGAAGAGCCACCGGGCCCCGTAGAGCGTTCGCAACATAGTAACGGCCTTCAACGACGGGTCAACGAAGACGCGCTCGTTGAGGGCATACCGTGTCCCGTCCGGGGCGAGTTGGCGTACGAAGCCACGCCCGTCCCGGCCGTCGGCGGCCACCGCGGCATCCGTGTACGCCCAGCCCTCGATGACGGTCCGACGGCCGCCGAACGCCGTCACCCAGAAGGCTCGCGCGTCGCAATGCGGAATTGTGACGATGGGCCGGCAATGAACGTTGGTGGCGACGACATCGTCGGCGGCGGCGTGCTTGTCGAGCCACTGCGCGGCGCGTATCTCGGCCACGGTCGTCGCGGGCCCGCTGGCCGGTTGGGCCCGGACGCCTCCGTCCACCGCGCGAACGACCGCCGGCCCCGTCCCGAACCACGCCGCGGCGCAGCCGGCGCCCAGCACGGCCGTGACCGCCACCGCGACGCCGCGCTCGCGCAGCGCCGGCAGACGCGTTCGGAGAAGCAACCAGGCAACCGCGACGGCGAGGCCCGCGACACAGGCCCACGCTAAGGGCGCCGCGAGTGCCGCCCCCCAACTGCCGACGGTGGGTGCGGGCCGGGCCCGGACGCCGAGGCCGCCTGGAAGGAAGTGGTTGTGCAGCACCCACGCCAGGGCGAACCCGAAGCCGGCGGCAAGCACCAGGACCGGCGACCACGACCGCGCCGGCATCGCGTCGGCGAGCAACCAGATGGTGAGCACGGCACCGAACGCGATGGCCGACCGCATGAAGTTGACCTGGCTCGCCGACGGGCTGTCGAGCGTCCACATCGCACCAACGCCGGCGATCATCGCGCCGGCCAATAGCCACGCAGCTGGGTCAGTGCGGATTCGGGGACGGAATAGGGCCAACAAACCAACAAGACATGACGCCTGCAGTAGCAGCCACCAGACCAGTAGGCCGAGGGCCAAAGCCCACTCGGATCGGCTCGCCTCAGACAGACCCATCGGCAGCAGTCCGGGCTCGGTGCCAGATTCCACGCCCACCGTGCTCTGGAACGGCGGCATCCAGCGCTCGATCCCCAGCAGCCGCACCGAGAGGGCGCCGGCGCCGCCGCCGACGAAGAGTGCGACACCAACCAGCATTGCCCCGAGGAGCACGGCGATGGCACCCAAGATCGACCACGGCACCCGACGACGCATCACCAGCGACGCCGCGCTCGCCGCCAGCATTCCAGCGGCGAGCAGCGGGAGTCCGCTGGCCTTCGCGCCTGCGCACGCGACGGCGGCGCCAGCGAGCAGAAACCAGCCGCCACCGATGCGGTGACCGCGGACGACCCCGAGGCACAGCGTCGTGAGCAACATCAACAGAACGAGCATGTACGTGAGCGACGGGCTGTACGCCGAGACGGCGGAGCCACCGGCAGCCTGCATCGGCCCGCCCAGGTTCAACGGTGGGATCAGGATCGCGAGCCCTGCCGCCGCCGGGCCGGCCCACCATCGACCGGTGACCTGGCGAGCCACTGCGGCCAACGCCAACACGGCCGCGTACAGGATGGGCCCAAGCCAGAGACGCAGGAACACCATGGACGGGTCAACGCCGGTGATCAGGCTTCCGGCCGCCATGTGGGCGTAGGAGAGGTAGTGGTAGCGAAGCCCGCTACCGGCGACCTGCGGAGTCTCGAACGGCATTGACCGCGTCAGCTCGTGCACGAGCGAGAGCAGGTACGGCATATCCACGTAGTAGGCGTAGGTCGTTGGAGGCAGCGGATTACCGACCCATTGCGTCAGCGCCCACCCCACGCCGAGAACCATGACCGCGGCGATGGCCCACGACCACGCCAGCGGGAGCGGCCGTGGTTCCTCAATCCGCCAATGGGCCCGCAGCCGGCCTACTGCGATGAAGGCGACGAGCACGGGGATCGGCCACGCCCACAACCAAGACTGCAGCCCGACTGCCGTCGCCACAGCCCACGCCACGAGCTCGAGGACCAGACCCGTCGCGATTCCCAGACCCACGTCCTCGGGGAGGTTACCGCGGCTCCCCCGCACCGCTCGGTGCACCAGCGTTCCCGGCACGACCAGGGTCAGCACCCAGTACACGCTGAACCGGATGATCGCTCCGATCGGCGTTTGAGTCCACAAGAGAGCGACAACGAGAACCGCGACGACCACGGCCCAAGGCAAGGCGCGTACGACCCGCTCGCGCACCACGCCGGCCCAAGGCCGGTAGTCACGAACGGGGCGCGTGAGGCCGGGCGCAGCCGGCTCGTCGACAGCCGTCATGTCCTTCCTTTGCCCATGATGGCGACGAGACAGCGTGTGCGCTGGCGATTGCCGGAATCGCCGCCCAGATGGGGCCTGACCTGCGGGAGCGGTGGCGGACGGGTGGCGTTGTTGTTCTGTCAGACACCTTGTTTGTGTCGCGGGAGGGAGCAGAGCCGTGGCCGCGATGATCGCCCTGGGAGCCCTACGCGACCGGACCCAGCTGACGCAGGAGTGGCCAAACCGAGCCGAACGCGGCGCCAGCCAGTAATTGCGATGCCGTCACCCGTACGGGCGAAACGAGCGTTGGCGCCAACACACTGTCCGATCATCCGTAGCGACTTGAGCCATCCGGTCGTTGAACGACGAGGCCGACAGTCGTACTGGTTGCGTGGAGGCCGCTGGCGTTCGATCGAAGAACGCCGATCTTGACAAAGAATCTCGCCAGCGATACAGCGGGCCGGACACCGGCGGCCGAACAGTCTCACCCATCCATCGAGGAGGAGATAATGACCAATCTCAGTCGCCGTCAGCTCCTAGGTTACGGTGCTGGCCTCGGCGCTGCGATGGCGGTTCCGCCCTTTGCATGGCCGGGCGTCGCCTCCGCTGCGATGGGCGGCAAGCTGGCCAAGTACGTGCAGCCCGTGCCCCTGCCGGGAGCCGGGATCGCGGTGGCGACGCCGAGCGGGCCAAACCAGTACACGTTCACGCAGACCGAGATCGCCAGGCAGTTGCATCCGCAGTTGCCGTCGACACCGCTGTGGGCATACGACGACGGATCTGGCCTCGTCGAACAAGCCGGCTCGTTTGGATTGGTGGTGGTCGCGCAGACCGGCACCGCGATCCAGGCCAGCTTTACGCACAACCTCCCGGCGTTGTATCCACCCTGGATCCCGGTCGACACCCGTCTCACTCCACGCGGCAACGAGGTGCGGCTAATGACCCACCTTCACGGTGGGTTCGTGGCCGCCGACAGTGATGGCAACCCGGCTGTCACGCCGAACGGCTACGGCCCCGGAGAAACGCAGACCGTTGTCTACCCCAACGAGCCCCCTCAGATGCCGGCCTCGCTGCTGTGGTTTCACGACCACGGTCTTGGCACCACCCGCCTGAATGTGTTCGCCGGGCTGGCCGCAGGCTACCTGGTGCGTGACCAGCACGACACCGGTACGGAACCGAACCCGATTGGAATTCCCGGCGGAGCATACGAGATCCCGCTCGTCATCCAAGACCGTCAGTTCAACCCAGACGGGACCTTCTTGTATCCAGTCAGCGACATTCCCGGCGTGACATGGATCGGCGAGTACTTCGGCGACGTCATGCTCGTCAACGGCAAGGTCTGGCCGTTCCTGAACGTCGAGCCCCGGCTGTATCGGTTCCGCATCCTCAACGGGTGCAACGCGCGGATCCTGAATCTCGACCTGGGGGGTGCCAGGTTGTGGCAGATCGGCGCCGAGGGTGGCATGTGGGATCGACCAGTTCCAATGAAGCAATTGGTGCTCGCGCCGGCCGAGCGGGCCGACGTGATCGCCGACTTCCGACCCTCGCCCGGCCAGACGCTCGTCATGAAGAACAACAAGCCGCCGAACCCGGTGGTGAGCCCTGCGCCATCGTTGACCACGGTGATGCAGATCCGAGTGGGAAAGTCGGTCAGCCAGCCCGGCCCGACCACGATCCCGGCGAGCCTGCCAGGCCGCGCCGCCAACCTGCCCAGCCCGGTTCGGACGCGCTACATCACTCTCAACGAGATCGGCACCGACACGGCCGGCTGGTTCCTCAACCTGAACGGACTGCGCTTCGGCGACCCCGCCGGGACCGAGACCCCCGCGGTCGGGACGGCTGAGGACTGGGTCTATGTCAACCTGACCGGGGACACGCACCCGATGCACACCCACCTGTTCACTCACCAGGTGATCGGCCGCACGCCGTTTGACGTCGCGGCCTACCTGGCCGCCTTCGGTGGACCAGACGGCGCGCCGGGAGGCAACGACCCGACACCGTTCGCGACCGGGCCGATGCTCCCACCCGCGCCCGAGGAGCGGGGATTCAAGGACACGGTCAAGGCTAACCCCGGCTACTTCACGACCATCCGTGGCCAATTCGACCTACCGACTGGTGTAACCGCGCCGCAGAAGTATGTCCACCATTGCCACATCGTCGAGCACGAGGACAACGACATGATGCAAGCGTTCACCGTGACCCCATAGCGTCATTCCGTATCCCGTTCTCACCAGTTGATCGACAGGGTGGGCTGGGCTGAGGTCAGACTTACCGTGTTCACCGGAAGTGCGGCTATCTTTGGTGCCATGCCCCCACCCGGGAGCCTCGATCGGGCTGCAGTCGGTCGAGGATGACCGCGCCAGGCGACCTCGCGGTCGACGCAGGTGCACCGGCGCCGCCCCGGCGGCGTCGCACTGCGGTGATCGGGGCCGCCACGGTCGGCGCGCTCGTGCTCACCGCGATCGTGTTCTTCCGCTGGGGAAACGCCCACTCGCCGCAACCGCTGCCGACGGCCTCGCCGGACCCGAGCACGGCCGCCATGAGTACAGCCGAAATCTACGCGGCCCTCGCCCCATCGGTGGTCACCGTCGAAACGGTAAACCCGGACACGAACAGGGTCCAGGCCACCGGTACCGGTCTCATCGCCAACTCCCATGGGGTCATCCTGACCGCCCTTCACGTCGTCAGCGATGTCGGACCCATCCGGGTCACATTCGCCGACGGCACCGCGTCGGCGGCAAGAATCCTCGCTACCGACCCGACCAACGACATCGCCGCCCTCACCGCCGACACCCTGCCGGCCGTGGTGGTCCCCGCGACTCTCGGGAGCGCCGGCCGCATGTCCGTCGGCGACAGCGTGGTCGCGATCGGCAACCAGCTGGGCTTGACCAGCAGCACCACCGCGGGTGTGGTCTCCGGCTTCAACCGGGCCACCGTCGCGGACAGCGGCACGAGACTCGTCGGACTGATCCAGTTCGACGCCGCGGTCAACCCTGGCAGTTCCGGCGGCCCATTGGTCAACGCCAGGGGTGAAACGATTGGCGTCGTTGTGTCACTGGCGAATCCGACCGACGCGGGCACGTTCATCGGCATTGGTTTCGCCGTACCGATTGGCACCGCCCTCTCCATGGGCGGCGATGACCGTGGACCTCAGCAGTGACGTGACGACCGTGAGGATGGACACATGGTAAGCACACGGTCCGGCACCGCAGCCGCCAGTAGGGGCGCGGTGGAGAAGGTCCTGTATGAGGTCAAGAAGACCATTGTGGGGCAGGACCTTCTTCTCGAACGCCTGCTCGTCGCGCTCCTGTCGCGTGGGCACATTCTCGTCGAAGGCGTACCAGGCCTGGCCAAGACGCTTGCCGTGAAGACGCTCGCGAGCGCCATCGGTGGGCAGTTCCACCGTGTCCAGTTCACTCCGGACCTGGTGCCGGCGGACATTATCGGCACCCGCGTCTACCACCAGCGAAGCGGTGAGTTTCAGGTCTCCCTCGGGCCGGTGTTCACCAACCTCCTCCTGGCCGACGAGATCAATCGGGCCCCGGCGAAGGTGCAGAGCGCTCTGCTCGAGGTCATGCAGGAGCAGCAGGTCACGATCGGCCGGGAGACTCATCGCGTTCCCCGGCCGTTCCTCGTGATGGCCACCCAGAACCCGATCGAATCGGAAGGCACCTATCCACTGCCAGAGGCGCAGGTAGACCGCTTCATGATGAAGGTCCTCGTGGACTATCCCAGCGCGACCGAGGAGTTCGTGATCGTCGAGCGGGCCATCTCGCCCGACCCGGACAGTCAGGCCATAGTCGACTCCGAGCAGCTTCTTCAGATGCAGGCGCTGGTCGAGAAGGTATACGTGGATCCGGCACTGATCGAGTACTCCGTGCGCCTCGCTCATTCGACCCGCCGTCCGGCCGACATTGGGCTCGGAGAGCTGGCGCGGTACATCAGTTTCGGCGCCAGCCCGCGGGCGTCGATCAATCTGATCCTTGGCGCGCGCGCCCTCGCCTTCATCCGGGGTCGGGAGTACGTCGTCCCGTCCGATGTCACCGAGCTCGCCCTCGATGTTCTGCGGCATCGGCTCGTGCTCACCTACGAGGCGCTCTCCGACGACATCACCGCCGACGATGTGCTCACCCGGGTCATGGCCATGTTGGCCGTGCCGGACATGCCTCTGCGCCGAGGCCCGACCACATGAGCAGCCCACCCGACCGTTTGTTGCGGCGCCTGGAGTGGCAGGTCGTCCGTCGGCTTGGAGGGCGACTGCAGGGTCCGTATCGCACCGCATTCCGCGGCACCGGGATCGACTTCACCGGTCTGCGCGGCTACACCCCGGAGGACGACGTCCGGCATATGGACTGGAACGTGACCGCCCGCCTGGACGAGCCGCACATCCGCCTGTATACGGAGGACCGCGACCTCACCGCCTGGCTCGTCCTTGATCAATCCGCCTCGATGAGATTCGGAAGTTCCGATCAAGCTGGCTCAGCCGGCGCCGACCGGTACGGCAAGGACTCCGCGCTCATCGATCTCGCCGTCTGCCTCGCCCGGCTGTTCACGCAGGGCGGCAACCGGGTCGGGGCGATCCTTTACGACAACCGGTCCCAGCGCGTGATTCCGGCCCGCTCCGGCCGCACTCATGTGTTGCACCTGACCCACGAAATCACCAGACCATCGGCCGCGCTTCCGGACGGGAGCACGACCGATCTCGATGCCATGCTGCGACTGGCCGCCACCACCGCTCGCCGACGCAGCCTCGTCTTCGTCATCTCCGACTTCATCGGCGATCTCGACTGGGAGCCGGCGTTGACCCGCCTGAACCAGCGTCACGAAGTGGTCACGATGCGCATCGTGCACCCGATGGAGCTCGACCTGCCGGACCTCGGCCTCGCACTGATCGAAGATGCCGAGACCGGCGAGCAGTTGCTGGCCGACACGAGTGATCCCCTGTTCCAGCAGCGTTTGCGGGCCGAGGTGGACGCACGGGAGCTCGCCGTGACTTCGTCCATGCGGCGGGCCGGCGTGACGTCGCATCGGATCAGCACCGACCAGGACCTCGTAGAGGCTCTGGTCGACATGGTGCGCCAGTCGAAGCGACGGCGGCGATGACCTTTCAATTTCCCGTGATGATCGTAGTCGCCTTCGCGGTCGGTCTGGGTCTCGCGGCGGCGTACTACTGGCTGCAACGCCAGCGGGCGAGCGCGCTCGCGGCCGCGGGGATGACCACCGACGGCCGGGGTTGGAGCGATCTTCGCCGCCACCTGCCACCGCTGATGTTTCTGGCCGCGCTGACACTTCTGCTGCTTGCCGTCGCCCGTCCACAAGCGACGGTTCCGGTCCCCCGGGCGGCCGGGACCGTGATCCTCGCCTTCGACGTGTCCAACAGCATGTCGGCCGAGGACGTCGCGCCCAGCAGGCTCGCCGCCGCTCAGTCGGCAGCGCTCAGCTTCGTCCAGGCACAGCCGGACACCGTCGACATTGGTGTGCTCGCGTTCAACCAGGGCGCGCTGACCACCCACATGCCCACCAACGACCACGCGGAGACAGTTGCCGCGATCAACCGGCTGACCGTTGCCGGAGGCACCTCGCTGGGGCAGGCCATCATCGCGTCGCTGGCCGCCATCGTCGGGCAATCGGTCAGCCTCCCCGACCCGTCCTCGGACGCACCGCCACCGGACCTGGGGTACTGGGGCTCCGCGACGATCGTCCTGCTCTCCGATGGAGAGGACACCGGTGGGCCCGACGCCGTGGCCGCGGCCGAACTGGCCGCCGCCGCCGGAGTGCATATCGAGTCCGTTGGAGTCGGCACCACCGAGGGCACCACGATCGAGGTCGACGGCTATCAGATCGCGACGTCACTGAACGAAGACCTGCTGATCCAGGTGGCTGAGGCGACGACCGGCTCGTATCACCGAGCCGAGGACGCGCAGGCTCTCGGCGCCATCTACCAATCGCTCGACCTGAGAATCACCACCGCGGACGAG
>JAXIPB010000033.1:0-8054 GCA_045403155.1 Micromonosporaceae bacterium
TACCAACCGGTACACGTGCTGTCCCGGGGTCAGAAGCAGCGGCTTGCCTTGGCGCGCGCGCTCATCCACCACCCAAGGGTGTTGCTGCTCGACGAGCCAGCGTCTGGATTGGACCCGAGGTCGCGGGTCGAATTGCGCGACATCCTCAGGAGTCTGGCCGCCGAGGGTGCAGCGGTTCTCGTCTCCAGCCACATCCTCACCGAGCTCGAGGAGATTGCCGACCGGGTGATCTTTGTCGACCGCGGCCGTACGGTCGGCGAGCACACGATGAACGAGTTGGCCGCGCAGGCACGTACCGCGTACCGGGTGCGAGCGACCGATCGCGCCGCCCTCGCCACGGCGCTCCAGGAGCGCGGTATCCAGGCGACGAGCGCCAACGGCGCCAGCACGGATCTCCCGCCGATGTCCGAGGACGAGGCCGCCGATCTGCTCGCCGGCCTGATCGGCGCCGGGGTGCGGGTTGTCGCGTTCGAGCCATTGGGCAGCAACCTGGAGTCGGTCTACATGGCCATGACGGAGGAGCGGCGATGAACATCCCGACGCCGTACGGGATCTGGCTGGTGACCCGGCAGGAGTTCCGGATCCGCCTGCGCACCGGACGTTGGCGGTGGCTGTTGGGCGGGTGGGTCGTGCTGCTCGCGATCTTTACCGCGCTGCTCGATCTCACGGTGCAGACCGGATACGGATTCGTCAGGGATGACGCCCGCCGCGGTGTGCCGCTCTTCGGCATCCTCATGCTCTTCGTCCTCGGCATGGTGCTTGTCATCAGTCCCGCACTGACCTCGCAGACCATCAACGGCGATCGGGAGCGGGGGACGCTCGCCACGCTGCAGGTGACGAAGCTCACGCCGACCGAGATCGCGCTGGGCAAGCTGCTCGCGGGCTGGGGCGTGGGTCTGGTGGCGCTGGCGTTGACGCTGCCGTTCGCGGGCTACGCGATGGCGAACGGCGGCATTACCGTGGTCCGTGTAGCGGCGGTCTACGGCGTCATGGCGATCCTCATCGGCGTCGTGTGCGCGGTGTCGCAGGCGCTGTCCGCGCTTCTCGCTCGCAGCATCACCTCGGCCCTGCTGTCCTATCTGGCCGTCGCCGCGCTTACCGTCGGCACGCTGATCGCCTTCGGGCTCATCGCCCCGCTCATCACGGATCAGCGGACCGTGCGCTACCCGGACGGCACCGTCGACACCTACGACGTGATCCGTCAGGACAGGGTGTGGTGGTTGCTGGCGCCGAACCCGTTCGTGGTTGTGGCGGACTCCGCACCCCAGGCGCCGCCCCTTATCACCCAGCAGGGGGACGTGATCAACGTCGATGACTACGACCCACTGAGCATGATCGGGCGGGGTATGCGTGACCTTCGACGTCCACCGGACTACCAGTACACGGACCCGTTGGATCGCGGCGAACCGGTTTGGCCCGCGGGCCTGGCGTTCAATGTGCTCCTCGGCCTTGGCGCCGTCGTTGTCACGACGATCAGGCTGCGCACGCCGAGCCGACGAATCTCGCGCGGCGTCCGCATCGCCTAACCCCCCAAATCGCCGATCATGATTTGGAGGTCATGATCGGCGCCGATTTGCGACCGTGAAGTCATGATCACGGCGATCTTGGATGATGGTCAGGCGGCGATCTCGCCTTGGTCGGGGGAGGCGATGAGCACCGCCGTACCGTAGGCGCAGACCTCGTTCCAGGCGCCGGTGACACCTCGATGGTCGAAGCGCATGCCGATGACGGCATTGGCGCCGCGCCGATTTGCGGCGTCGACCATGCGCGCGACGGCCTCCTGCCGGATCTGAGTGAAGAGGCGCACAAGTTGCGGGTTCAGCCTGCCATTGAGCGACTTGACACCCTCAATGAAGGGATTGTTGGTTCGCGCGGCGACTCCAACAACTTCGCCGATCACCGTCCGTATCTCGTAGCCTGGGATGCCTTCCGTCGTAACTACCAACATCGCAGCTCACCCATGTCCCCCCGGCGTGGTAGAGCGCCGCCTGCAATGTAGCCCGACCGGCCGCGACGATCTGACCGAATTTGTCGGCGATGCACGTTCGGGTGATCTGTGACAACCCGGCCTGTTCACCAGCGCGCGTGGTGCCCAGGCAGGCCTCGTCAGCGAACATCGGCACGCAGGAATCGGTCCAAATGAACTCTTGACCCCCCTAGTGGATCAGTCCTAGCCTGCTGTCAGCGGGGGCCCCGCCAACCTCAGAGGTGAGCAGCATGGCCCAAAGCACAGGTGGCGTCACATATCGCGAGCCAGAGAGCGGATACTTCGCGAAACGAGCCCTTCGACGCCACGCCGGTGTGTGGTCGTTGTGGGCGCTCGGCGTGGCCGCGGTTATCTCGGGTGAGTTCTCTGGTTGGAACCTCGGCCTGGACGCGGGTGGCTTCGGCGGCCTGCTCGTGGCGACGGTGATTATCACCGTTATGTACTTCGGACTGTGCTTCAGCATCGCCGAGATGTCACCCGCATTGCCCCACACGGGCGGCGCCTACTCGTTCAGCCGGTCGGCGATGGGGCCGTGGGGCGGGTTCATCACCGGTGTGGCGGAGAGCATCGAGTACATCGTCACGCCCGCCGTCATCGTTACGTTCATCGGCTCCTATATGGAGTCCATTGTAGATGACTTGTTCGGCCTGAGCATCGCGCAGCCCATCTGGTGGCTGATCTTCTATATCATCTTCCTGGCGCTGAACCTGATCGGCATCGAGATGGCCATGCGATTCACTGTCGCGGTCTGCGTCCTGGCGCTCGCCATCCTGGCCTTCTTCAGCGTCGCGGCGTTGACGAAGTTCGACTTCACCGCCAACGCCCTGAACATCGCGCCCGAGGCAGGCAACTCGACCTGGTTCCCGTTCGGCCTCTCGCAGGGCATCTTCCTCGCCCTGCCGTTCGCCATCTGGTTCTACCTGGCGATCGAGGAACTGCCGTTGGCCGCGGAGGAGTCGCACACTCCGCAGCGCGACATTCCACGGGGCACGATTTACGGCCTGCTTACGCTGGTGGTCGCCGCGTTCCTAGTCCTGTTCATCAACACGAGCGTCGCTCCCGGCGCGGAGGGGCTACGGAGCTCGGGCGAACCTCTGCTGGATGGCCTGAGGACCATCTTCGGCAGCGGGACCTCGGCTTCGCTGCTCGGTCTCGTGGCGGTGGCCGGGCTGGTGGCGAGCTTCCACACCATCATCTTTGCGTACGGGCGGAACGTGTTTTCGCTTTCGCGCGCGGGCTACTACCCGCACTGGATGTCGCTGACGCTTGGCAAGCGGAAGACTCCGCACGTCGCTCTCCTGCTCGGTGCGGTGTTGGGTTACGGCCTGGCCTACCTGCTCTACGAGGCCGGCCGGCGGGACTGGCTCGGCGGCAATCTCAGCGCCGCCCTGCTGTCGATGGCGGTGTTCGGCGCGGTGATTTCGTACTTCATGCAGATGCTGTCGTTCATGCTCTTGCGGCGCAAACTGCCGAACATCGAGCGCCCTTACCGCAGCCCGCTGGGCAACGTCGGTGCGGTGGTCGCGGGCATCATCTCGCTCGTTGCGCTCGCCGCGTTGTTCGTTAGAGAGGATTACCGTCCCGGCGTCATCGGCGTCGCGGTGTGGTTCGTCCTGGCGATCTTGTACTTTGCCGTCGTCGGGCGGCACAAGCTGATCCTCTCGCCCGAGGAAGAGTTTGCTCTTACCAGAGGCGAGCACGGTCACCCGGAGCGCGAGGGTTATGGGCAGACGCATGTCGCCGATGTCGTAACACAGCGCGGGCCCTCCGAGCCGATGGAGCCGGTCCGCTAGCTTGGAGATCGGTCGCTGGCCTACGCCAACTGCGCCACCACGGCGCAGTTGGCGTAGGCGTTATTGTGATCGGACAGGAGGTGCGCCGCATGATGCGAACGGAACCCGCGCTGACAGTGGAGGAGCTGCGCCTCGCCATCGAGTCCGGGGCGATCGACACCGTCGCTCTGGCCATCGTGGACATGCAGGGACGGATGCAGGGCAAACGGCTGCATGCGGACTTCTTCCTGGACGAAGTGCTCAGGCACGGCACCGAGGGCTGCAACTACCTGCTCGCGGTGGACGTTGAGATGAACACGGTCGGCGGATACGCGATGGCGGGGTGGGAACGCGGGTACGGCGACTTCGCCATGGTGCCGGACCTCGCCACTCTGCGCCGGGTGCCCTGGCAGCCTGGCACGGCGATGCTGCTGGCCGACCTCGCCTGGCTCGACGGTTCGCCCGTGGTCGCGTCGCCTCGGCAGATCCTGCGCCGCCAACTCGACCGACTCGCCGCCCATGGTCTCGTCGCGTATGCCGGCACCGAGCTTGAGTTCTGCGTGTACCGCGACTCCTATGAGGACGCTTGGCGGCGCGGTTACCGGGATATGACCCCGGCAAATCTCTACAACGTCGACTACTCGATGCTGGGCACGGCGAAGGTCGAGCCCTTGCTTCGCCGCATCCGCACCGAGATGGCTGGCGCGGGCCTGCAGCCGGAGAGCGCCAAGGGCGAGTGCAACCTGGGCCAGCACGAGATCGCCTTCCGATATGCCCGTGCGCTGACGACCGCGGACAACCACTCCGTCTACAAGTTGGGCGCCAAGGAGATCGCCGGGCAGGAGGGGATGTCCCTGACGTTCATGGCGAAGCCCAACCAGCGCGAGGGCAACTCGTGCCACATCCACTTCTCGCTGCGGACGGCGGACGGCACCCCGGTGATGGCCGGCGACCGGCCGACGGGGATGTCGCAGATCGGCGAACGGGTGCTCGCCGGGATGCTCGCCACGATGCGCGAGCTGACCCTGCTCTACGCACCGAATGTCAACTCCTACAAGCGTTTCCAGCCCGGTACGTTCGCGCCGACGGCGGTGCGCTGGGGCGTCGATAACCGGACATGCTCGCTGCGCCTGGTTGGGCACGGCGCCTCGCTGCGGGTGGAGAATCGCGTGCCCGGGGGCGATGTCAATCCGTACCTCTCCCTCGCCGGCATGATCGCCGCGGCGTTGCACGGCCTCGAGAACGAGCTCGAGCTCGAGCCGGCGCTGCCGGGCAACGCGTACGAGGACGCGACCGCCCCGCGCGTGCCGACCACGCTCCGCGACGCGTTGACGTTGTGGCAGTCCGGCGGCGTTGCGCTGCACTCCTTCGGCGACGAGGTCGTGGCGCACTATGCCAACGGGGCGAGGGTGGAGCTGGCCGCGTTCGATGCGGCCGTCACCGACTGGGAGATGTTCCGGGGGTTCGAGCGCCTGTGACCATCGCCCATGAGGTCGTGAATCCGGCGACGGAGGAGGTCGTCGCGAGTGTTCCCCTCGCGACCGCGGGGGAGGCCGACGCCGCGATCGAGCGTACGAGGGGGGCGTTCGAATCGTGGCGTCGGCTTGCTCCGGCCGACCGGGCCGATCTGCTGCGCCGTTTCGCGTCCCTCGTGGACACACACACCGAAGAGCTGGCGATGCTCGAAGTACGCAACTCGGGGCACACGATCAACAACGCGCGCTGGGAGGCCGGGAACGTCCGCAACGTCCTCAACTATTACTCCGCCGCGCCGGAGCGGCTGTCCGGCAGGCAAATCCCGGTTCCGGGTGGACTCGATGTCACGTTCCACGAGCCGCTCGGGGTGGTCGGCATCATCGTGCCGTGGAACTTCCCCATGCCCATCGCGGGTTGGGGCTTCGGCCCCGCCCTGGCTGCCGGCAACACGGTCGTACTGAAGCCCGCGGAGATGACGCCATTGACCGCGATCCGCCTCGGCGAACTGGCCCTGGAGGCCGGGTTCCCGGACGGCGTCTTCACGGTCATCGCCGGCAAGGGCAGCGTGGTCGGTGAGCGGTTCATCGCCCATCCAGCCGTGCGGAAGATCTGCTTCACCGGATCGACTGAGGTCGGCAAGCGGATCATGCGCGGATGCGCCGACCAGGTCAAGCGCCTCACACTCGAGCTCGGCGGGAAGAGCGCGAACATCGTCTTCGCCGACGCCGACCTCGAACGGGCGGCCGCGGCCGCGCCGTACTCGGTCTTCGACAACGCCGGCCAGGACTGCTGCGCGCGTTCGCGAATCCTGGTAGAGCGGTCCGTGTACGACCGGTTCCTGGAGTTGCTGCAGCCGGCGGTGACTGGACTTCGGGTCGAGGACCCGGCACTGGACACTGCCGAGATGGGTCCCCTCATCTCGGCCGCACAGCGCGAGGTCGTTCACTCCTATGTGGACGGCGCCGACATCGCGTTTCGCGGCTCGTGCCCGACCGGACCGGGTTTCTGGTACGCCCCGACGGTGCTGCTCGCCCATACCGGCGACGAGCCGCACTGGCGCGAGGAGATCTTCGGGCCTGTGGTCTCCGTGCTGCCCTTCCGCGACGAGGACGAGGCCGTCCGGCTGGCCAACGACTCGGAGTATGGGCTGTCGGGCTCCATCTGGACCCGCGACCTCGGCCGGGCGATCCGCGTCGCTCGGGGCGTAGAGTCGGGCAATCTCAGCGTCAACTCACACTCGTCGGTGCGCTACTGGACACCGTTTGGCGGCATGAAACAGTCGGGACTCGGTCGCGAGCTGGGGCCTGATGCGTTGTCGTCCTTCACTGATGTGAAGAACGTCTTCCTCAGTACGGAGTAGCGGAACGGATGAGCACCGGTACGGAGTAGACAGCGCGAATCGAGGAGGTTGCGTGGAGGGTCGGCTGGCGGGACGCGTCGCCGTCATCACGGGCGCGGGCAGTGGCATCGGCCGAGCGACGGCTCGCCGCTTCGGCGCGGAGGGCGCCCGGGTTGTGGCGGTGGACATCGACAAGACGAGCGGGCGCGCCGCGGCTGACGAGGTGGGCGCCGAATTCTTCGCCTGCGATGTGTCGTCCGAGCCCGAGGTCGCGGAGCTATTCGAGAACGTCGTCACGACGTTCGGCCGCCTCGATATCGCCTTCAACAACGCGGGAATCTCCCCGCCGGACGACGACTCGATCCTTACCACGGGCCTCGAGGCGTGGGATCGGGTACAGCGGATCAACCTGACGTCGGTCTACCTCTGCTGCAAGTACGCGATCCCGTACATGCAGCGGCAGGAGAAGGGCTCGATCATCAACACCGCCAGCTTCGTGGCGCTCATGGGGGCGGCGACCTCACAGATCTCCTACACCGCGAGCAAGGGCGGGGTTCTCGCGATGACCCGCGAACTGGGTGTGCAGTTCGCCCGAGAGGGCATTCGGGTCAACGCGCTCTGCCCAGGGCCGGTGGCGACGCCCTTGCTGATGGAGCTCTTCGCGAAAGATCCGGAAAGGGCAGCGCGGCGACTCGTGCACATACCGATGGGGCGCTTCGCCGAGCCGGAGGAGATCGCCTCGGCGGTCGCGTTCCTGGCCAGCGACGACGCGTCCTTCATCACGGCGTCGACCTTTGTGGTGGATGGTGGACTTACAGGGGCCTACGTCACCCCGCTCTGATGTGAGGGGGGGACCCCTCCTAACTATGGTCGGACGCCGTCGCGCTGGCCCGGCCAACGACCTCGAGCCAGAATCGGCTTGCAGAAAGCTCTTCAAACTAGAACCGGCCTGCCACGGCTCCTGCACAGACGGCTGATCGCCGCCTGAGCACCTCGATAACTCGATCATGGTGTCGCACCCAGGCAGCGGCGTCGGGAGAGACGTAACCAATGACCCTAAGCAACGATTGGTGGTCGGCCTCCAGATGTCGATGGAAGATCGCCTCGTAGTGGGCTATGCGGTTCCGGAATGTGCGGAGGTAGTCGAGCTCGCGATGAAGGCTGGCGCGGTTACCGCGATAAAAGGGGAACCGCTATGTGCTTGGGATGTCACCAGTCAGCGAGCTATCTCCCTAAGTCTATTTGCCCGGATGACACTTCAACTCGCGGCACGGCCGACATCTGTCGGACCGGTGCGGTAGAACAGGCATCGTGGAGTTGAATCAGCGCGTGGACCGGAATGCGGCCGAGGCGATCCTGCGCCGATTGGCCGGGCCGCAGGCGCGGCTGCGCGACGACCAGTGGACCGCCATCGAGGCCCTGGTGGGCGGTGGCCGACGAGTGCTTCTGGTGCAGCGGACCGGATTCGGCAAGTCGGCCG